>CAYLOP010000042.1:0-21401 GCA_964385305.1 uncultured Anaerolineaceae bacterium | reverse complement strand
TTAAACGGTCCAGTTATGAAGTTTAAACTGTCCACTTTTAAACTTTAGATAACACAGGTTGATTTTAGCTTGACACTGTAACCGACTCACTATAAAGTAGATATGTATGTTTCGATGCCTTTATTGCTACTGAGGGATGAACATCACGCATGAAGCGGGGCGGGGATGCATGCATTCCCTTTCACCACCAAGATATTTGTAAATCGAGGAATAAATCCAGGTTTGGCGTTACTGCCAAGATGTTGGTGTTGAGAATCGCACAATTGACGAGTTCCTATTTTTCTGAATAAAGTGCTGTCCTCAATCCACGACAGACATCATAAACGAGAGCTCCCAACGACCAGTGAAGTCTCATATCACTAGCCGATCATCCAGCTGGTGGCAATCGAGAATATTGGTACGTGTTAAATCAATCCTTTTCTATCGTTTGTGTCGATTCAGATGATTCCATCTGTGTCGACTCAAGCGATGGTCCCAGTAACGTGCGATTGAGGAGGTGAAGGGAATCCAATTGATTGATAGAAGATCCTTGCATCCGATTCAGTATACTCCCCGTTCTAACTCCGAGGAGGAGGATAAATGTCACCAATATTAACGGCAATTTTATTAGCGATCTTTGCCTATCTGTGTGTCATCGATATCCTCGGCCCGACCCTCTTCCTGGGCTTCCGCCCATTGATTGCGGGTTTTGGCGCCGGGTTGATTGTGGGTGATGTCCAAACAGGTATGCTTATCGGCGGCACGCTCGAGCTGATGGCTCTGGGTGTGTACACTTATGGTGGCGCAACCGTTCCGGACTACACAGTCGGCGCAATCCTGGGGACCTACTTCGGCAAGGGTGGCAACTTTGAGCTTGGCCTCACGCTGGCCATTCCTGCGGCGCTGCTCCTTACCCAGGTAGACATCCTCAACCGGTTCTTGAACTTCATCTTCGTTCACCAAGCAGATCGATACGCAGAGGAAGGAAACGATAAAGCGTTCGACCGAATGGTAGTTTGGTATAGCCACATCATCTGGGGTCTAAGCCGTGCGATTCCCGTCTTCCTGGCTGTTGCGTTCGGTGAGGGCGCGGTTAACGCTGTGTCTGGCTTCTTTGAGGCAAATCCCTGGTTCAATAAGGGCATGACCGTCACAGGCGGATTGCTTCCAGCGCTAGGCTTTGCCATGCTGCTCAGATTCCTTCCCGTTGAAAAATACCCAGCCTTCCTGCTGGCAGGCTTCGTGATGTTCGCCTACCTGAAGATGCCGCTCGTCGGCATCGCTCTGGCGGCGGTCGCCATCGCGCTGGTCTATCAGCGGTTGAAGTATCAGGAGGCGTGAGATGGCTGAGAGAAAACTTGAACGCTCTGTTCTGATGAAGGCCTTCTGGCGCCATGTGTTCACCAACCAGTGGGGTTGGAACTACGAGCGTATGCAGTCCGTTGCATACTGCTACTCGATCCTACCCATCCTCAAGGTGACCCATCCGGATCCTGAAGACTTCAAGGAAGCATTCCTTACCAACCTTAACTTCTTCAATACCAACCCTGTTGTCGGTATGCCCCTCATCTTGGGCGCCCACGCCTCGCTAGAAGAAGCAGGCGCGGCGCTCTCCAGTTCGGAGGGCCTTAAAGTCGGTTTGATGGGCCCACTCGCTGGCATCGGTGACACACTTGTCTGGGCGCTCTACAACAGTATCATCTTCAGCATCGGGTCGGTCATGGCCCTCAATGGCAATGTCTTTGGCCCGATCCTGGTGATCCTGCTGGTCTTGATCCCCTATCTTGCTGCCCGATACTGGCAATTCTTCTGGGCCTATAACCAGGGCACAGAACTGATTGGCCAGCTAGGCAGCGGGATGATCGAGCGCATCACCGAAGCTGCAACGATCGTTGGTTTGATCGTTGTCGGAGGTTTTGCACCCTCGATTGTGAAATTGACCACTCCACTGGCATGGTCCGAGGATGTGGACGTCGCGGGGGAAATCGTCACGCAGACCGTTGGTGTTCAGGGTAACCTGGACGCCATTTTGCCTTTCATGCTTCCGGTCCTCGTTACTTGGCTGTCCTACTACCTGTTGAAGAAGGGTTGGACGCCGATCCGGGTTATCCTCGTTCTCATCGTCATCGGCTTCATTGGCGGTGCGTTTGGGATCCTGGGTTAGATTTTTTTGAAGTAAAGGCCATCGCTTGGTAAAATTGCCAGGGTAAGGGGAGCAAGTTATGCCCCTTACCTTGGTTCTCTTTTGTACAAATCATGGAAGTAGAAAGAGTAGATGATGTATCAAATCTATTTGCAAGAAGTCCAAAAACTCCTGGGTGAGATGGAGGATAAGGGTGAGAGCATACTTGCGGCAGGTAAGATGATCGGTGAGGTACTCGCCGAGGGCAAAGCCTGCTATGTGTTCGGCAGCGGGCACTCACAACTTCTGGCGAGAGAGATCACCGGTCGTGCCGGTGGCCTTTATCCCATCTTTCATCTTCCTGATCCGATCTGGGGCATGGCGGAGCAGCTTGAAGGCTATGGAACGATCCTTTTCCAGCGCTACCCGATGATGCCAGGCGAGGTTCTGATCGTAATTTCCAATTCCGGCCGCAATCCAGAGCCGATCGAATTCGCGTTGGCAGCCAAAAAGAAGGGTGTCAAAGTCATCGCGCTGACATCGCTCAAGCATTCCAAAACCTCGGCTTCGCGCCACTCAAGTGGACAGCGCCTGTTTGAAGCGGTTGACCTCGTCCTCGACACAGGCACACCCAAGGGCGATGCGATCATGAAGTTCGAGGGCATGGAGGTTAGGGCCGGCGCGGTCTCCACGATCCTGGGCGCGGCGATGCTGAACGCGGTCATGCTCGAGGCAGTGCAGACAATGCTAGATGCTGGAAAGGTTCCTCCAGTCTATCTCAGCTTCAATGTGGATGGATCGGAGGAGCATAACGCCAAATTGACGGAAGACTATCAGGAATTCGCCTGGGCGCCATATTATTTCTTCTAGAAATTGGTTCCCACAACCGGCGGGCTCAGATTTATAATGAGGTCTGAATTTTTCTCACAATGGCGCCGGTCTGTAATTTGCCCGGCATCGGCGAAAGGAGGTTTTTTTGGTAGGTATTGTTGTCGCAGCCCATGGAAGAATGGCAGAGGGAATTGTCGACGCTGTCCAGATGATTGTCGGCGAACAAGATCAACTTGAGACCATCAGCCTTTTGGAAATGGAAGATGTCGAGGGTTTGATGGAGAAAATCGGGTCCGCCGTTGCCTCCGTCAGCGATGATCATGGCGTCTTGGTTCTTGTCGACCTGCCCGGCGCCAGCCCTTTTAACGCGAGTGCCCGCCTTGCCATGGCTGACGAATCGATCAAGATTGTTACTGGCGTAAATCTTCCCATGCTCGCTGAAATCCTGGTCCTTCGCGATGGGAAAGACCTCGACGATTTGGTTGCTTTGGCCAAAGACTCAGGTATAAAAGGTATCAAGACTCTCTCTGACATACTAAACCGGAGCTAAACTCTCTCACGCCATTTGCAGGAGGCCCGCATGCCTGTCGCTCATTTACGAATGGATAACCGTCTCATCCATGGACAAATCCTTGTGTCTTGGAATGCAGCATTAAAATTCGATCACATTATCGTCACCAATGATGAAGTAGCGGCTGATCCCATGCAGGTGACCCTTCTTAAGGCGGTTGCACCAACGGGAGGCAAGGTATCGGTATTAAGCATTGCTGATACGGTGGAATATTGCAAAAGCCCCTCGGCTGAAAAGGAAAGCATCTTCATCATAGCAAAATGGCCGGAAGATGGTGTTGGTTTGATCGATGGTGGGCTGGATCTCCCTGAGATCAACCTTGGGAACCAGGCTTTCAGCCGTGGCTCGAAGAAGCTCTCCAATACAGTCTATTTGAGGGAAGACGGTGTGAAGGCCCTGAAGCGGGCACATGAGAAGGGCGTTACAATCACCTGTCGAATGATGCCGGCCCACTCGAAAAATGAGTATTGGCCGGAGATTGAAAAATCATTTTCGGAGTGGGTGAAGTAACCCCTCCCCCAATCTCTGGGATAATTATCTGTTCTTGGTAGCGGTTTACGCACTCATTCAGTCGCGCACGTTTGAGTCCGCCACGCATGTGATCTTCGCCATACAGGGATGTGAACCACGTCCGATTGGCGATTTGATTTCTTGCAGCATTCCCCTTTAGAGAGAGGTATCCGATGTTAGAGATCATTGCCGAAACCGTCGACGACGCCCTCGCCGCACAAGCCGGAGGAGCTACACAGATCGACCTAAAGTCTGATTTCCTGCAGGATGGACTGTCTCCAACGACTGGTATGGTGGAGCAGGTTTGCAGCCACGTCGAGATCGATGTCCTCGCCATGATCCGCCCACATGCCCGTTCATTCCATTGCACTCCTGAAGACATCGCCGTCATGTGCACCGACATTCGCCTGGCGCGTGAACATGGCGCCGCCGGTTTCCTTCTGGGCGCCATCACGCCCGAGCGAAAAATTGACATAGAAGCCTTGCAGCGCTTCCAAGACGCAGCCGGCGACCTTCCGCTCCATGTGCACCTCGTGTGGCAGGCAACAGACGATCTCGTTCAAGCGATGGAAGATTTGATCGAGGCTCGTGTCTATAGTATGCGCATCACTGGCGGGGTTGGTCTTAGTGATAAGGCCATCGATAACACTGACGCCATCCGTGCGTTCCATGACCAGGCGGCGGGGCGTATTGAACTGTTCCTGGCTGGCGGGGTCAGTGCCGACAATGTCGAAGAGCTGGTGCGCAAAACGGGCGTCGTGCATGCGCATTCCGGGTCGCCCGTACGCGAGCCTGCAAACCGTTCGGGAATCGTTGCAGAGAAGAAAGTGCGTGCGCTGCGTGAGGCGCTCGATCGGGCGGTTGCGGCGTTTGGGTAGACTACAGGCCGGCGCGAAGATCGTGACGGTATCAATGCGCGGGAGATTACGTTGAGGTTCTGGCATATGCAAGGGGAGAAAAAACATGGCTGAGAAAGCTCTCGACTATATCCATAAACTCCAGAAGATGGTGGATCAGGTTGTGGAAACCCAGCTCGCCACGATTCGGGAAGCCGCAGCACTCGTCGCCCAAACAGTCTCCGCGGATGGCATTGTCTACACCTTTGGCACTGGGCACAGTCATGTCATCGCCGAAGATGTGGCCTACCGCGCGGGTGGCTTAGTGCCTGTTGACGCCATTCTGGAGGACAGCCTGACTGGGAACCATAAGGTTTTCCAAAGCGAATGGATGGAGCGAGTCGAAGGGATGGCGAATGTCATCCTGAATTACTACAATCCCAAGCCTGAAGACTTGATGATCATCATCTCCAATTCGGGACGCAATGCCGCGCCGATCGAGATGGCGCAGGGAGCCCGAGAGCGCGGCTTGAAAGTGATCGCGATCACCTCGCTCCAACACTCCAAGGGGACCACCTCCCGTCACTCGAGTGGAAAGAAGCTCTATCAGCTTGCCGACCTGGTCATTGATAATCAAGCCCCAAAAGGCGACTGCATCATGAGACACCCTGTCATGAAGCAACCCTTTGGACCTGCCTCGGGTGTTCTTGGCATGATCATCCTGCAATCCATCATTGTAGAGGCGATTGACATATTGGTAGACAAGGGCCTCGACCCTCCTGTGTTTATGAGTGGGAACATTGACGGCAGCGATGCGTTCAACCAGCCGCTCATGGAAAAATATTGGGGAAGGATTAAGATCTGGTAGGAATGAAGATGTCAGATTTTTCAGCCAGCGCCATTGAGTTCGACATCACCCCGCCAGTGGGGGGGTTCATGGAGGGCTACGCCGCCCGCGAGGGTACCAGCCGGGGGGTGTATGACGCCTTGAAGGGTCAGGCGCTACTCCTGAAGTGCCATACCAATTCCATCCTGCTGATTACGCTCGATCTACTCGGCGTGCCGCTCGTGTATACCCGGACCACTCGAGCGCGCATCGAAGAGGCAACTGGGATCCCGGCCAGCCGCATCATGCTTGCTTGCTCACACACGCACTCCGGCCCGGCTGGGTTCTTGACCGATGTGCCTGGCCTGCACACCGAGGCGGATCTCGAACTGCAGGCGGTCACCCAGGGTAAAATCGTGGATGCTGCTATTCAGGCGCATGCGAGTCTACAGCCGGTTGGGTGGGGTGTCGCACATGGCCGAGTATCTGGGATCGGCGCCAATCGCAATAATCCCACCGAGGGACCGCAGGATGAGGAAGTGATCACCCTGCGGGTGGATGACGCAAGCGGCGACCCCCTCGCGGTGATGATGAGCTACGGTTGCCATCCCACCATCATGGGGCATGAGAACCTACTGATCAGCGCTGATTTTCCGGGCGCCGCTCGGCGCGCGCTTCAGGCGATCTACTCGCACACCACCTTCATGTTCGCCAACAGTGCTTCAGGCGATATCAGCACGCGCTTCACACGCCGGGGTCAGACCTTCGCCGAGGTTGAACGAACGGGGCGCATCCTCGCTGGGGAAGTGCTTCGTGCAATGCAAACTGTGGAAACCAGACCGGGGATGCGGCTGGGAGGAGAAGTCCTCCCCGTGGAACTACCATTCCGCGCGTTCCCATCCCGGGAACAAGCTGAGCAAGAGGTTGCCGCGCAACGAGCGGAGTTGAAGCAGTTGGAGGCACAGAACACCCCTCACGGCGAAATCCGCCGCACATTCACTCGCCTACAGGGCGCTGAGGCGCAGGCGCAGATCCGTATCGCCCTCGAAGGGAAAACCTCTGTTCAAACCGAACTTCAAGTGCTCTTCCTCGACGATCTCGCATGGATCGGGCTCCCCGGAGAACCCTTCACCCGCATCGTTCAGACCATCAAGAACCGCAGCCCATTCGAACATACAACTGTCGTGAGCTACGCCAACGATGAGGCCGGCTATTTCCCTGATGAGGCGGCTTTCCAGGGAAAAACCTACGAAGCCCTTATCAGTCCCTATCGAGAAGATGTAGCTGCGATGATTACGGGTCATGCCCTCGAACTCTTGGAGAGAATGCATCATGTTTGACTTCGATCAAGCCCAGGTTATCCGCCTGCTCGGATTTGGATTTATCGCCGCAGGCTTGGTCGCCCGTTTTGGGACCTGGAAAAAATGGTTTTGGAAGATGCGCAAAGGCGTGTATGGCTATATACCGCTGGGTCTCTTGTTCATCCTGTTCACTTACAACACCCTAGCAGAAGAACGGCTTGGAAGTTACTACTTCCTCTTTCTTGCTGCTTTTGTGATCCTCGGCATTTGCGTGGTTTGGTTCTCCCAGCGACCTCCTGCGATCCTTAAACCGCCCTGGGTTAGATGGCTCGAGGCGTGTCCGTCGCGTATCCTGAAGCTGATGGAACAGCAGGTAGAGGATGGGGAAGATTGGGCGCCCCACGTTGCCAGCCAGGACGCGGTGAAGGCATGGGCGAGGTCGTTGAAGGGGAAGCAGACGCGGAATAAGAAGTAACGTCTTAGAATTGGCTCGTTCAATGCAATCAGAACTCGGTTTGCCGGTGCAGGTTCTTTGTGATTTCGACGGTACGGTCACCGAAGAGAATGTAATGGAGTTCATCGCGATCCGGTTTGCATCCAGTGGGAACAAGTATTCACTGGCCTGGGATCGTGGAGAGATCACATCCTCAGAGGAATTCCATCTTACCTTTGCAACGATCACAACGGGTCTGCGTGAGATGGAAGCGGCGCTGGAGGAAGTCATTTTCGACGCGTCCATCGTGGATCTCGTCCGCGCTTGCCGCCGGCGCGGGTATGAATTCGCCATCGTGAGCGATGGACTAGGGTGGTATATCGAACGCATCCTCGCTCGAGCCGGCGTCGAAAACGTATTCCTGTATGCCAACACAGTCCGGGAGCGCGATGGTAAGTTTGAATTCGAATTCCCCTGGCACAACGATGAAACGCCCCGTTTAGCTACATGTAAGCCTGCCATCGTGCGAAGCATCAGGGAGCAAGGGAGAAATATCATCTACATTGGGGACGGTCCGAGCGACTTCACCGCTGTACGATATGCGGATGTCGTCTACGCAAAATCTAAGTTAGCGGTGTACTGCAGGGAGAATGGGATCGCCCATCAATCCTTCACCACATTCTCCGACATCATCGCCCACTGGCAAATGTAGGAGAAAATTCGACACCACCGGTGGGAAAAGTCTCCGGAGGATGGAACCATCGAGGTGAAGATTAGTCTGTGGGCTTGAGTGGGTCGCGTTTGCGTTGGGCTACCGACGCTCGAGATAGTTGGAGGTTTTGAATGATCATGCGCGAGGGTAGGCGGGCTAGTGAGCCTAAAAAGAAGGTGCCGGCCCACAGGAAAACGGTGGCGACCACGATCTGCCATATCACGATGTCTTGTCGGTAGAGGAAATACGCGAAAACGAGGTACGCGGGATACGTCAGCCATACCGCGAAGCTTAAAGGCTTGTAAAGGTTGGCATTGAAATAGAACTGGGTGATGCTCTCAAACAGGATGAGGGAAGCCACGTAACCCACGATGCCGGTACGCCAACCGAAAAACACCGTAAGGATTACGGTCACGATCACGGTAAGATCATGAGGAAGAGCCTGCCAGCCTACCCTCTGTATCTCGACTTGACGCGCTTCGATCACCTGATTAATGATGTCATCAACCTGGCCCGAGGAAAGTCCGGAATACTTTCTCTGCAGGCGGACCTTATCATCCATTGTGATCGCCATCAGTTTTTTTAAATCCCAATCGTAGATCTCACGCGCCAATTTTCGGCCGCGCTCAAGCTGTTTCTTGGATCCTTGCGGTTCACTCATCTTGATTCTAATCCTTTTGCGGCCTGGTGATGGGACCTTGATACCGATTGCTGAGGGCGAACATCGTTGGGACATCAAGCTGCCCATCGATTATGACACCAGATGCCGTCTTCAGGCAAGGGTAGGCTGGCTCGAACTCCCGTCTTGAGGTTCATCCTCGGATGCGTTTGGTGAACCCCCTGATTGATCTTTTAGGGTGGGGGAGGTAAGATGCGTACAGAAGCATTGGGAAGCAACGAGCCAGTTATTGAATCCCCCTTGCTCGTCTGGATTGAAAGGAAAAACCCACATCATGGCAATAACGCTTGATTATGCAACGGTCTTGACCCCAACAAACACGCTAACACGCAGCACGGTGGTTGCCTCTGATGAAGGTCGGATCAGCTACGTGGGTCCGATGGAAGATGCGCCACGTGTGGACGGCGAACGTCTGGATCTGCGCGGGCGATTCTTGATCCCAGGGTTAATCAATATTCACGTTCACGGCGGCAACGGCATCACCTTCGGCAACATGGACACCCTTGAAGTCGATTTAGAAACCTATTCGCACTGGGCTGCACAGAACGGCGTCTGCGGCTTTCTCATTTCCATCACGGCGCCTTCAGGTGAAGAGCTGACTCGTATGATTGAGGCCTATGTCCCGATCTTTGAAAACGGCGTCTCCGGCGCCGAGGCGCTGGGAATCCACCTTGAAGGTCCCTTTATGAACGTGGAGAGGAAGGGCGCGCAAAATCCCGCATGGCTTCACGATCCGGATCTTGAGGAGGCCAAGGGCTATTTGAACGCGGGCCAGGGCTGGATTCATCAAGTGACCATTGCGCCCGAGCTGCCCGGCGCGAAAGAGGTCGCTGGTCTGTTCCGGCAGGCGGGTGTGGTTAACGCGGTTGCGCACAGCACCGCCGATTATGACATTGCCCGTGAGGCTTTTCTGGGGGATTGGACGCATGTCACCCACACTTTCAACGCTCAGACAGGATTACACCATCGCAAGCCGGGATTGGTGGGCGCCGTGATGAGCATGGACGACATCACCGCCGAGTTGATCGCCGACGAAATCCACGTGCACCCAGGGGCGATGAAAGTGCTGGTCCGCGCCATTGGGACTGACAGGGTCGTGTTGATCACCGATGGCATGGAAGCCGCCGGGTTGCCCGACGGCGACTATCACCTTCTGGGCCATGAGATCTCCGTCCGGGAGGGTGCCGCTCGCATGGCCGACGGCACGCTGGCTGGCAGTGCAGCTGTCCTGAACCAGTGCGTCCGCAACGTCCACAAGGACGTTGATGTACCCCTGATTGACGCCGTCAAGATGGCGACGCTCAATCCCGCCCGTGCCATGGGCTTCTCCAATCGTTTGGGGAGCATCGCCATCGGGAAAGACGCCAGTCTGACGGTGATCGATGAGGATGTCAACGTCTACCTTACCATGGTACAAGGCCGCATCGTATACAATCATTTGTAGCCGCAACCGGAGCGTCCGGTTGCACTAGAAACAAGGATTGAACCATGCATATTCGCCCCTGTAGCCCCGAACAGGATCTCGCTCAAGTGCGCCGCATCTGGAGCCAAATTGGTTGGACACGCAGCCCAGATGATCATTCTCGTGACCTCTTCATGTGTGCGTCACGCGGTATGGTAACGGAGGTGGATGGTCATATTGTGTGTTTCGTCACCACCGTCCCCGGTTCGTTGCGCTACCTCGATTCCGATCTTACGCTTACAGCCGTGACAGACGTCGCCACCAGCTATACCTACCGTAGGCGTGGCCTTGCAAGCCGGCTTTCCGCGTTGCAGCTTGCCGAAGACGCCGAAAACGGAGCCGTCATCGCCGGATTGCGCATGTTCGAGCAGGGTTTCTATAATCATCTCGGGTTCGGTACCGGACCCTATGAGCACTTTATCCGCTTCGACCCCATGCAGCTCACCATCGATCAGCAACCCCGCCGGCCAGTGGAGCTCTCAACAGGGGATTGGAAGGCGGCCCACCACAACCGCGTCCTTCGGCACCGCGTTCACGGCAGCGCCGTACTTGATCCACCGGAGTTAACCCATGCCAACATGCTCCACGATATTGACGGTTTTGGGCTTGGCTACCGGCAAGATGACAGCGAAGTCCTATCCCATCACATGTGGGTCGCCATTATCGATGCCCGCCACGGACCTTACCGGGTGCGTTGGATGGCATATCGAGACTATGACCAATTCTTGGAGCTACTGGCGCTGATTAAGAACCTAGGTGATCAGATCCATCTGGTGGAAATGGTCGAGCCACCCGGGGTTCAAATGCAGGATTTGCTAAGCAGCCATATCAAGCGGGAGCGCATCAGCCGGCACGCTGATTTTGAGTATCACACCACCGCCAGGGCGTACTGGCAGGCACGCATCCTTCAATTACAGCCCTGCATCCAGGCCGCCCAACTGCCACATGCCGATCTGGATTTCATCCTCGAACTCGACGATCCCATTCGCCACTACCATGACGGCAGCAGTCCCTGGGATCTCAGCGGCGTATACCAGATTCACCTCGGTGCCGAGTCGGCGATCGGCGATGTGCGGGATGAGTCGCTTCCCGTGCTCCGTGCCTCTATGGGTGCGTTCTCTCGGCTATGGTTGGGCGTGTGTCCAGCTACTACGCTGACTGTTACGGATGACCTGCACGGCTCACCAGATCTGCTGCAGTCGCTCGATGGTGCACTGCGGTTGCCAGTGCCTACATTTGATTGGGATTTCTAGAACAAGTACCCTTGGCGAGGAAGGAAACGATGAGCGAATCCCGGACCCGCGGAATTGACCTGTACCTCACCACCATCCAAGCTATGCAGACTAGAGTAGTAGAAACCCAGCGCGAGGAGCTGGGTCGGGTTGCCCAGGCTATGGCGGAGACCATCCAGCTAGGACAACGCATTTTTCTATTCGGCACCGGGCATTCCGGCCTGGTCCTTGAGGAAGCCTTCACACGTGCCGGTGGCCTCGCTGCCACTGTGCCTGTTTTTTCCTCCTCCCTAATGCTCCACGAGAATACCGAATACGCAATGCGATTGGAGCGTACGTCGGGAATCGTACAGCCGCTGCTGGCGCAGTACGCGCCCGAAGCCGGCGAGATGATCTTCGTGATCTCAAACAGCGGTGTGAACCAGATGCCGGTAGAGATGGTCCTGGAAGCAAAGAAACGAGGCCTGCTCGTTGTCACGATCTGTGCTCATGCGTATGCAGCCGTAGCCCCGCTCTCCACGGTCGGCGAGCGGCTATATGAAATGGGCGACTTCAATATCGACAACGGCGGCATCCCCGGCGATGCCCTCGTGCCACTGGAAGGGCGAGAATGGCGGGTTGCGCCAAGTTCATCCGTCGTTGTCCTATTTCTGTGGAATTGCCTGATCACAGAAACCGCCATCCGCCTGCTCGATATGGGTGAGGAACCACCGGTGTTGATCAGCGGCAACTACGTCAAGGTGATCGAAGGTGCACGCGAGCATAACAGGCAGATGATCGCACGTTGGGGAGCTGGCAACCCCCACCTGCCGCTGCTCTATCGTCACCCGCCAGGCGACTAACCACCATAAGTTAGGAGACTCGATGCCCATTACGCTCAACCATACGACGATTTATACGCCGGACCGCGCCCTGGAAAAAGCCGCGTTGGTCGTGGGGGAGGAGGGTCGGATCGATTACATCGGTCCTATGGACGATGCCCCGCGGACAAAGGGACTGGTACTGGACCTGCGCGGCAGAATCGTCATTCCAGGTATGATCGACGTTCACGTCCACGGCGGCAATGGTATCGATCTCGGAGTTACCCACACCCGTCCCGAAACGCTCGAACAGGACCTGCGAGCGTATTCAAGCTGGGTCGTCGAGAGCGGCGTGACCGGTTTTCTATGCGGCATCCTCCTTCCGGACGCCGAAGCCACACTGGACATGATCAGGGCCTACGCCGATCTTTTCGAGGAAGACCTCCCTGGTGCAGAGGCGTTGGGAATTTTCATGGAAGGTCCTTTCTTGAACCCTGAGATGAAGGGCGCAATCGATCCGACCTGGTTGCATGATCCCACACTGGAGGAAGCCCAGGCCTACCTCGATGCCGGGCGCGGTTGGATTCGCCAGATCGCGATCGCCCCCGAACTGACCAATGCCTACGAAGTCGCTTCCCTGTTCCGCAAAATGGGGGTCGTCGTGGCGTTGGGGCATTCCACCGCCACCTACGAGCAGGCTCGAGATGCGCTCAATGGCCCCTGGACCCATATCACTCATACGTTCAACAAACTCACAGGCTTGCACCACCGCCAACCAGGGACAGTTGGTGCGGTCCTCGAATCGGAAGTGATTACCACCGAGTTGATCGCCGATACAATCCATGTCCACCCCGCCATCATGCGTATCCTGCTACGCTGCGTGGGTTCAGAGCGGATATGCCTGATCACTGATGCTACCCAGTTTGCTGGCGTGCCCGATGGGGAGTATGAGATCTACAACACCAAAGTGATCGTACGCGATGGTTGGGCTCGCATTCCCGCCGGGAATCTCGCCGGGAGCACAGTCACACTCAACACCTGCGTGCGCAATATGAATAAGGCCGTGGGGGCTTCGCTGCAGGAGGCCGTCCAGATGGCTTCGCTAAACCCAGCCCGGGTGATGGGAATCGCGAACCGGCTGGGCTCATTGTGCGTTGGTCGATCCGCCAATATAACCGTGATTGACGCTGATGCAAATGTATATATGACACTCGTGAACGGGAAAGTGGTCTATAACGCTCTCTAGCTCTGCCCCCTCGTAATCAAAAAAGCCTCCTGAGAGGGGGGCTTTCTTTTTGGGATCAAGGCTCACGCTAAAGGCAGCTTGATCAGCTCGCCGCTGTGCTCTGCTGAGCGGTAACCGGCTTCGAGCACCTCCTGCACCGCCAAACCGGCTTTGAAGTCTATGCCGGAGGGTCGGTCCTCGATGATGTTCCACAGGAAGTCGTAGATCGCGGCCAGGTGGGCGTCCGTCATCGTGCCTTGGCTGAGCTTACTGCTGGGCCAGATGGCGCTGATCCGGCGTTCGCCTTCTGGCGTGATATCCAGCGCACCCTGCGACCAACGGCCGGTCTTGACTTTGAAATAGCGTACATGATTAGGGTCCGAATCCTGGTAGACCAGGGAACCTGTGCTGCCGTACAACTCAAGGGAGGTCACCTGCGGTGCGCCGGAGGCCATGCGGGCAGCTTCGATCACGCCCGTTGCGCCGCTCTTCGTATGCAGCGTGCACAATGCCCAATCGTCCACATCCACAGTCTCAAAGGTCTTCGCTCCACCTGGCGCAGCTCGCTGCTCGATGTAGGTGCGCATCTCCGCTCGCACGCCCTCCACTTTGCCCAGCAAGTAGTGCACCATATCGATCAGGTGCGAGCCCAGGTCCGCGAAGGCGCCCCCGCCGGACTGTGCTTTGCGCAGCCGCCAGGACATCGGCCTTGCGGGGTTGACGTAGCCGCCGTGCAGGAGCTGGCCGCGGAAATGGAACACTTCGCCAATCTCCCCGGCATCCAACAACGCCTTCATCTGGCGGATCGCCGGCAAGTAACGCAGCACGAAAGCCACGTGCGTTTTCGCTCCAGCTTCATCCGCCATCTCAGCCATCTGACGAGCCTCGGCCAAGTTCATTGCCAGCGGTTTTTCGCAATAGACATGGGCTCCATGCCTGAGGGCATCTCTGATTTGCTCCAAGTGTAGGAAATTGGGCGAGCAGATGTCGACAACATCGTAGGTGTGGGAATAGAATTCCTCCGGGTCGGTGGTGCGCACTTCGAAACCCAGACTATCCATCAGCGCCCCTTCGGTTGTCAATTTGGAACGCAGCACGCCCGCCAGGTTGGCGACCACCGCCGGCTGCTTGAAGCATAGGGGAATGATGTTGTAAGCATTGGCGTGTATCTGCCCGATGTAGCCTAATCCGACCAGTCCAATATCCAGCGTCTCCGTCATCAAGACCTCCATTCGTGTTCATCCCGGTGCGTGCAGCGCAGGGCGTTGTTTCTGTCAGTTTTTTACGATTCCAGAGTCATATACCACACGGCCCCTGACGAGGGTCAGTGCTACCTCGGCTTCAGCATCCAGTACCACTAGGCTGGCGTCCATGCCCGCCTCAAGACTGCCTAACCGGTCTACCACGACCAGCATACGGGCGGGGTTGAGGCTGGCCATCTTCACAGCGTCGACCATCGGCACACCCAGCATGTAATGCACATTGCGTACGCAGCGGTTGAGGTCGATCGTGCTTCCCGCCAGGTTGCCGGCGTCAATGCGCGCCACTCCATCGGTGACCCTGATGCGGATGCCCAGCATATCGTGCACGCCGTCTGGCAAGCCCGCCGCCATGGTGGCATCTGTGATCAGGATCAAGCGGTCCGTTCCCAGCCGCTCCAGCAACAGCCGCATCGATGCAGGGTGTACGTGCACCCCGTCGGCGATCAATTCGGCTGTAATGGTCTCTGAATTGAGAATTGCCCCCACAACGCCCGGTCGGCGGTGGTGCAGGCCTGACTGGGCATTATAGGTGTGCGTGCTGTGGGTCCAATGCCCCTGCATGGCTGAGGCAGCTGTCTCGTAGGTTGCGTTGGTGTGTCCCAGGGCAACGACCACGCCTGCAGCCGTGCACATTGCGGCGACATCCTCCGCGCCCGGAAGCTCTGGCGCCATGGAGATCTGCTTGATCCAGCCCCGGCTGGCGTGCAACATTTCCGCCATCTCTGTCGTTGAGGGCGGCCGAAGACTGTCTGGAGGGAAGGTGGCTTTTTTTTCCACATTCAGGTAAGGACCTTCCAGATGCAGGCCGAGCGGCTCCGCGCCGCTCACACCGTGCTCGAAAAGGTTGGCGTACGCGCGACACAAATGCATGTAGCTGGCATGATCGGGCGCCGCGATCGAACACAGAAAACCGGTGACGCCCCGCACCGCTACCCAGCGGGAATACATCTCCAGCGCTTCACCGAGTTGGTCACCGGCACCGAAGGTGATCCCATTCCCACCATGTACATGCACGTCGATCAGGCCGGGGGAGAGGTAGCGACCGTCTAGGTTGATCTGCTTCCCACGTGATGTCGGCGCTCCATCCGCCGGACCAGCATAGGCGATCGTCTCTCCCTCCACGATCAGGACCCCATTCCGGATCTCCTCCAGGGGCGTGAGCAGCGTGGCATGGGTAAAGGTGATCGTCATCCTTCCATCTCCAAGCACAGGATCTACAACGTGTGTGAATTCCCTTACGAATGCCTCAATCTGGTAGGTCCTATCATACATCCAAAACGCCCTATAAGTGAACGCCGAGTGCTCGCTGTCTGGTCCAATCTCCCCTGTTCCCTCAGCCATGGGCTGCGCGTGTGCAAGGTGTGTTATGATCTACCCTCGTGTACAGGTTATGTGAAATCGAATCCGGAGGATGGCTCAGGAGCATGGAAGGCGTACTTTTCGATCTTGATGGTGTACTGATCCGCAGCGAAGAGCTGGCGTTGAAAGCATGGAACGAATTTCTTGGTGACTACGGGTGGGAATTGAGTGACGAGCATTTCAAGCGGATGATCGGCTCGGACGATTCGGCAGGCTATGTTCTGAAAAATTATAAGCTCGAAATGAGTCACGAGGCACTCAGGGCCGATCACTGGAAGCGTGGAATGCGGTTGGTAGAAACCGAACTAGAAACCCAACTGGGCGCTGAGGAGATCCTGCAGGATATCCAGGGGCGAGGGATTCCTTTGGCGATCGCCTCGAACAGCCCGCGGCACTATGTGGAGAAAGTCTTGCAGATCTCCGGACTGCAGTCCTACTTCCAAGCCGTGGTCACGCGTGATATGGTCCTCAACCCCAAGCCTGGACCGGATGTATATCGTCTTGCCGCCCAGATGATCAATCTCTCTCCTGAGCGTTGCCTCGCGGTGGAAGATTCACTCATCGGAATGCAGGCCGCCGTGGCGGCGGGCACACGCTGTGTGGTGGTACCGCAAGAGAGCTTGCGCCACCTTGATTTCACAAGCGCTTACGCTCGTTACGATTCCCTGGAAGATGTACGGTTAGAGCTGGAGTCACTGCTGCGCTGACCATTTGATATTCCCATCGCGCTTGGCGAGCTCGATGGCTTCACTCTTAACAACGAACGCGCTATCTTTAATTAAGAGGACTTATATGCATTCGGTTTCATGTTATGAATCTCCATAGTCCTTCACGCCGGTAAGGCAAAGCCCCTCTGAAAAGCTTCGAAAAGCATAAACCATAGCGTGCCGCACAAGTTTGACCGTGCGACGTTGTCGAGTGCGACGACGGAAGACGGTGACACAGGTTGGGGAGGGTTAGCACCCATCGCGGCTTTCGACGTACAATAGGGTCGGCACCTGTAATTTTGCCGGAGGGGGAGATTTTGCCCGATGCAAATGGCGCCATGACGAAATAGGCTAAAGGAGAGATCGGATGAACCAGCATTCGATAGTTGTTGAAGCCAAGGAAGCCTATAAAGAACTTATCATGGGAAAGCCGAACGTAGTCGGGATTGGCATGGGATACAAGGAATCCATGGGGGAGATCTCCGACACGTTGTGTGTGATCGCGTTGGTGCGTCAAAAGGTTCCACGCGCAGGTCTTACTGAGGATGAACTCATCCCTACCGAATTGAATGGTGTCCGCACGGATGTGATACAGGTGGGGCATCTGGCTGCTCTAGCGGAGCGCACGGACCGATTTCGACCCGTCCCCGGTGGTGTGAGCGTGGGGCATTACAAGGTTACAGCTGGCACGATGGGATGCGTTGTGCGTGACAGTGAAAGCGGTGAGAAGCTGATCCTCTCCAACAATCACGTCCTGGCCAACAGTAACGAGGGCAAGATCGGCGACCCGATTCTCCAACCTGGACCCGTGGACGGCGGGCGCGCTTCGCGCGACATGATCGCTACCTTAGAACGCTTCGCACCGATAGTCTTCACCAGCGGGCCGGCGACCTGCGGCTGGGCGAGCGGTTACGCTAAAGTCGGAAACGTGCTCGCCGAGGCGGTGGGATCGAAGCACCGCTTCACGGTCTACTGGAGCGACCCGCAGGCTACAAATCGCGTCGACGCAGCCGTCGCCAAACTAGTGGAGGGTGTCGAGACCCTGGACGAAATTTTGGAGATCGGCGTGCTAGAAGGGGCTGCGCCGGCGGTACTGGGGATGCCGGTGCGGAAGTCCGGACGCACGTCTGGTTTCACAACCGGCCAGATCCTTGTGCTGGAGGCTACAGTAAATATATATTATGGCGATTACAAGGCGCGCTTTGAGGGGCAGATCGTTACGACACCCATGTCGATGCCGGGGGATTCGGGTTCGATGCTTGTGGCGGGCAACTCGCCGCACGCCGTGGGGCTGCTGTTCGCCGGCTCCGACCAGGCGACGGTTTACAATCCCTTCGATGCGGTGGCGGAGAGCCTGGGTGTGATGATATGAGTGAAACTTGGGGGGAGGATCAGGAGCGGAGCGAGGCCTTAGCACGCGTGCAAGCCGTGCGCGCCGAGCATCAGGAGACATTACTGGCGAAGGCCAACGTGGTCGGTGTTGGGATCGGATTTCGCAAGGTGCGGGGCGAGGCGACCGGCGAGGTGGCGCTCGTCGTGATGGTGACGCAGAAGGTGCCACGTGCGCAGCTCACACCAGAAGATTTTATCCCCGACAGGATCGAAGATGTGCCGGTGGACGTGCAAGCTGTGGGCGAACTCCGGGCGCTGGGGTGAGGGGGCGTCGCGCTAAGCCCTCGCATGAGCCCGTAAGATTTTTACCCTTGTTCCTCCGCAAAGTTCGACGTAACCAAATTTGTCAATGCTTCCAAAGCTTGCTCAGAATCATCGCCGTTGGCTTGGATGGTGATGGTGGCATCCATAGTAGCACCCAGGGTAAGGATGCTGAGGATGCTCTTCGCATCTGCTTCTCTTTCCCCATAGCGCACTTGAATATCGGAATTGAATTTATTGGCAGTCTTCACAAAAAGGGCGGCCCGGACGAGCGTGCAGGCCTTCTGGATGTCGGATGGTCAAAGTCGTTTCATGCATGAAGTCGCTCCCACTTTGAAATTCCTGTGATCAGATGGTCTTTGGACAATGAGGTTACAAGCGCAGAACCGACTAACCTGCTCCGCGTCTGAACTCCTCGATGATTAACTTTCCGGCGCTGGTCCCAATTCTGGCGACACCCGCTTCAAGCAATCTTAGCGCAGTTTGAGCGTCTCGAACGCCACCTGCAACCTTGATACGTATACGACCATCCGCCATTTCCACGAGGCGTTTTGCGTCCTCGTGAGAGGTGGGTTGAATCGATGGAAAACCTTTAAACCCGGTTGATGTTTTAAGGAAAGTTACGCCAGCATCGCAGAGGATTTCCATGGTGGTATGTATCTCTCGATGATTTAGACACCAGGATTCGACAATTGCTTTAAGGACGAAACCTTCAACAGCGTCCACCATCTGATGAGCTTCTTCCGCCAGAAGCTCATAATCACCAGATCTTATCGCTCCTACGTTGACAACATAATCAATTTCATTAGCCCCTTGCTCCAGGGCTTCCTTCGCCTCGGCAGCCTTTAGAGAGGCGGGCGAAGCTCCATGTGGGTAGGAGATAGCTGCGGAGATTTTGGTTTTACTTCCTTTCAGTACATCTGCCGCCGTTTTTGTAAGCATGGGCATGATCGCAGCTGCGCCTATTTGGTAACTTGCGGCTTCTTCGAAGAACGCTACATACTCCGCTAGTGTTGCGGTTGGATCCAGTTTCGTTTGATCTAGGGATTGAGCGAGGGTAAATTCATCAATCATGACGCGCCTTTTGATCTTTATGATTATCGAAGGGCTCAAGCGTTTCCCCGAACGTTTGTAGGCAAACGTAATCTGCACCCGCTGAGAGGAGCTCGTTCGCTTCACGCATACCCCCGCTGGTTTCTACCGTAATCACAGTCTCCATCGGCATCTTGGATTTGAAATCAGAGATCGCTTCGTGTTGGGTTTTTATATTAGACGATTTTCCAATATGGACGTTAGGGATCTCGAATTTTGAGACCATTTTGGAAATCTCGAGCGTATCTTCTGTTGAAAGTTCAATCGTGGGCAAATAGACTCGCGGCCCTCGTTGTACACGTAGAGAAAGAAGCTCAGAGAACATACGCTCAATTTCACGAGAGGCATCCGAATGGAGGAGGCCATACGGTAGCCCACAAAGAATTTCATCGGCCTTCTGTTCATAGCACCATTGACCAAGTCGCACGGCGGCCGATTTTGCAGCCAAACCAAGAGGGTAATTTACTAATCCGATGATCGGGATGGCCGAGTCCCCGAGTATTTGATGGCAGATTTCGATATTGAGAGGCTCGACACATATGCCGGAAAGTGGTGTGGCGCGCAAAGCTGAAACGCTATCTCGAATGACTGCCTTCGTAACATAGGGTCCTGTAATTGAACCGAGTAGTCGATTAAAGGGGATATCGTCCATGCTTTCTGCCCATTCAAGTGAAAATATATGCCCTATATCCTATCATGGTCGTGATCGGCGTAAAAACGTGCGCGGTGTTCCGCATTAAAACAGCTAACTACTACTTGTTAGTAGCGCAGCTATAACCCGTAGACCGAGGAGGTGCATGCAAGTTTGAACATCCGATTGGACTGCGAGCGTAATCCTTATGGAAAGGGCGCCGCTACGATCGCTATCCGAATTCCATAAGCTGGGGGAGGGACTGGGTGCAAGCGCCTATGCTCATGAAGCTACCCTGCCTGCCGCTCCAATGAGAGGGCAGGCAGGGAATCATTTGTCGCACCCACTTAAGTGGGTGCGTTCCATGAGAATTCAGCGTTGGTTATTTCCCCACATGGGTTTCGAACGCACCGACCGTCAGGAGTTATGGATAAGTTGTCGACAGGTATTCGATCAATACCGCTTGCTCCTCGGCATTCAGTTTGGCGCCTTTGCCCACCATGCGCACAACCGTCTTCTCCCACGCTTCTGCGGTCTTGGATGCGTTTGTCACACGGCCTAGATCATGGCATTGTGTGCAGCGTGTCTCGAGAAGCAGCTTTCCATCCAGCGCCGCTTCACCGCTCTCGCTCTCTTCCTCCACTTGCGCGGCTTCCGTAGGTTCTGCAGCCATATGCTCTTCGGCCGTTGGTGCGGCTTGCGTTGGTTCGGGTCTCGTGCTGTCTTCTGTGTCGGGCACCGCCTCAATGAATTCTGATCCTGTGCTCTCTGAGCGTTCGCCCGTGTTCCCACCGCATCCGGCGGTGAACAGGCTCATGAGAACCATAAGTGCAACCAATGTTAAAGTGAGTGTCCATTTTTTCTGAGTCATCCCTATCCCTCCTGCTGGTGAGCAGTTATCTGAGGTTGCGGAGATGCTTACCCCCTATTGCCTCATTGCGACGAGGCGCGGGTATACGCTCCAATATGGACATATTATATCAAGATTGGATCAAAAGAGATCATGGGCAGAATCGAGGCACATCTGATAGGGGGAAGAGAGTGTGAGTGAATTGGAAAGATGATCGTTGCTGGTCTTCTTCAGGATGATACGTATTTGCCATCCGGTCTATTCGGAATTTAGATTCAATATTTCAGCGGTCGAACTCCGGCGGGGTTTCATTTAATGTTGAAATAAC
>CAYLOP010000041.1:0-21466 GCA_964385305.1 uncultured Anaerolineaceae bacterium | reverse complement strand
AGAGGCACTGGAAGGCGCCGATGTGGTCATCGCACTTTCCAAATCTGGACCGGGCACAATTCAAAAGGAATGGATCAGTAAAATGGCAAAAGACGCCATCGTCTTTGCATGCGCTAACCCCGTTCCGGAGATTTGGCCTTGGGAGGCGAACGAGGCCGGCGCGGCAGTCGTCGCCACAGGCCGCTCCGACTTCCCGAACCAGGTCAACAACTCACTCGGCTTCCCTGGTATCTTCCGCGGCACCCTCGACGTGCGTGCCTCGACCATCACGGACCCGATGTGCACGGCCGCTGCTACCGCACTGGCGGGGATGGCTGAGGAACGAGGTCTCACCCCCGAGTACATCCTGCCTAATATGGATGAATGGGAGGTCTTCCCACGTGAGGCCGCTGCGGTTGCAACGAAAGCGGTTGAAGAGGGGATTGCACTCAATCCGATGACCTACGAAGAGGAACTCAAGAACGCGGAGAAGATCATCCGCCGTTCACGAGAACTCACCCAAAACATGATGGCGGAGGGCTTCATCCGAAAAGCGGAATAAACTCGACTTGCCAAAGGAGAGGGACCTAATTCGCGATCGTATCAGAATTATCGGCGGACCCGCTGGTCTGACAGCGAGCGTGTACGCGATTCGAAAGCGGCTCTCGTCGCCTATGAATGCCTTCTCGAAACGCCCAGGGGAACCCGATTTCTAGCCAGGCATTCACAGAGATATTCATCCCCCACCCCTTGTGACTTAGTTCACTATCAGGCCCAAGGGCGGGAGTCTACCATCTTAGGTAGGAATTGTAAGAGATCCATCACAGAGCTCATGGTGCGAGCACCCTGCCTTCTCACTGCTTGCACCGCCAACGGAAAATCGAGGAATTGGAATGGTCCAGCCGGTCCCGTCTGGAAACGGTACATTTAAACCCGAAAGCGTTCTCGTCATTGGCGGTGGTGTCGGAGGCATGCGAGCTGCCATCGACCTGGCTGAGGCTGGTATCCACACCTATCTCCTGGAAACCACACCCTCCCTTGGTGGACGCGTCGCTCAACTTGGCTTCATGTTCCCCACACACGACTGTGTACTCTGCCGTGGTACTTCGGACCATGGCTTTGGATGCACACGCCCAGCCATCACCCCGGCACTGCTAGACAACAATTGTCACCCAAACATCACCGTGCTTACTTCGACGGATTTGGTGAGTTGCGAAGGACAAGCCGGGGATTTCAGGGTAGTCCTGCAAAAGAGGCCACAGATCGTCGATCCCAGCCTGTGCATCAACTGCGGGCGATGCGCTGAGGTTTGCCCGGAAGTCCGGCCAAGCGGGTTTCAGCTTGGCCTGAGCACACGGAAACTGATCGATAAATCCGCGCCGCGTTCGGTGCCCAACGCCTATTACTTAATCGAAAAAACCGAACACTGCGATACCTGCCGCAAATGTGTCGAAGTCTGCCCGACAGGCGCCATCAACCTTGAGGTTCAATCGACGAGCATGGAGATCCACGTGGGCGCCGTGATCATGGCGATGGGTTTTCAACCCTTTGATCCAGGCGAGATGCCCGAGCTGGGCTACGGTCGCATCCCGGACGTGATCACCTCCATGCAATATGAGCGGCTGGCCTCGCGCTCCGGTCCGACGGAGGGTGTCGTCCGCCGAATCTCCAACGGTGAGGCCCCCAAACGAATCGCCTGGCTGCAGTGTGTGGGCTCTCGCGACCAGCGCAACCCGTACTGCTCTTCGATTTGCTGCATGTATGCTACCAAAGAAGCGGTGTTAGCGAAGGAACGAATCCCGGACGTCAAATGTCACATCTTCACCATGGACGAGCGTGCGTTCAACAAAGAGTACAACCTTTATTATCAAAAGGCGCGCACCAAATATGGAGTCCAATATACACGCTGCCGCATTTCAGCCGTCGATGAGGATCCCGTTACGGGTGAAGTGATCCTGCGCTTTCCCTCTGGACGCATGCACGAGGAGTCAGCCCCTGGACAAGGGCCGATTCAGGAAGAACGGTTCGACTTGCTCGTGCTCGCTGTAGGCATACGTCCACCGAAGGATGCAGTTGAGATCGCCCAAACACTGGGGGTCAACCTCAATGAATACGGCTTTTGTGAGACCGACAAGTTCGCCCCGTTAGCCACCTCCAGGTCAGGCGTTTTCGTCTGCGGTGCATTTGCCTCCCCGAAAGAGATCGCCGAGACCATCCTCGATGCCTCCGGCGCAGCCGCGGAAGCCATGCGTATTATGCACGACCAACTCGGCAAGCGGTCCTTCAGTCGAGCGCAGCCCTTCCTTGGTGAGGGCGTGGAATTCTCAGAGCGGAAGTTTTCGGATCAAGAGCCTGCCATCAGTGTGGCGCTTTGTGGATGCGCTGGTGAGATCAGCAGTGTGATTGATCTTAAAACGGTCGCAGAGTATTCAGCATCCATGAATGGCGTCCAGAAGGTCGAGATACTACCGCTTGCATGCCTGCAAGAAGGCAAGGAACATATTCTAGAGCTTGTCAGGCGTAGCGGGTCCAATCGTTTAGTGATCGGTGCCTGCAGCCATAGAACCCATGAGCCTCTCTTCCAGCGGCTTGTCTCCGAGACCGGGATCAATCCATACCTGGTCGAGATGGTGAACCTGCGCGAGCATTGCGCGTGGGTGCATCCCAATGACCCGCACGGCGCCACGCATAAAGCCTGCGAACTGATGCGCATGGGCGTCGAACGCGTCCGCCATGCCGTCCCGATTGTCAAAGAGGAACGTGAACCTGTGCGCGCCGCGCTTGTCATCGGTGGTGGCGTCTCCGGTATGACAGCAGCATTGGGGATCGCGGACGCAGGTTATGATGTCCATCTTGTTGAGAAGAGCGATGAATTGGGCGGCAATCTGCGCCACGTCTATTATGTAGCCGAGGGGGACAACCCCCAGCGCCTACTACGCGATCTCGTTAACCGTGTTCTGAGCCATGAGCGTATTTCGTTACACGTCCGCAGCCAAGTCGTCCGGCATACCGGCAGCGTCGGCGACTTCCGAGCGCGCATCCGCAGCAGACTTTCCGACGGTTCTACGCAGGAAGAGGAGATCCGTCATGCCGTCATCATCCTCGCCACAGGCGGCAAAGAAGCTGGTGGCGGCCGTTATTTGCTCGGTAAGGACCCGCGTGTGCTTCCACAATCCGAACTCGAGCAGATCCTCGCCCACCAACCGGAGCGCGTCACGCGTTTGCGATCCGTGGTGATGATCCAATGTGTGACGCCGGAAGGCAGTATCGACTACTGCTCGCGCATTTGTTGCACGAATTCCCTTAAAAACGCACTGCGGTTAAAAATGCTCAATCCGGAATGCCAGGTGGTGATCCTCTACAAGAACATCATCACGTACGGATTCCGTGAAAAGTACTACCTGGAAGCTCGCAAACGAGGCGTGCTCTTCGTGCGTTACACCGAGAACGATCCCCCGCGTGTGCGCCTTGAACTGAGCGGTTCACGACTAAAAACCATTGTTGAGATTAACGAGCACATTTTCGGCCGCACCTTGTCCTTCGAGCCCGATCTCCTGGCGTTAAGCATGGCCGTTCAGCCTGCGGATGATACAGCAAAGCTAGCCGGGCTGCTTGGCGTCTCACTATCCCCGGAAGGGTTTTTCCAGGAGAGCCATCTAAAAATGCGACCGATGGACTTTGCCGACGATGGCATATTCCTGGCCGGTATGGCGCACTACCCCAAGTTTCTGGAGGAGTGCATCACACATTCCCTGGCATGCGTCGGTCGGGCACTCACTATCCTCAGCCGGCCCACCATCCAGCTTGGCGGCGTGATCGCCGAGGTGGACCCTGATCGCTGCACGGGCTGCCTGACATGCGTTCGCACCTGCCCATTCGGCATCCCCGAAATCCGGCCCGACCATGTCGGTGTCGGCGGTCTTGGAGGGGCAGCCTGGATCAACCCCGCCCGGTGCCAGGGATGCGGCACGTGTACGGCGGAGTGCCCTGCACGCGCGATCCAGCTCCGTCATTACCGCGACGAGCAAATCCGCATCGGTTTAGGACACTGGGAAAAACCTCTTCCACAGCTTGCTGGTAATTGAATGTGTTTTGTTGCAGCGTAATACCTGGGTGAGACGCGAAGAACAAACAGGAGAATGGAAACCGTGCTGGTGGTCTCTGGTACCCGATGAGGCCGAAGCCAAAAGGCCATAACTCACGGTGGGAATAGAAACGGATAGCGTATCGTGGGATGAACACTGAACCCAACTTTTCACCCGAAATCACGGTTTTCACGTGCATTTACTGCGGCTACATGGCCGCAGATACGGCCGGGTCCTTACGCTATGAATATCCCGCCAATATCAAAATCGTGCGTCTCCCATGCACGGGTAAGACGGATGTGCAATATCTGCTGGACGCCTTCGAGGAGGGCGCCGACGGTGTTTACATCGTAGCCTGCTCCCTGGGAAATTGCCATCATGAGCATGGGAATGAGCGCGGTTACGCCCGGATGCTGCACACACGGGAAATCTTAGAGAGCATCGGACTGGAGCCGGAGCGGTTGGATATGTTCTTTGTATCTGGCGGCATGGGTGCAAGCTTCGCTCAATACGCACAAGAGATGACAGAGCGCATTCGCAAACTCGGTCCGAATCCACTTAAAGAAATGAGCGCCACGCTGCTCGCCGAGTGAATCCAACGCCACCTCATCTTCAAGTAAATTGCGTAGATGCGCGCAAAATGCCCTGACCTCGCCATGCTTCTACGCCGCTGTACGCGAACCCATTTCAGCAGTTTTTCCCCAATACCCACCAACCCAGTTGACGCGTGGTAACCTCCCGAAGGATTAAACACCTTCTCTTAACTCGCGACCACCAAAAGAGGGAGAAAAAAGTGGACGAAGTTTGTCCATTCTGCGGGTGACATCCTGCACTAGAGCGCGGTAAACGGCAAGACCTAATATAATACATATGTCGTCGAGCACCTTACCCGGGGGTTACCCTGCAGTTAAGTGTGCTCCTAGCCACGGGAGGGGCGTACCTTGTCTCGAAACGGTGCGCAGGCAGATACGCTCGACCGGGCACCCAAAACCGACGCTACCGCTCCTGTGGGAGCGGTTTTGGTCGTCGGCGGCGGCATCGCCGGAATGCAGGCCAGCCTCGATCTCGCGGATCAAGGTTACCGCGTGTATCTCGTCGAGAGCAACTCCGCCATTGGCGGACATATGGCGCAGTTCGACAAAACCTTCCCCACCAATGATTGCGCCATGTGCACCATCAGCCCTAAGCTGGTCGACACCGGACGACACCTCAATATCGACCTCATCGTAGACACCGAAGTCGCTAAGGTCGAGGGACAGCCCGGAGACTTTCGAGTAACCCTGCGTCATAAACCTCGCTACATCGATATCACCAAATGCGTTGGCTGCGGTGACTGCACCGACGTGTGTCCGGTGGTCCTTCCGGATCCATTCGAAGAAGGGCTTTCGGAGCGCCGTGCAGCCCACAAGCTCTACCCTCAGGGCGTCCCAAATGCCTACGCGATAGAGAAGCTGGGGATTTCTCCTTGCCGAGATGCATGCCCGGCTGGTCAGCGCGTCCAAGGCTACATCGCCCTCATACGCGAAGGTCGCTATGAGGATGCCATCCGTGTGATCAAGGAAGACAATCCCTTCCCCGGCATCTGCGGCCGCATCTGCAATCACCGTTGTGAGGATGCCTGCAACCGCGGGCTCGTCGATGAGCCCATCAATATCCGTGCGTTGAAACGCTTCGTCACGGATAAGATTTACCAAAAGCCCCGAGAGCCTGTGGAACCGGCTGAACGCATTTATGATCAACGTGTGGCGATTATCGGTGCCGGTCCTTGCGGTCTCACCGCAGCACAAGATCTTGTCAAACTCGGTTATGGGGTGACGGTGTTCGAAGCGCTCCCCGTGGCCGGCGGCATGCTCCGCGTTGGTGTGCCCGAGTACCGCCTACCGACCGAGATCATCGAACGTGAGGTGGCGGATATCATCGACTTGGGCGTCGATCTGCGTCTGAACACCATGATTGAAGATCTGGATAAGATCTTCGATGATGGCTACGACGCCGTTCTGATCGCGGTAGGCGCACATGAAGGCATTCGCCTCCCCATCCCTGGCGCTGATCTTGAGGGTGTATTGATCAACACCCGTTTCCTACGTGATGTCCGATTGGGAGAGGCGCCCGAGCTCAACGGAAGGGTCCTTGTTCTAGGCGGCGGCAACGTCGCTATCGACTGTGCACGCACGGCCGTACGACTGGGTGCCGAAGTGCACATGGCCTGCCTCGAACCACGCGATAACATGCCCTGCCACGCATGGGAAGCTGATGAAGCTGAGCAGGAAGGCGTGGTCATCCATCCCGATCGCTCTTTCCTACGCATCACTGAGAACGGAGATGGGAAGGCAGCTGGCGTCGTCTGCTCCAAGGTAAGCTCATTTGAATTCGATCACGACGGCCGCCTGCATGTAGAAACCGAACCTGATTCGGAGCACATCCTCGAGGCGGATATCATCATCTTCTCCGTGGGCCAGCGCGCCGGCCTGGCTTTTATCCCCGATGACGCGGGCGTCGGCATCACCGGCCAGCGCACGATCGCCATCAACCCCAATACAATGGCCGCCACGCGACCCGGCGTATTTGCAGCCGGTGACAGCGTCTCCGGCACGTCCTTTGTGATCGAAGCAGTCGCTTCCGGTCTCAAATCCGCCGAAAGCATCCACCGCTATCTCCAGGGAGAATTTCTAGAACCTCCCCACAAGCCCGAATTGCCCGTAGTCAAGTTTACCCGGGCTGAATTGCAGGAACGCGTGGAGCACGGCGAGATCGAGCCGACCGGTCGTGTACCAATGCCGGAATTGCCCGTCGAGAAGCGCGTGCAGGGATTTGATGAGGTTGCGCGCGGCTACACCGATGAACTTGCCCAGGCGGAAGCCGCCCGCTGTCTCTCCTGCGCACTCTGCTCGGAATGCCTCTCCTGCCAGTACGCCTGTGGCCGCGATGCGATCGACCACGACATGGTGGAAACGACGGAGCAGATCAACGTTGGCGCCGTGATTCTGGCGCCGGGATATCAAATCTTCAACGCCGAACTTTCCCAGGAATACGGCTTGGGGCGCTACCCGAATGTTGTCACCGCGCTGCAGCTTGAACGCCTGCTCTGCGCCTCCGGTCCAACCGAGGGGCATGTGCAGCGCCCATCCAATGGCGCGCCGGCGAAGAAGATCGCCTTCTTGCAGTGTGTGGGATCACGTGACAAGAGCCACGATTACTGTTCCTCCGTTTGCTGCATGTACGCCACGAAAGAAGCGGTGATGATCAAGGAGCACGATTCCGAGGCCGAAGTTCACGTCTTTATGATGGACATGCGGGCCTTCAGCAAGGGCTACGAGTCCTACTACCAACGGGCACGAAAGCAATATGGGGTCGAGTACGTTCGCTGCCGAATCTCAGAGTTGCGGGAGGACCCGGATACGAAAGACCTCATTGTGCGCTACGCAACAGATCAGTCTGCAAACAATGGGAACCAACCGCTCATCCATGAGGAGAAGTTCGACTTGGTCGTCTTGTCGGTGGGTATGGAGATCTCCGAATCCGTCAAGCAGCTCGGAAACGATCTCGGCGTTGAACTGGATGAGTATGGATTCTGTCACACAACACTCTTCCACCCGCTGGAGACCACGCAGCCCGGCATCTTCGCGGTGGGACCCTTTCGCGAGCCCAAGGACATCCCTGAATCGGTCATCGACGCCAGTGGCGCTGCTGCTTGCGCCGCCGGCCTTCTTTCCCCGGCTCGACACTCTTTGACGAAAACGCCGGTGTTCCCACCCGAACGCGATGTCAGCGGTGAGGAGCTGCGTATCGGTGTGTTCGTATGTCATTGTGGATCGAATATCGGCGGGTACCTGGATGTGCCTGATACCGCAGAGTATGCGAAGTCGCTTCCAGGCGTTGTGCACGCCGAGGACAATCTCTACACATGCTCGCAAGATACCATCGCCCATATCACCGAGATGGTCGGGGAACATGGGCTCAACCGGGTTGTTGTGGCTTCATGCTCACCCCACACCCACGCCCCTCTTTTCCAAGACAGCATCCGCACCGCCGGATTAAACCCCGCCCTCTTTGAGATGGCAAATATCCGCAATCAATGTTCCTGGGTACACTCTCATGATTGGGATGCTGCCACCACCAAAGCCAAAGAACTCATTCGCATGTCTGTCGGACGAGCTGCCACCTTGCAGCCTCTCTACACCACGGAGGTCGATAACGAGCACAGCGCGCTCGTCGTCGGTGGTGGCGTTGCTGGTATGAGCGCGGCGCTCACGCTGACCCAAGGCGGTTACGACGTTCATTTGATCGAGCGCGAGGCGACCCTGGGTGGAAATTCTCGGCATGTCTATTGGACGATCGCAGGCGATGATCCGCAGTCGCACCTGCAAGATCTCATTGAACAGGTCAATGCTGACCCACATATCCATGTGTACACAGGACATGAAGTCGTACGCACCGATGGCTTCATGGGCAACTTTACGACGTGGTTGCGCAACCGTGATGGACAGGAGCGCGAGGTCCGCCATGGCGTGACTATCCTCGCTACCGGTGCCCGTGAGTATCACGGCGAGGAATATCAGTACACTCAGAGCCCACGCGTCGTGACAGGCTTGGAGTTTGAGGCTTTGCTGGCACACGTGGACGGAAAGGCAGAGCAACTCGATGGCAGGGCCGCCGAAGCATGGGGAGCGCTCGGCGGGAAATTGCCCGACGAGGTTTCCATGATCCTGTGTGTGGGTCCTGCAGAGCGTTACTGCGCAAGGGTGTGCTGCTCAACTGCGTTAAAGAATGCCATGACGCTCAAACGGTTGAAGCCAGAAGCGCGTATCAGTGTATTGTATAAGGACATCCGCACCTACGGGTTTAAGGAGAAACTCTATACTGAAGCGCGTCGCGCCGGCATCCTCTTTATTCGCTATGATAACGACAACAAGCCCGACGTGATCTCCAAAAACGGCTCTCTTGAGATCCACGTGCGTGACCATAGCCTTGGCCGCGAGCTCACACTCACTCCGGATCTACTGATGCTTAGCACACCCATGGTACCAGCCGAGGGCACAAAAGAGCTGGCCACATGCTTTAAAGTCTCGCGCGATACGGATGGTTTCTTCCTGGAAGCCCATATCAAACTGCGCCCCGTTGATTTTTCATCCGACGGCTTCTTCATGGCGGGTGCCGCGCATTATCCCAAATTCATCGATGAATCGATCGTGCAAGCCAAAGCCGCGGCATCAAGAGCCTCGCGCGTGCTCTCTCGCACAACACTTACCGCTGGCGGGGTTGTCGCGCAGGTCGATCCTGAAAAGTGTGTGGGTTGCCTGACCTGTGTACGTGTGTGTCCCTTTGGCGTGCCGCAGGTGGTCGGCGAGCTCGTTGGTGTCGGTCAGATTATCGGTGCAGCGTACATTGAACCAACCGTTTGCCATGGCTGTGGTAACTGCGCAGCTGAGTGTCCTGCCAAGGCCATCACCGTCGCACATTTCCGCGATGACCAAATCATGATCAAACTGGATGCTCTACTCGCGCAAGAATGGATGAAAACATGACGGAATTCCAACCCCAAATCGTCGCATTCTGCTGCAGCCATTGTGCCTACAACGCGGCCGATCTTGCTGGCAGCCTTCGGATCCAATACCCGCCGTCGATCAAAATTATCGAAGTCCTGTGCAGCGGGCGCGTGGATGTCGTTCATATCTTGCGAGCGTTTGAAGATGGCGCCGATGGCGTCATGGTTGCCGGTTGACTGCCTGGCGACTGTCATTACCTGGAAGGTAATACCAACGCCCGGCGTCGAGTAGAACAAGCACAAGAGATCCTGGATTCGATAGGACTTAAACGCCAACGCCTTCAAATGGTCAACGTATCCGCGGCGATGGCAGGAGAGTTCTCTTTCGCCGCCGCTGAACTCACCGCAGAGATCCGTCGCCTTGGCCCCAATCCGCTACGCTCCAACGGCGCCCTCGCCGAGACCCGTCCCGAAAGCCAAGGAGAGTCGAGAGCCGATCAAACGGAAGATGTCACCGTCGAGTGAGACCTTAGGTCAATTTGACGCCTTCTCTGGGCTTCCGGAAGAAGCCCTCGAGCAAATTACACAGTTAACGAGCAGGAAGAAGTTCGCAAAAGGGGCACTGCTTTTCTCAGAGGGCGCGTACGCGAAAAACTTCTATCTCATCATGAGCGGAAAAGTTACTTTGGAAAAGCTTGTCCAATTAGGACGCACAGGAACACCCCGTCGAGCCATCATCAGCTCAGTCGGCCCTGGCCACACTGTTGGCTGGTCCAGTCTGGTGCCCCCCTATGAATACACCTCTTCCGGTGTCTGCCTCGAGGAAGTTGTCAGCCTTGTGATCCCTGGGGAAGATTTACGACAACTCATGTCCGATCAACCAGAAATCGGCTACGCCATTCTCCACAGGGTCTCTTCGATCATCCGAGGCAGGATGACCAATGCCACAGGGACGCTCACCTATTTCCTGTCCATTGTCTCGCATGAACTCAAGCGACCGCTCGCGGCTGTGGAGAATTATTTACAAATCCTGATCGGTGGATATGCTGGCGAACTCACTCCCAAGCAGAAGCGTCTGATGGAGCGATGCACCCTACGTCTGATTGACCTTCGCACACTGATCAGTGATATTCTCGACTTCGCGCGAATCCAACCCGACCAGATTCGCTCGGATTTCGAATGGGTCGACCCTCTCGAGATCGGCACGGAGGCATTCGAGGAAGTGCGCCTTGCAGCCTCCCAGAAAAATATTCGATTAAAAGCCACTGGGCCTTCGGAGTACCGACCGATTGTAGCTGCCCGCCGCCGGATCCGTCAGGTGATATCCAATCTCTTGGCTAATGCGATCAAATTCTCTCCTGAGGGCAGCACAGTGACGCTCGCTGCATCCGAGGAGCCAGACAGTTTGGTCGTTCAAATTTTAGACGAGGGGATCGGTATTCCAGCGGAGGACCAAGCAAGCGTCTTTGATGATTTCTTCCGCGCCAGTAATGCCGCCGAATACGGCGGCACCGGATTGGGGTTGTCGATCGCCAAGAAGATTGTCGATGCGCATGAAGGTAAAATTAAGGTCGAGAGCCCCTATTTGCCCGATAAGACGGGCTCTAAGTTTACCGTGGTCATCCCTCGAACTCTCACCCTACCAGGAAACCGCGGCTCGGAGTGATGGTCAAATCCATCTGACGTAGAACGCCATCGTGAGGGCACCGCCTCCTTGATCACAGAAAGGAATGCGGTATGGAAGAGCAGCCGTTCATATTAATCGTGGATGATGATCCAGATATCTTGGAGGGCATTTCGGCCGTTCTGGAGACGCGACCCTTTCAGCTTGCCACCGCGCAAGATGGTTTACAGTGTCTGGAGCGGATACATGAGAAAACGCCTGATCTCCTCATCCTTGACATGATGATGCCCCGCATGGATGGTTTTGCAGTCATACGCGAACTTCGCGCAGATCCAAAATACGCCGGTCTCCCCATCATCATCCTAACAACAGTTATTGAGGACGCTGCCTACCGGCGGTATGAACTGGAAACCGGTCTCGCCATGGACGTGCAGGCATATATCGAAAAACCTGCCAAACCAGACATTCTGCTGCGGCATGTGAGCGCGATCATCGAACAGCCCTACATTATCGTCGCCGATGACGATCCAGATATCCTGGATGCAATTGCAACCATTCTCGACAGCCAGCCCTACAAAGTGTCAACTGCACAGGATGGGGAACAGTGTCTTACTCTAGTCCATAAGCGCAAGCCTGATTTGCTCATCCTGGATCTCTTAATGCCGAAAGTGGATGGTTTCGCGGTGATTCGTGAATTGCGTAGTGAACCGCGCTACGCCGATATGCCCATCATGATTCTCACCACGGTCGTGGAAGATGCCAGTCGGCGACGCTATGAGCTTGAGACCGGCCAGGACATGGGCGTACATACCTACATGCAAAAACCGACTGCGCCTGACGTACTGCTAAAGAGTGTAAAGGCAGAACTTGGAAGGTAATGGTATGCGTTTGACCCGCTCTTCTGAGCAAGTCACCGGAGCCGTTCTCGTTGTTGGAGGCGGCGTTGCCGGCATGCAAGCCAGCATCGATCTGGCAGAGCAGGGCTTTCGCGTTTACCTGGTTGAGACGAAATCCGCCATTGGCGGTCATATGGCCCAACTGGATAAGACATTCCCAACCAATGATTGCGCCATGTGCATCATCAGCCCAAAGTTGATTGAAATCGATCGCCATCTCAATATCGAGCTCATGGTCGATACGGAAGTGGTTGAGCTACAAGGGCAACCCGGCGACTTCACGGTCACACTGCGCCACAAACCGCGTTATATCGACATGGATAAATGTGTCGGTTGCGGGGAATGCGTTGACGTTTGTCCCATCGTGCTATCGGATCCTTACAACGAAGGCTTATCGGATCGCCGGGCCATCTATAAACGCTATCCCCAAGCCGTCCCCAATGCCTACACAATCGAGAAGCTCGGTACAGCCCCTTGTAGAAATGCCTGTCCCGCCGATCAACGTGCGCAAGGCTATATCGCGCTGATCGCACAAGGGCGATATCGGGAAGCCTATCGAGTTATCAAGGAGGATAACCCCTTCCCTAGCGTTTGTGGGCGTACATGCCACCATCCCTGTGAAGGCCACTGCGCCCGCGCCCTCGTCGACGCGCCCGTAAATATCATGGCGCTTAAGCGCTTCGTAATGGATTACGCCTTAGCCTATGGGCGGGAGAAAGTCGAGCCCGCTCCCCGCACACGCCCTGGGTGGGTTGCAGTTGTCGGCGCAGGTCCGGCCGGTCTAACCGCCGCACACGACATGGCCAAGTTGGGCTATGGCGTTACCGTGTACGAAGCATTGCCGGTGGCCGGCGGCATGATGCGTGCTGGAATCCCCGCTCACCGCCTGCCTAAAGGAGTCCTTCAACAGGATATCGACGACATATTGGCACTTGGCATCGTGCTTAAGACCAATTCACCCATCACCGACCCAACATCACTCCTGAAAGAAGGTTACAACGCTGTTTGCCTGGCCACCGGCATTTCTTCTCGTGATCATTCCCTGGGCGTAGAAGGGGAAGATGCAGAGGGGGTTCTCTCCGCCGCCACGTTCCTCCGCAAAATCAACCTCGGCGAACCTATCACCATCGGCAAACGAGTAGCCATTGTCGGGGGCGGTATCACAGCCCTCGACACCGCTGCTGTCGCCCGTCGTCTTGGCGCCGAAGAGGTTACCCTCGCACTTGATCGTCCACGTGGAGAACTCCCAGCCTATCACTGGGAGATGGCCGCTGTGGAAGCCGAGGATATCCACCTGTACGAACATGTCACGCTGACACGCATTCTTACGCAGGATGGCACCGTTGTGGGTGTTGAGCTTGCCAAGACAGGTAAAGGCATGACGGTCGACGAAGGCGGCCGCCGTCGTCCAAAAATCGAACCGGGAAGCGAATTCACCGTCGAAGTGGATACCCTGATCGCTACGGTCGGGCAACAATCCGACTTATCCTTCCTCGATCCCCATTTCGACGAACTCTCCGCCGACGGCAATACCCTTGCAAGCGAGATCCCAGGTCTCTTCGTCGTCGGCGGACGAAAGACAGGTGCCAGCTACATTGTTGAAGCGATCGCGCTGGGACATCGCGTTGCAACGTCCATCCATCGATATCTTCAGGGTGAAGCCTTGGATCAACCCGATCCGCAGCGCCCCCCTGTTGTTAAAATCACGCGCGAAGAAATAAACCAGCGGGTTGAACGCGGCGAGATCGCACTTCAGCCGCGCATCGAACCAGCGCTGCTCCCCATGGAAGAACGCCTAACCAGTTTCCGGGAGGTCGTGCTCGGCCTCACCGAGCAGCAGGCGCGGGCGGAGGCAGACCGTTGCCTCCAATGCGGCATTTGCAGCGAGTGCCTAGCCTGCGTTTATGCCTGTGGAACCGATGCAATCGACCACAACATGGTCGAAGAAACCGAACAGATCCAGGTCGGCGCAGTCATCCTCGCGCCCGGCTACCAAGCATACCAGGCTGAGCTCTCACAAGAGTACGGTTATGGACGCTACCCCAACGTGATCACATCCCTCCAGCTCGAACGCATGCTCTCTGCATCGGGTCCTACAGAGGGACACGTGATGCGTCCATCCGACGGATTGCCTGCCCGGCGTATCGCCTTCCTCCAGTGTGTGGGTTCTCGTGATACATCCCATGATTATTGCTCTGCCGTATGCTGCATGTATGCCACGAAGGAAGCGTTATTCATCAAGGAACACGATCCCGAGGCCGACGTCCGCGTCCTCATGATGGACATCCGCGCCTTCAGCAAAGGATATCAGGCCTACTACCAGCGCGCAGAGGATGAATTTGGCATCCAATACACACGCTGCCGCGTATCCGAGATCAAAGAGCAGCCCGGTAGCGGCAACTTGATCGTGCGTTACGTTCAAGATCAAGGCGAAAGCCGCAGCACCGAGTCAAGCTCGATCCGTGAGGAAACTTTCGATCTTGTTGTGCTTTCGGTAGGGATGGAGATATCCGAACCGGTTCGACAACTCGGGCGTGACTTGGGGGTCGAACTGGACGAGTATGGCTTCTGTCACACGGCGTTTTTTAGCCCCATTGAGACTTCCCGCCCTGGCATATACGCTGCAGGACCATTCCGTGAACCAAAAGATATTCCCGAGTCGGTAATTGATGCCAGCGGCGCGGCTGGTCGTGCAGCCGCCTTGCTGTCGCCCAGCCGGGGCACCCTGGCGCGTCAAGCCACCTTCCCCCCCGAACGAGATATCACCGGCGAAGACCCGCGCGTCGGTGTATTCGTCTGCCATTGCGGCTCCAACATCGCCGGCTATGTGGATGTTGAAGCGGTGACCCAATACGCGTCCACGTTGCCGGGTGTCGTCCATGCAGACCACTTGCTCTACGCGTGTTCTCAGGACAGCAGCATTCTCATCAAGGAGCGCATCAAAGAACACGACCTCAATCGCGTGGTTGTCGCTTCTTGTACACCTGTTACACACGCAGCGCTCTTCCAGGAAAGCCTGCGTCAAAGCGGCTTAAACGAACATCTCTTCGCAATGGCCAATATCCGCAACCACTGTTCCTGGGTCCATTCCGATACTCCTACCATCGCCACCGCAAAAGCCAAGGATCTGACACGCATGGCTGTGGCGAGAGTGATCCATCTCGAACCACTGCATCGCTCCCCTGTCCCTGTTCAACAAAGCGCGCTCGTGATTGGCGGTGGACCGGCGGGAATGACCGCGGCACTTACGCTTGCGGAACAAGGCTTCCCTGTCCATCTTGTAGAACGCGAACCCATCTTGGGCGGCAACCTCCGCAAGATCTATTTCAACATCTTCGAATCCGAAGGAACCGCCCCATTATCACCTCAGCGCTACCTTAGCGAGCAACTATCCAAGATCAACACGCATCCCAACATAACCATCCACCTCTCCAGCGAGGTCACCGGGACTTCTGGATTTGTGGGGAATTTCACCTCTAAGATCCGCTCTTCGGATGGGGACGTCCAGGAACTGTCGCATGGCGCAACAATCGTTGCCACGGGTGGGCAGGAATATCGAGGACAAGAATACGGGTACGGCACAGACCCACGTATCCTCACCCAACAAGACTTTGAAGCACACTTGGCGCGCGAAGCTGGGCTGACAAACGAGCCACCGGACACGCACGTCAATCTTACAAATGTCCAACACATCGCGATGATCCAATGTATTGGCCCAGCCGAAAAGTATTGTGCAAGGATTTGCTGCACGACGGCGTTGAAGAACGCGCTGCAATTCAAACATATGAAACCTGACGCGCAGGTGGTCATCTTCCATCGCGACCTCCGTACCTACGGCTTCAAGGAAAGGCTCTACCGGCAAGCACTCGAAGCTGGCATTGTTTTCTGGCGCTATAATGTGGATCGGCCGCCGACAGTAAGCGTGGATGCTTCCACAGACTCCCTCAGCATCCAAGCATGGGAAAGTGTGTTAGGAGAGACATTCGATTTCAAGCCTGACCTGCTTGTCCTTTCCACACCGGTCGTACCCGCGGCGGGCCATCGCGAGCTCGGGACCACCTTGAAGGTGCCAGTCGATATGGATGGGTGGTTCCTGGAGGCCCATGTTAAATTACGGCCGGTTGAATTCGCCAGCAGCGGGGTATTCCTGGCTGGTGCGGCACACTATCCGAAGCTGCTAGATGAATCCATCGTGCAAGCCCAGGCTGCGGCCTCACGGGCTGCAACGGTGCTTTCACACAAGACACTATCAGCCGGTGGCGCGGTCGCCCGCATCGATCCACAGGCCTGTGTAGGATGCCTGACATGTGTGCGCATCTGCCCCTTCGGTGTCCCACAGATCATCCCGGAAGAAATCGGCGTTGGCGGTGTGGTTGGAGCCGCCTACATTGAACCCTCTGCTTGCCAGGGATGCGGGACATGTGTGGGAGAGTGCCCGGCTTACGCCATCGAACTCTTGCATTACCGCCATGAGCAAATTGAGTGCGAGGTATGTTCGCTCCTTGAGCGAGCATCCGATGAGGTTTGAGATCTCATATGAACAGCGAGGGTGCAAACCAGTTTCATATCGTAGCCTACTGTTGTCATTATTGTGCTTACGCTGCCGCAGACCTGGCAGGTGTGTTAAGATTACACTATCCAGCTGAAATCAAAATCGTGGAACTCCCTTGCACCGGACGCATCGACTCACTCGAAATACTCCACACCCTCGAACATGGCGCGGATGGCGTCATGGTCGCCGGATGCCTTGAGGGAGATTGTCATTTTCAGGAAGGGAATCTCAATGCTCGGCGTCGGGTCGAGCGGATCAAGGAAACATTGTCCGAGATCGGTCTGGACCCTGGGCGTGTTGAAATGTTTAATTTATCTTCCGCCATGGGAAACCGATTCGCGGAAGTGGCAAGGGAGATGACCGAGCAAGTTATCGCCCTCGGACCAAGCCCCTTCCGCATAGTTGATCGTATAGACGATGTAGTTGAAACAAGCCCGTGACGGGCATTTGGTATAACCTATGGGCTGCAGGGATTAGCATCTCTATTCACATCGTCATCCCTACGCTCCGGGAGAGGAAACCATGATTGTCGCAGAACAAAAACCATTGGATGAAATCAAGGCGCTGATCGCAGACTACCAGAATGTTCTCATCGTCGGCTGTGGAACCTGTGTGACGGTATGCTTTGCAGGCGGCGAGAAGGAAGCTGGGATCCTCGCCACAAGTCTACGCATGGCCACGAAGCTCGACGGGAACGCCAAGAATGTTGATCATCTAACTGTCCAGCGACAGTGTGAATGGGAATATATCGACCCCATAAAGGAGCAGGTGCAGAAGGCGGACATCGTGCTCTCGATTGGATGTGGTATTGGTGTGCAGGCCATAGCCGAGCGCTTTCCAGATGCCATCGTCGTCCCAGGATTGAACACCTCATTCTTGGGGCTTCCCACAGAGCAAGGGGTTTGGGAGGAGCGATGTGCAGCCTGTGGTGAATGCATCCTCGGCCTGACAGGTGGCATCTGTCCCATCGCGCGCTGCGCCAAGCAACTGCTCAATGGGCCATGTGGCGGTTCTCAAAATGGTAAGTGTGAGATCAACCCCGACACACCCTGCGCGTGGCAGTTGATCTACGACAAGCTACAAGCACAGGGGCGCCTGGAGTTGATCATGGAGATATTCCCAGCCAAGGACTGGTCAACCAGTCGAGATGGGGGACCGCGCAAGATCACGCGCGAAGATCTACGCCTTGCTGCCGAAGAGTCAGAGTAGCAGGAGAGGAGCGCAGCCATGACAGAAGAACACACCAACGGCTACAAATCCGGCTCAAACCTCGAACGCATCCTGCGTGAAGGGCATTTCGTGGTCACCGGCGAACTCGGTCCGCCGCAGAGCGCAGATGGCGTAGTCATCCGTGAGAAAGCAGTGCTTTTAAAGGGTGTTTGTGACGCCGTCAACATCACCGATAATCAGACAGCGATCGTGCGCATGTCGAGCATCGGTGCAGGTGCCATCGTCCATCAGGAAGGACTGGAGCCGATCATCCAGATGACATGCCGAGATCGCAACCGACTTGCCATCCAATCTGACCTGATGGGGGCATATGCACTCGGCGCTCGCAATGTGCTCTGCCTGACCGGCGATCACCAATCGTTTGGCAATCATCCCACCGCGAAGAACGTTCACGATCTCGACTCGGTCCAGTTGATTCAAATGGTTGTCAAGATGCGGGACGAGAGATGCTTCGATTGTGGGGATGAGATGAAGGGTGCGGAACCACGCTTTTTCGTGGGCGCAGCCGCAAACCCCTTCGGCGACCCGTTCGAATGGCGGCCCTACAGGTTGGCGAAAAAAGTGAAAGCAGGCGCAGACTTTATCCAAACCCAGCTCATTTACAACACTGAGCGCTTTGCCGAATACATGGAAAAGGTGCGCGAGCTCGGATTGCATGAACAGGTATACATCCTCGCAGGGATCGGTCCGCTTAAATCGCCCGGCATGGCGCGCTACATGCGAGATCAAGTCCCGGGTCTTGATGTACCCAACAAATGGGTCGATCGCATGACGGAAGCGGCTAAGGGCATCGATAAAGAGGACAAGAAAGCGCGTCAAGATGCCTGGCGCCGTGAGGGCATCGAGATAGCGATCGATCTCATCAAGGAACTGCGTCAGATCGAAGGTGTCGCGGGCGTGCACGTGATGGCCATTGAATGGGAGGAGGCGGTCAAACCGATCGTTGAAGGTGCTGGGCTTCTCCCCCGTCCCGAGTTGCCGCCTTTGCCACGTTCGGAAGCAGAGAAGACGGTATAGTGAGGCAGGTATGAAAACTGAACTGAGCACCGAATTAGCAGATCGCATCCGCGAGGCAACGGGCGAGAACGTTTTCCTATGCTACCACTGCACCAAGTGCACCTCCGGATGCCCACTGACGGAACATTTCGACCTGGCGCCCAATCAGGTCATGCGCGCCGCGCAGCTCGGCATGGAAGACGTGATCTTCAACAGTCGTACGCCATGGCTTTGCGCTTCCTGCCAAACATGCACCACACGCTGCCCGCAGGGGATTGATATTGCCCGCATCATGGATTTCCTCGTCGGGAAAATGATGGCGCAGGGTGTTGAACCCAAAGTCCCTGAGGTGGCGATCTTCAACAAGGTGTTCCTCCGAGATGTCGACATCCTTGGCCGATCATACGAGCTTGGCCTGATGTTGGAGATGAATCTGCGAACGAAAAACCCCTTTAAAGATGTCGGTCTCGGGCTGGATATGATCAAACACGGCAAGATCAATTTCCTGCCGACGTTCGTGAGATCCGGCCGCAGGAAAGCTCCTTCCTTCCCATCCTCGCGCCCGCAAAACGAGGTCGGATATTACCCTGGCTGCTCGTTACATTCCCTAGCGAAGGAGTTCAATCATTCCGCGATCGCCGTCATGGAGGCGCTCGACAGAAAGCCGATTGAACCTAAGGGCTGGATCTGCTGCGGCTCCTCTCCGGCGCACCGAGTTGACCATAAGCGCTCTGTGAAAATGCCCGTAGAAAGCCTGATCCTCTATGAGCAAGAAGGCCTTTCAGAGGTCACTTTGCCTTGTGCGATGTGCTTCAATCGCTTCCGCGCCGCTGCGCGCGAACTTCAGCTTGATCCCGCGCTCAAGCGGGAGCTCGACCAGGAGATCGGATACGAATTTCAAAACGACCTGGTCATCTCATCCCTGCTCGACTACGTTGTCGAAAGAATCGGTCTTGAGACCATCGCGGAGAAGGTGCAGAAGCCTTTAGAAGGGTTGAAGGTGGCATGCTACTACGGCTGCTTGCTAACCCGGCCGCCTGAGATCACGGGTTCGAGTGAACATGAATACCCGATGGCGATGGACCACCTACTCAAAGCATTGGGAGCCACACCCGTGGATTGGGACCGGAAGGTCTCCTGCTGCGGCGCATCCCTCTCGCTGACCCAAACCGATCTCGTGTTTGAGATGAGCGGCGATATCATAAGAAACGCGCAGGCACGTGGCGCCGACGTCGTTGCCGTGGCATGCCCGATGTGTCATGCCAACCTGGATGGAAGGCAAGCCCAGATCGAGGGTTTGGAACCGATCCCCATCTTGTATTTCACCCAACTCATGGCACTCGCGTTCGGAATACCCAAGGACGCCGCACTGAAATACAACATGGTGGATCCTAAGCCTTTACTCACCGAGTTTGGCCTGCTATAAGCTTACCTGCCCGGAGGAGTACTGAAACCATAGAAGCCTATGGCTGGTGCCTTACGGCCAAGGAAAAGTTCGATAAGGGTCGGTCTTTCGTAGCGTAGAATGGATCGAGAGAACCTATGAAAATCGCAATCACCGGAAAAGGCGGCGTAGGAAAGACCACGCTGACCAGTTTGCTGGCCTACGCATACCTCGACATGGGTTTCAAGGTCCTCGCCATCGATGCCGATCCTGCGCCCTGCCTTGGGGCAGCGCTCGGTTTTCCGTCGGAGAAGCTCGCGCAACTCACCCCTATTGCACGCATGGATGAGTTGATCTTCGAGCGAACCGGCGCGCAACCCGGCACGGTAGGCGGCTTTTTTAAACTTAACCCACGTGTGGATGATATTCCCGATCGCTTTTCAGTAGAGCACGCAGGAATCCGCCTGCTCGAGATGGGCGCTGTGGAACTCGGCGGCTCCGGATGCATCTGCCCTGAGAGCGCCACCCTGCGCGCCCTGACCACCCATATCCTGCTTCAACGCGATGAAGTTGTGCTGCTGGACATGTATGCCGGTGTGGAACACCTCGGTCGCGCCACCGCGGATGCCGTTGATGCGATGCTCATCGTAGTAGAACCTACGGCTCGCAGCCTTAGCACCGCGGAGCAGATTAAATCGCTTGCAGAAGATATCAAACTGTCCCATCTCTACATCGTGGGCAGCAAGGTCCAAAGCGAAGAGGATCGCGCCTTCATCACCGAGCACGCCCCCGGCTTGCCGGTGATCGGCCATCTCACGGACGACGAGCGTGTGCGCCAGGCCGACCGGGAAGGCGTGGCGGTTTACAGCATAGCGCCTGAACTGGCACAAATCGCGAAATCGATCATCGAAACGATCGAGAACGAAGTTCCCGCTCCCTGATGAAAAGGTCGCAGCCAATGGTGGCTGCGACCACATTCCATATTCCCCTTGCCGTTGCCCTACCTAAACGAGCCTAACGTCAGGTTATTCATCCGGCGTAATACGCCTTATTGTGCGCCTCAACGATTGCGACGACTTCGGGGAGGTCGATCCCCAACCGCTTCAACGTCTCCAATGTGGGGACGCCGTGCTCGTCCCAACCCCTGCGGGCATAGACGGCATCGACAAGATTCTCATACTTCTCCTCGCGATGCTCCCGTAGAAATGCAATCTTCGCCTCCGTCGTAAGATCTT
>CAYLOP010000040.1:1328-21525 GCA_964385305.1 uncultured Anaerolineaceae bacterium | reverse complement strand
CGCGGCCTGTCTGATTCCTATATCCAGCGGCTACGGATCGACCCAACCGATCCACGCTCTCCCTCCATGCGCGCCATCCGCACACGTCAACCCATCCAAATTAGCGACGTTGAGACCGATCCCACTTTTGTGCATCGGCGGGCGAGAGCTCGTGCCGAAGGAGTCCGCGCATTGCTTTCCGTCCCGCTCCTGCCCAAGCACACCTCGCCTGCTGCCCTCCTGGTCTATTTCAAAGAGCCTCACACTTTCTCCCAGAGCGAGATAAGCCTCGTCTCGAACTTCGCCAATCATGCCGCGATGGCCATTGAAAATGCCGCCCTCTATGCACACAGCGATCAACGCCTCCAAGAGCAGACCCGTCGCTTAGAGGCGCTCGTTCAGAGCATGGGGGACGGGCTGATCCTTGAAAACCTTGACGGAAGAGTCTTCTATTGCAACCGACGTGTGTGCGATCTGGCAGATCTCACCCCAGACCAGGCACAGCAAGCTTCTGGCGAAGAAATCAGGGAAAGGCTATTCTCGCACGCCATCGACCCTCAAGCCGTCCGTGCTTCACTTGAAGATGTCCTTTCGGCAAGAGGATCCCGAAACATCGAATGGACGATGATCAAAGGAAGCCACCAAATCACACTACGTCTACAGACTTTCGATGTCACCGATTCACATGGAGAAGTCATTGGACGAGGCCAATTCATTCAAGACATCACTCGTGACCGCGAACTCGATCGGATGAAGAACAGCTTGATTGCTACGGTTTCCCATGAGTTACGCACACCGCTCGCAGCCATTAAAGGTTATGTAACGACGTTATTGGCTGATGATGTGGAGTGGGACCTTGAGACACAAAACGAATTCCTCACGGTTATCAGCCAAGAGACCGACCGCTTGAGCGAGTTTGTGTCGAATCTGCTGGACCTCTCACGTCTCGAGAGCGGAAGCCTGAGCATCGATCGAGCTGTTTGCGTTCTTCCAGAGATCATCGATAAAGCCATCCGACGAGCGCGCCCGTCCCCGGAAAAAAATGTGGCTATCGATATCGCCCCAGATTTTCCCCGGCTCTATGTCGACCCTCAACGCATTGAATCCGTATTTCAGAACCTCCTCGAAAACGCCGCCAAATATGCCGGCGACAATGCCTTAGTGCGGATCTCTGCTCGCGTGGAGGACGGTGGAGTCGTCATGCGAATCGAAGATGAAGGGCCCGGCATCCCTGCGGCATATGCAGACCGCGTCTTTGAACCCTTCTTCCGACTCGACGATAGACTAAACAGAACCGCCTCCGGCGCAGGTCTTGGCCTCTCAATCTGCCGCGGTTTTGTGCATGCCCATGGTGGGGAAATACGGCTCGAATCACGAGAGCGTGGGACTTGCGTTGCCTTTTCCCTACCCAAGGAGGCGATCTCCAAGCATGACTGAAGCATGTGTTCTGGTTGTTGACGATGAAAAACCGCTGCGTGATTTCGTGCGGCGGAATCTCGAAGTCCGTGGATACCATGTGGAAACCGCTGCAAATGGCTTAGAAGCGCTGGCGCTCTTCAACGCACAGAACTGTGATTTGGTCATCCTGGACCTGATGATGCCCCACATGGATGGGCTTGAGGTCACACGTCGGATCCGCATGATGTCGATTGTGCCGATCATTATCCTGAGCGCACTTGGCGAGCAGTCGGACAAGGTCAAGGCTTTCGATCTTGGCGCTGACGATTACTTGACTAAGCCATTCGGCGTGGGTGAGCTACTGGCTCGTGTCAAAGCCGTATTAAGGCGTGCCGCGTGGGTCAAACCCCCGAAGCCTGGCGCGGAGAAGCTCATCAGCCGTGCAGGCGTGATCATGGATGTCGAACGGCATACGGTGACCATCCACAATCAACCGGTTGACCTCACGCCCAATGAGTTCAATTTGCTGTACTACTTAATGCGCGACGAAGGCAAAGTGCTGACGCATCGCGATCTTCTCCAACTCGTCTGGGGACCAGAATACGGTGATGAAACCGAATATGTTCGCGTCTATATCGGTAGGTTGCGCCGCAAAATAGAGCAAGACCCCTCCTCACCAACCATATTGCTGACCGAACACGGTATTGGCTATCGCTTCAGCTCGGAATAGCCCTTTTTTTCAAATTATTTATACTTCTCGCTTCTTTTTTATCGCCCATTCATGTGAGGGGGTTAAAATAGAAGGGTTGAGCCACACTACGGTGCGCTCCTAGGTTCATTTAAGAAAGGAGGGATGTGTTGAGGAATTTGCGCCACCAAATACGAACTTGAAACATATCCATTCGTTTGGAGGAGAGCAAGATGAAAAGCACGAGCTTGAAATTATTGACCCTCCTGGCCTTGACGGCGTTGATCCTAGCAGCGTGTGCGCAAGCAACCCCTACAGAAGCCCCTAAAGTTGAAGAGGTTGAGCCCACTGCACCGCCAAGCGAAGAAGGCGAACAACCAACGGAAGCGCCCCCGCCAGCACCAGAGGAGGTTACGCTTACGATTGGTTTCACCGCTTCGATAACCGGCAAGTATGAGGTGTCCTCTGCTGCGCAGGTGAATGCCCTCATGCTCTGGATGGAGCAAATCAATGCTGCCGGCGGTGTTGAGTTGAGCGATGGCACTATCGTAAAATTCGATCATGTGTTCTACGACGACGAAAGCAACGCAGAACGCGTGCAGGAACTTTACACCCGCCTGGCCACAGAGGACAACGCAGACTTCCTGATCAGCCCCTACTCCAGTGGCCTCACCTCAGCCGCATCCGTCATGGCCGAACAGTACGAGAAGATCATGATCACCACGGGTGCAGCGGATGATCTCAACTACATGCAGGGCTACACCCAAGTCTTCCAGACCTATACACCATCCAGCCGCTATCTAACAGGTGCGGTTGACCTGCTGGCTGTCGTAGACCCCAGCGTAACCAAGATCGCTTTCGTTTATGAAAACGATAAATTCTCTACCAGCGTGGTCACGGCCGCCAAGGAATACGCCGAAGGATTGGGCTATGAGATTGTGCTCTTTGAGGGCTACGACTCAGAGACCACTGACTTTGCGCCATTTATCAACAAGATCGAGGCTACTGGCCCCGAGGCGATCATGGGCGGCGGTCACCGCGTAGATGGCGAGGCCTTCGCCACGCAGCTCTTTGAAAAAGGAACGCCAGTTAAGTTCTACGCACTGCTCGTCGCACCCCCAGAGCCCGAATTCGCCGAGCTCGGCGATGCAGCCCTGGGCGTGATTGGACCGAGCCAGTGGGAACCGCTGCTTGCTACTACACCTGAAGCAGCAGCAGCCGCGGGCATCGAGTGGTTTGGTCCGTTGGGGAGTGAGTTTACCGAGGCATATGTAGCCAAAACTGGAGCCGAGCCATCCTACCACGCCGCAGGAGGTTATGCGGCTGGCTTGATGCTGGAAAAGGCCATTCGAGATGCCGACTCCACCGACCCGGCGGCAATAAAAACCGCCCTCGAAAACATGGACTTGCTGACCTTTTACGGCCACATCAAGTTTGATACCACTGCCGAAGCCCATGGTCTGCAGATCGGCCATTCCATGGTTTACATCCAGTGGCAGCGAGACGAGGCCGGTAACCTGGTTAAACAGGTTGTTTGGCCTTTAGAGGGTGCAACCGCAGAGACGCTCTATCCACTGCGCTGACCACACGAAACCTGCCAACCAACCCTGCAGGCGCAGGAACCTGCGCCTGCAGGACTCTCTCCCGACATAGGAGATGTGCATGTTCACCATCTTATTACCATCTTTGACCGATGGTCTGCTCCTCGGTTTTGTGTACGGCATCGCCGCGATGGGGTTAAGCCTGATCTGGGGCGTGATGAATGTGATCAACTTATCCCACGGACCGATCATTGCCCTGGGCATGTATGGTATCTACTTGACCTTCACCATTTTCGGCCTCAACCCTTATCTGGCCGTGGTCCTTGTGGGCATCCTCGGTCTTCTGCTTGGAATCGTGATCTACGCCATCGCGGTTCACCGCGTGATCAATGCGCCCCATCTGTCCACGTTACTGGCCACCTTTTCCGTTAACATGATCATCATAGGCATTGGCACAGCGATCCTTACCACCACGCCACGCAACATCGACTTTTCTTTAGGAAGGGCCGACTTGGGTCCTATCACGCTGCTCTGGACCCGTGTCGCGGCCGCTTTTGCTGCTGTTTTGGTGACAGCCTTGCTCTATCTATTCCTCTATCGCTCCAGACCGGGCAAGTACATCCGTGCAGTAGCCAATAATCGCACCGCAGCCGAGTTGATGGGCATCCCCTCTGCCAGGATCCTGGCGCTCAGCTTCGGCCTGGGAACCATGCTGGCTGCAATCGCCGGAGGCCTGATCGCCACGTTCTTTCCGTTCACGATACTTTCAGGCGGGGTATATGAATTAAAGAGCTTCGTCATCTGCGTCTTGGGTGGTTTGGGCAACCCGCTGGGAGCTTTATTTGGGGGACTCATCCTGGGCTCTCTAGAAGGCGTCATACCCGTGTTCATGCCGACCACGTGGGTGCCGGTGCTTGAGTTTGGCCTGTTCGTCCTTATCTTGCTCATCCGACCTTCCGGTCTACTGGGGAAAAGAACATGAAATCATTTCGCAACCCTGGATTGTGGTTGGTGCTTATGCTCACTGCTGCGGCCGGCGCCTGGCCTATCATCACGAAAAGCGCAGCGACCCGCGAAGTGGTCTTCACGATCCTGATGTCAGTAGCCCTGGCATCCAGCCTCAATATCCTGTTGGGTTATACCGGCTACGTAAGTTTCGGCCACATTGTCTTCTACGGCTTGGGTGGATATGTTGGTTTTTACCTGCTCAGCGTCCACAGGCTACCCCTTTACATCGCAGTAATCGCAGGCGGTCTCTCGTCTGGTCTTCTAGCTTTCCTTTTAGGCACGGCCATCTTGCGGCTACGTGGCGCATATTTCGCCCTTGCGACAATTGGTGTAAATGAGGCGGCGCGCGCATTTGTCAACAACTTTAGACCCTTTGGTGGTCCCATAGGGATGACCTTGAACTTCCAGGTGTACAAAGATTATGGAGGGCCCGCTCAAGCCTTGTGGCTCACGTTTTACTCGCTTGTCGGCATCACGCTGATTATCCTACTGACTAGCTTCCTAGTGAAATCCTCCAAGTTTGGCCTGGGATTGTTGGCCATCCGCGAGAATGAAGACGCCGCCGAGGTTATGGGCGTTGTCGCACCCAAAGCCAAAACATGGGCCTATGTATTATCCGCAGTCTTCCCCGGCATGATCGGGGTGCTTTTCTTCTTCAAGAATGGAAACATCGAACCGCCCGTTGCCTTTCGATTGCACCTGTCCATCGAAATGATCGTCATGGTCATGCTGGGCGGGTATGGCACAGTATTCGGCCCTCTGCTCGGTGGAGCCGGTTATCAACGCTTGCGTGGCCTCCTGCTTGTCAACCCCCTGTTTAAGAATATCCAACTGGCGGTGGCAGGCGTGTTGCTCCTGGTTATCCTTCTCTTCGTCCCGGCAGGAGTCGTGGGCTGGCTGCGACATAAGTTTCCACGACTACGGAGGGTGCTCGAATGATTCTGCAGATCGAAGGCGTCAGCAAGAACTTCGGCGGTCTCCAGGCCTTGAGACACGTAACGCTGGATCTCCCAGAGGGAGAGATCCTCGGGCTGATCGGCCCAAACGGCGCTGGCAAAACGACGCTGTTCAACGTGATCAACGGCATTTACGCTCCGGAAGAGGGGCGAGTGCGTTTCATGGATAAAGAGGTCACCGCCCTGCCCCCCTACCGTCTCGCCAAAATGGGGATGGCACGCACGCATCAAATCGTACAACCGCTCAACGAACTCACACTTGGCCAGAACGTAATGGTAGGAGCTTGCTTCGGTCGGGAGAACAACAACATGTCAAGGGCAAATGACATCGCACGAGAAGTGCTGGAATTTGTTGGGCTGACTGGTCGAGCAGATACTTTAGCAGGCAGCCTCAACGTTGCCGAGAAAAAACGACTCGAACTGGCGCGTGCCCTGGCAGCCAGACCCTATCTGCTCTTACTCGACGAGGTTCTGGCAGGGCTGAATCCCTCCGAAATCGCCGGAATGGTTGAGACGGTTGCAGAAATTCGTGAACAAGGTGTAACGATCATCATGATCGAACACGTCATGCATGCCGTCATGAATGTCTCCGACCGCATCGTCGTCCTTGATTATGGGGAACAAATCTCAGAAGGCACGCCTGAAGAGGTCTCCCATGATCCGAAGGTGATCGAAGCTTATCTTGGCGATCCTGAACTCGCTGCAAAATTCTCGCGGCCGCCCGCCTAAAAGAGACCAGGAAGGTCCCTAATGGAAAAACTCAAATTACACGATGTAAATTCCGGATATGGCGAGGTTCAGATTCTTTGGGATGTGAACCTGGCATTGGAAGAGGGAAAACTCACATCGCTGGTAGGCGGCAATGGCGTTGGAAAAACCACCTTGCTGCGCACGGTGATGGGCACAGTTCGCGCCTCGAGTGGCACCATCGATTTTAATGGCGAGACGATCACACGTCTCCCCCCCTACCGCAAAGCGGAACTCGGGGTCATCTTGGTCCCTGAAGGACGCCAGCTCTTCACAGACATGTCCGTCCACGAAAACCTGGAGATGGGATCGACTCCAGGTCGGGCTCGATCCCATTTAGAACGCAATCTAGACCGTGTGTTTGAGATCTTCCCACGCTTGAAAGAACGCGAGGTGCAAAAGGCAGGCACCCTAAGCGGCGGGGAACAGCAAATGCTTGCGGTAGCACGAGGGTTGATGGCCGAGCCAGAGATCCTGATGATCGACGAGCTCTCGCTAGGGCTCGCACCTGTGCTTGTGTTGAACCTCTTCGAAATCCTGCAACAGCTTAAAAGCGACGGGCTCACCATGCTGCTTGTCGAGCAAAACGTGCATATGGCTCTGACCATCAGTGACTACGTTTATGTTCTAAGCGAAGGTCGAATCACCCTTGAGGGTACGCCCGATGAGGTCGCCCAAAATCCCGAGGTTCAGAAGTCCTATCTGGGCATTTAGTCTTTGACCCAACTTTCCTGCTCCGGTTCAGAATAGAACCGGAGCAGGTTATTTAAGGCCCCCCCCGGCGTGGGTAGTCTCCTCGATCCCATCCCCTTTTTTGAATAGTGTAACATGCCACCACTTGCCCACATTACAACATGACATCTATCGTGTCTCCTTGTGACAATCGTCACTTATTCGTCCCCCATGCAGCGGATAAACTTTGTGATGATATATGTGCTTATCCGAATATACGATTATATGAAATGGATGATGGCGATGGCTGTTTTGCCCCCTCTCAAACAGGAGATCCACCAATTGCACTCAAGGTTGTGCGCTGGCCTGGCCGACCCCAAGCGCATCTTGCTCCTCTATGCCCTTGCGGACGGACCTCGTAATGTCTCCGATTTGACCGATACGCTAGCGCTCCCCCAACCCACGATCTCGCGGCACTTAAAACTGCTCCGTGAGCGTGGCCTGGTGCACGCTGAGCGAGACGGTCAATCCGTGTTTTACCGCCTCGCGGATCGCCGTGTCATCCAGGCGCTCGACCTTCTGCGGACGGTTCTGGCCGACATGCTCGAAAGCCAAGCCAACCTCGCTCGTTCGATCACACAAGGCACGCCAACGGATGTTAGCCAACAGGAGAAATTTGCATGAAAACGTTCCTTATCCTCGGTGCCGGCACCGCCGGGACCATGGTCGCAAATAAAATGGCCGACAATCTCGATCCAGACGAGTGGAAGATCCTGCTCGTCGACGCAGACGAGAACCACTACTACCAACCGGGGTTTCTCTTCATCCCCTTCGGCATTTATGCCCCTCACGATGTCGTCAAATCCAAGCGGGATTTTATCCCTCACAATGTGGAGTTCATCCTCTCGGAAATCGAGCTCATTGAACCTGACGAGAATCGCGTTCGCTTGAGCAATGGCAAGCGCGTCATCAACTACGATTACCTGGTCATCGCCACAGGCAGCCGGATCGTCCCTGAGGAGACGCCCGGTCTTCGAGATAATGGTTGGCATAAGAATGTCTTCGACTTCTACACTCCGGATGGCGCCGCAGCCCTTGGTCGTGCGCTGAAATTCTGGCATGGTGGGCGCATGGTGTTGAATGTGGTGGAAATGCCCATCAAATGCCCCGTCGCACCCCTGGAGTTCCTGTTTCTTGCGGATTGGTTCTTCCACGAACGCGGCATTCGTCGAGACGTTGAACTTGTCTATGCAACCCCGCTTCCTGGCGCGTTTACCAAACCCAGAGCCTCCACCATCTTGGGAGACATGCTCGAGAAAAAGAACATCATTCTTGAAGCCGATTTCAACATCGGAGCCGTCGACCATGAGAAGAACGTGGTCCGTTCCTACGACGAGCGAGAGATCCCTTTCGATATTCTCGTCACGGTGCCGACCAATATGGGCGCCGAGGTAATCGGACGCTCCGGGATGGGGGATGAACTCAACTTTATTCCCACTGACAAGCACACCTTGCAATCCAAGGGCTGGGAGAATGTTTGGGTGATCGGCGACGCCGCCGATGTCCCTACCTCGAAAGCTGGTTCGGTCGCCCACTTCATGCTGGACGTCCTGGTCGAGAACATCTTGCGCCACATGGAAGGCCTCGAACCTCAACCCAAATTCGATGGCCACGCTAACTGCTTCATCGAATCCGGATTCGATAAAGGGATCTTGATCGATTTCAACTACGACGTCGAACCACTGCCTGGAAAGTTTCCGCTCCCAGGGCTGGGACCATTTTCCCTTTTGAAGGAATCGGCCGTCAATCACTGGGGGAAGATGACCTTCCGCTGGATCTATTGGAATGTCATGCTCAAAGGCGGCGAGATGCCCTTTGAATCGCAAATGAGCATGGCCGGCAAGTGGAACTAAGGAGTGGCGTTATGGGAAACGACCTCGTAAGCCTCCACAATAAGATCGACTACCTAACCGAGCAGATCGATCTGCAGCGCAAACGTCAGGACGAGTACGATGAACTCAAGCGCGATCTCGTCCCCATCGCCAACCACATGCTCAAGCTCACCATCGACGAGTTGAGCGAGATCGGGATGGATTTCGAACTAGAAGACGTGCTCTTCCTGCTGAAGCGCCTGTTGCGCGACACACGTCGCATGACGCTGCTGCTCGACTATCTCGAAGCCGGCATGGATCTGGTCGACGAGTTTCAACTCCTCGGGAGGCAGGTGTTCTCGGACAGCGTTGAATTGTTGGATGGGATGGAGCGCGAGGGCTACTTCGACTTTGTGCGCGGAGGATGGTACATCCTTGAGCGCATCGTAGACGAGTTCGATGCGGGGGACGTACGCGCCCTGGGTGACAACATCGTCACCATCCTTAAAACCGTTCGGAATATGACACAGCCCGAGGTGCTCACCCTGGCCAACAACGCTATCGACTCGATCCAGGAACCGGACCAGGGGAACGGGAAAGTACCGTCCACGTTTGCCTTGCTGCGCGAACTCACCAATCCGAAAGTCCGCAAAGGGCTTGCGCGCATGTTAAATATCGTCAAAGCATTGGCCGATCAGCCAGAAGATAAGAGTCTGAATTAGGAATTGATCAATTAACAATTCAAAGGAGAGATACGATGAACGAGCAAGCTACACTCACCAACCTCGACACGATTGAATTCGATGGCGAAGGTTTCATGGTTGACCCAAACGCCTGGACTCCCGATATCGCCGCCGCCATTGCAGCACGCGAAGGGGTTGATCTGACAGACCGCCATTGGGTCGTTATTAACTTCAACCGCCAAGAGTTCGCAACCAATGGTGAAGCACCAACGTTGCGCCGCATCACAAAAAACACCGACGTCTCCACCAAGGAGATCTATCAACTATTCCCTGGCGGCCCGGCCAAACTAGCCGCAAAGCTTTCTGGCCTTGGCAAACCGACTGGTTGTATCTAAACCCAATCCGGATCTAAAAGGAGTTAAAGATCATGACGACCCATGAAAATGGCAAGCGAAAGCTTTGTATTGTGGCCTCAAAAGGTTCCCTGGATATGGCCTATCCACCCCTCATCCTGGCAAATGCGGCTCGCATGAGCGGCATCGAAGTCGATCTATTCTTCACCTTCTGGGGGCTGGATATCATCACCAAGGCAAAGATGGACAAACTGAGTGTGGCAACCGTTGGTAATCCTAGCATGCATCCCTGGTTCCACATACCCTCCCTGGTTGGCGTCATCCCCGGCATGTCCGCCATGGCGAGCTGGATGATGCGACGTGAGATCGACAAACTCGATTTCCCGCCCGTGGGAGAGTTCGTCCAGACGGTGATCGATTCGGGCGCGAAGGTTTATGGCTGTAAGATGTCTATGGACATGATGAAGCTAACGCAAGAGGATCTGGTTGAGGGCGCGGAAGTGCTCGGCGCAATGGAGATGCTTGAACTTGCAGATGGCGCGCAGGTACTGTTCGTCTAACCCCCACCCTTGAGATCGCACAAACGAGGGGCGGCCGCCAAGCCGCCCTTTTCCTCTCCCCAACAACATGAAGCCCTGGTATAGCCCCTCAACTTAAGCTACTCCCCCTGCTTCGCCCTGTTTCTGAAGTCCACGATGGTAAACCCCTGGCGGGGCTTCTTCGAAATCAGAGAGCACAAAAACAGCGTTGGTGACTGTCGGGCCTGGATTGCGCCAGCGATGAGTGAGGTGTGCGGCGAAGAGCAGGCTATCACCGGGCTCGAGGAGGTAGATCTCCTTTTCAACTTGATATTCAAGCTGACCGCGTAAGCAAAGCACAAACTCATGACCGGAATGCTCGATAGCCATAGGTCCGCTGCTTGCGCCGCTCTCCAGCGTGAGCGCAAACGGCTCCACACGACCCGAGAATTTCTCCCCCCCTAATCCCTCCCACAAACCGCGTGAAAAAGAGACGCGTGTTCGCCCCGCCGCTTTACAAAAGACGACATCATCCTTGGTCGCTCCGCTTTCGAAAAAACTTGTAATCGGCATACCAAAAGCGGTAGCTACCTTATAGAGCGTGCTGACCGAAGCCGAGCTCCTGCCGCGTTCAATCATGCTCAGCGCATTTGCCGACATCCCGCTCATTCTGGCCAAAGCCCGTATGGATAGCCCCCTCTCCTCACGCATCCGCCTCATCCGAGCGCCAACGTCTACAGAGAGCGCATCAGGGCCGCTTATTTCCATGTCCACCTCCCCGCCATATGCATGGCACTTGTCCGCAAGCTCACCCTAATAAGAAACATATCAGAACTCTATTCGACTGCGACGATAACACTCAGATGCTCCAAGCGTTCGTTTTCATCAGCCCGCCATTGATACCAAGAGCTCTTTGCTCTCAAAACGAACCTTATCGAATCCCTATTCGCTGGACATCATCCCAACTTATAACACGCATCCGCCGCCAAAGGTCATCGCGCCGTATGCGGTCCGCAAAATCAAGCCAGGTAGGCTCGATGGAAGGCCAGTTCGCCTGCGGGAGAACCAACCAAAGATGAAATAAAAGCCCCATGCGTGCGGCAAGGGTTTTCCCCACCATGAATGTGCGTGCCAGTTGGTAATGTCTGTAACAGGCGGGAGGTCCTTGCCCATCTTCGGGACTGGGGCCAAAGTGCAATTCGGAATCGAAACGTGCGTTCGAAACTTCCCAGTACTTACAGGATCTTTCCTCTGTATCCTGGTGGGCATGGATTTCAGGGCATCGACCCTGCGCGTAGCGTGAACAACGCCCGAAGCTGCTCTGGTTCTTCACCTCGGCCAAGATGAGATTTTTCTGCCCCACGAGGAACAAATCAACTTCTGTTTGATGTCCCGCGCCATCAAGCGCGAGGAGAACAGAATCCAATTCAGCCAGGCGTTCCCCATCGATCGCATACCCCCAGAAGTAAGGCTTTAGCTCGTCGGCTTCCCCACCATTTCGCGTGTGCGTACCCCACAGAGGACGCAGTTCGAGAAGAGTATCCAAAGCGATGTCGGGTTGGGCAAGTGGGTAGATGAGATTCCATAGAAGGGCATTCTCCGAGGACGTGCTACGAAAGTTCGCCTGTATGTTGGCCGGCAAAACGGAGAAGATCGGCTCATCAGCTCCAAAAAGAATCCGCTTCGATACCGGGCTTTTTCGCTTCCTGCTCGGCTGGTTCAAATCGCCGCCTCTCTAAGCGCGTTTAAGGCTGATCGTGCTGCTGACATCAGAATATCTGCTTCCTTTGTAAGACTACCTGAGAAGCCCATCTCCAACTGACCTGCTTGCCGCGCTGCAATACGCTGCAACAAAGTTTCCAGTGCCGGCTTCGCATCTAAAAAACCTACCTCTCCCACAATCTCGGTAGCTGCTAATCGGAGAGCGAGGTCCATCCTGCGATCCAAGAGGATGCGCACCAGTGTGTCGCCAGCGGAAGAACAGGCATTCACCACACAGCAGACCGTCTTCAGGTCTTCTGGATAGACGCAAACTACCTCAAGGAGCGAACAGATCTCTCGCAGCTGCATGCCCCCGAGTGTATGACGCAGCCATCGCCGGACGCGCTCTGGGGATCGTTTACCCTCACCGTCCACGCGTAGCACATTCGCAAGCCCGTGGATTATTTCGCGTCTCAACGCAAGATCCGGTTCCTTGATACGCATTGCGAAGACGGCTGCGCAAAGCGGCGAACGTCGTTGAGCATTAAAAGCGAGTAGCTGCTCAAAACCTTGACGGCGTATGTGTATATCCGGTCCGACCAGCAATTCAAGCGCTCGCAGCATCGCTTTCCTCTTGCCTGGGGTCAGTTCATCCACAATGGTGGATTGAAGGAAACTGTGCTGTTCGGTCACTTTATCTCCTCGCTTACTTCTGAATCTGGTCTAAGGCTTTCATGAATGCTTCGACTACACCATGGAAACGTGTCGAGGAATCCATGTGCAAACCAATCACTGTTCTCTGAGAACGAGAGAGCATCTGAAACCCCGCAATCGCATGTGCAAGATGAAGGGTCTCCAGAGGGATCCCGTTGCCCGAAAGCTCGTGCTGGGCTTTCGAGTCCGCCGATAAAACAAAATGAGCCCACGCCTGCACCCTGTTCTTGGAGGAATCCCTCCTGGGCACAGTAACGTGGGGGCCGATCTCCACGGTGGTGGCCACGCCGAATTGATCGCGCAGGTTGCGCCGAAGGTGGGCTAAAGCCGCGTGCTCCGTTGCATTTGGCTGCATGTGCATCTGAAAGGAGATGATTGAAATTTCCCCATCTAAGACGTTGGCGATGAGATCTACCAGCCCCTCTGTCCGATGCCCTCCCAGGGATTCGGATGATCTCCACAGTTCAATACCCTCCCCACGCCATGCTGTATCCGGTAGAGGGAGCTTACCTCGCCGTTCATAGGTCTGAAGTAGATCATCAAACCATTTCCTGGCGTGCAAAGCACCTGCCTGATCGAAGGGATTTACTTGAAGCAGATGGCACGCGACAGCCAAGCTCACTTGCCACTGATAGCTCACAGCCCCGACATCCTCGCTCTCCCCGTCAATCTCGAGAACGATGACAGGGTGCTGGGTTTTAACCCAGCCATTCAATCGCCGATCGAGTGCACCAACCTGTCGCAAGTAGAGCAAGGTGCGGTCGGCAGGATAGACGCGACCATATCCAGTTGGTTCGCCGGCCACCGTGATGATCCCTACTGCTGGACCTCCAAGGTGCAACGCTGCGCTGGATGCCATCCACTCAGCGAAAGGCTCCAGACCGGGGTCACACACGAGGGTGAGTTTTCCGCGGCACTGGCGCGCAGCTGCGCCCAGCAATGCTCCGAGGAACAGACCTGGATTACGTGCGGCAGCTTGATCTGGTCCGCAGGCTTTAGCCATTCGCACCCCTCCCTGGAGAAGTGCGTTCACATCCAGTCCCACAAGCGCCGCGGGAAGGATCGTTGAGATCGAGAAAAAGCTGAATGTGTTTTCAACACCCGGCATCGATCGAAAAACACGTCGGAAATTACGCTCCTGAGCGAGCGATTCGAGGGGCGAGCCGGGTTGAGTCACCGCGACGAAATAGTCCCCGGCGCTCGCCTGGTCATGATCTTGCGCCCGCTCCCAGAAGAAATCAACAAGGGCGCGAATATCCTTAGCGCTCCCATCACCGCTGGCGACTACAAATAGCGTCTCACCCCATCGCACTTTCCGGACTACTCGTGCAACCACGGATGGATCGACGGTATCGAGCACGGTCAGTTCCAATCCATCGGAAGGATCAAGGAGTCGCTTGAGAACGTTGACCGTGTGTGAAGGGCGCTCCATGCAAAGCAGAACCGCATCACGGTAGCCATCTTCGAGGACAGCCGTAACGAACGCTTGAATTTCATCAATCTGCTGGCACATCGCTTGCGGAGCGGTTAACCATTGATTCAACCCGATCTTCTCAGAGGGCAAGGATGCCGCGCGTGGCCAAAGGGCCACGTCGCCCTCCCATAAGCGTCGCGTGAATTCACCCTCATCTAGGATATTCAGGATTGCCCGCGCATCTCCGCTGAGCCCAGCAAGCTCCTTGTTAAATTGTCGGGCGCGCTTGCGGAGGGTGGCTAGGAGTGAGTGATACGATTGGATAAACTTCTCCACACCCTCCCGCTCGAGCTGGTCCGTCACCTCCTGCATAGAGATACCGAGCCTCTCTAATGCATCCAACTGTGCCACCGACACCGATAGTTCCTGCTCGAGGGTGAGTTCGGCCTCACCATGATCACGAAAAGCTTCGAGCGTGTGCGGCGGGATGGTGTTCACCGTGTACTGACCGATTAGAGAATCCACATACCTCGTGTCATAGTACGCGGGGTTCTTCGTGCTTGTAGATGCCCAAAGCGGTCTTTGTACGCGCGCACCGTTTTCGGCGAGCTTCTTAAACCGGTCGCTACCGAAGACCGATTTAAATTGTGCATATGCCACCTTGGCATTGGCGATCGCTGCTTTACCGAGCAATGTGGTCGCCCGGTCTGCGTTATCTCCACCCTCACGAATGATCTCGTCGAGACGTTCGTCAACGGCAGTGTCGACACGTGAAACAAAAAAGGATGCGACCGATGCGATATGATCAATTGGATGACCTTGCGCCAGACGGTTTTCAAGTCCTCGCTGGTAGGCCTCTATCACTTCGGCATAGCGATCCAGCGAGAAGATCAAGGTCACGTTGACGTTGATCCCCTGTGTGATGGCGCGCTCGATAGCGGGTATGCCCGCCTGCGTTGCAGGGATCTTGATCATCACATTGGGCCTGTTGACGGCGTCCCATAACTTGAGTACTTCTCGGACAGTGCTCTCGGTGTCATCAGCAAGCTCCGGGTTGACTTCGATCGACACAAAACCATCGCCACCATTGGTTTCTTCGTAAAGTGGGAGAAAGACCTTCGTAGCGGCGCGAATATCATCGATGGAAAGCGCTTCGAAGATCCACTCTGTCTCCCATCCTGCTTGTGTCATGGCACGCAGATCGGCCGTGTATAGATCCGATCCTGCGATAGCCTTCTCGAAGATCGTTGGATTGGAGGTTACACCGCGCACCTCGCCGGACGCGATGCGCGCCGCAAGCTCACCACTTTCAATCAGGTCGCGCCGGATGTAATCCAACCAGATGGATTGGCCGAGGTTGTGCACACGTTGGATGGGATTCATGCTTCCTCCTAGCCGAATTCCCGTTCTTCGATCGCGAGCACCTTTGCCCGGCGGCGTGTGTGCCTTTCCCCACCTGTGAAATGCGCCCCGAGGAAGGCTCGGACGATCTCCAATGCCAGTTCTGATCCGATGATGCGCGCCCCAAACACGAGCACATTGACGTCATCGTGTTCCACACCTTGATGCGCAGAATAGGTGTCGTGGCACAAGCCGGCTCGGATGCCGCGCATTTTATTCGCTGCCACACCTGCCCCCACACCGGAGCCGCAAATCACGATGCCGCGCTCCGCCTCACCGCGCTGCACAGCACGACCGACTTTCTCGGCATAATCCGGATAATCCACTGGCTCGGTGGAATTCGTTCCCAGGTCGATTACCTCGTGACCGAGTCTGCAGATTTCCTCAATCACGATGGCTTTTAGGGGAAAGCCCGCATGGTCGCAACCAATCGCTACTTTCATGGCTACGCCTCCATATCAGTCGTGGTTTTCAATACGCTATGCGCGTGTAAAAGGATGTTCTCAACCGTAATCCCGAATTGGCGATATAGCTCTTTATAGGGCGCAGAAGCGCCAAAGTGGTCCAACCCAATAACCGCACCATGCGCGCCAACCCAACGCTCCCAGCCCAGCGGCACCCCCGCCTCAACGGCAACCCGCGCGTGGATCTCCGCAGGCAGCACCGAACTTCGGTAGGCCTCGTCCTGCATGCTGAAGAGTTCCCAGGAGGGGAAAGAAACCAGACGCACAGCAATCCCTTCAGAGGCGAGCTTCTCACCAGCTTCAATGATCAGCGACACCTCCGAGCCGGACGCCATCAGGATCACCTGCGGTTCTCTCTCACCAAGATCCTCAAGAACATAGGCTCCTTTTCGAAGACCTTCCTCGGATGCAAAGCGCTTTCTATCCAATGTCGGGACAGCCTGTCGAGTGAGAGCAAAGGCCGTTGGACCGGAATTTCGCTCCAGCGCCACAAGCCACGAAACCGCCACTTCATTGGCATCTGCGGGTCGGATCACAGTCAGGTTGGGGATCGACCGCAAGGCTGCCAGTTGTTCGATCGGCTGATGAGTCGGTCCGTCCTCACCCAGACCGATCGAGTCATGGGTGAATACGTACACCTCCCGTAAACCCATCATCGCCGCCAGGCGGATCGCCGGCCGCATATAGTCGGAGAACACAAGGAACGTCCCCCCAAATGGGACGAAGCCGCTGTGCAGCGCTAGGCCGTTCATAATCGAACCCATGGCGTGTTCACGAACGCCAAAGTGCAGGTAGCGGCCGGTTCTGTCGTCCGCACTGAAAGGTGTGGCGCCGTCGATCTTGGTCTTGTTCGAGCCTGTAAGATCAGCAGATCCGCCGATCAATTCAGGGAGGGAAGGCGCCAAGGCGTTGATCACTTTGCCCGAACTCGCGCGTGTCGCAAGCCCCTTGGGATCGCTCGGGAAGGGTGAAATAACCTCGGCGATGCCATCAGGTAGCTCGCCGCGCAAAGTGCGTGACAGCTCACTGGCCAGTTCGGGATGCGCACGCTCATAACCACCCCAAAGCTCACCCCACGCAGCATAGGCAGCACGACCGCGTGCCGCGACCGAGTTAAAGTGCTCTCGCACATCATCGGGTATAAAAAAGCGAGGCTCCAGCGGCCAACCGAGTCGTTCCTTCGCCCCCGCGAGCTCCTGCTCACCTGGCGGCTCACCATGCGCAGCGGCTGTATCCTGCTTGGTGGGAAGTCCATACCCGATGTGTGTTCGACAGACGATCAGGGACGGACGCGGGTCACCCTTTGCTGCTTGCAACGCGCGGTCGACAGCCTCGACATCGTTGCCATCCTCGACGTGCAGGACATGCCAGCCATAAGCCTCGAAACGAGCGGCGCGATCCTCCGTGAAGGCGATATCCGTACTCCCGTCGATGCTGATGCGGTTGTCATCATAAAGGTAAATGAGGCGGCCCAGCTTAAGGTGGCCGGCGAGTGAAGCGGCCTCAGAAGCCACGCCTTCCATGAGATCGCCGTCCGAAACAATGGCATAGATGTAGTGATCAAAAAGATCATACCCATCGCGGTTGTAGATGGCTGCCGCATGTTCCGCCGCAATCGCCATGCCGACACCGTTGGCAAAGCCCTGTCCGAGTGGTCCGGTCGTGGTCTCTACGCCTGGCGTGTCGTGATATTCCGGGTGTCCTGGCGTCTTGCTTCCCCATTGACGGAAGCGCTTAATCTCATCCAGGGACAGATCAAATCCCATCAAATGCAACAACGCATAAAGCAACATCGAGCCATGCCCTGCAGACAGCACGAACCGATCACGGTCAGGCCAGCTCGGATCATCGGGGTTGAACTTTAGGTGGCGCGTCCAAAGCGCATAAGCCAATGCTGCTGTTCCCATGGGCAGTCCAGGGTGACCGGAGTTTGCACGCTGCACAGCATCCGCGGCGAGAAACCGTATCGTGTTGATAGCACGATTCTCGAGTTCATGATTCGTCATAAAGTTCTCCAGTTAATGCTTTACGGTCCAGAAGATTCCTACCAAGAACATGTGCGGAGGTGTTCCCACACGAACTTGGTCGAGGCCATAAAGTGATCTTATCATAAAACCACTTTGCCTCGGCACACCTTATATGATGTTCTCTGAATGTTAAAAATTACTCGCCCACGTTGCGGGGAAAAACCGATCTGACCCACAAGTCTAAACCACGCGCACACGCCGCGCCCAACTTGTGACCCACATCCGTCTCGCAGTAGTGGACATTTGCGCCCATCCCTGCCAGTCGCTGGACTCCCAAGCGCGCTCCTTCTACCGGCAACAGTTCGTCATGGATTCCATGCCCCCAAAAGATCGGCATTCCTATCAGGTTACCGATATCACCCTCAGGCAGGAAACCTGCCAACGATACGACCGCTGCCGGGCGCGGGTCTAAGGAAACTGCCATGGAGAAGGCAAGCGCCGCCCCCTGACTGAATCCCATCAGGATCAACCGTTGGCGATCGACACGGAAGCGCGCCTCAAGCTCTCTTACCATTATTGAAAGCGCTGCGACGGAGGCGTTCAAATCCGAACGCACCGATCTCCGATCCACAACTTGCGACCAGTGGTAGCCGCCACCTTTCCAAGGAAAGATACCACGCGGAGCGGCCTTCAGGCTTTCTTCAGATAAGAAGCTTTCCAGAATCCACATTGAGCGTTCATCGCCGCTCCTTCCGTGAAGCATGATGACATACGGCTCGTTTGTATTTGAGGTTTCCCGTAGCAGATAACCCGGCCGCCCATTCAAGGGCGGCACCCATTGCAATTCATTCATCGCGCGCCCTATTGACGATCCACTCCATCAACAAGAGCCATCCGATGATCAGCAAGCCAGGCGCTAATCCGATGGACGTACATATCATGGCCATTCGCACCGCTCCGGCCCCATAGATCAGCCAAATCAGCCCATTGCCGACGACGACGACGATCACCAATCCGCCAAAGATGAGACGGAGCTGTGTGCCGCGTGCATACGCCCGCAAATCTTGCTCACGCCTGGGTGGACGCTCCTTCACGTTCCCCTTCCGAACAACTTCCCGATCCCCCGGCGCACCCGATTGGCCGGCGTAAACAGAGCCTTGATCTCCGGCAGAGCGGCTTCGGCGGCTGCCTCCCCGCGTGCGACCATCTCGGCGGTCGAGGTGCTGTCAAAGATACCCACATTCCCCACATCCGGTCGGATGACGACCTCGGGTTTATCGATCTGTAAACGCAGCTCGGCGAACATCCGTCCGGTGATTTCCGTCGAACGCAGGAAGATTTGCAGCGCCTGCCCCGGCCGCAAGCGTGTGATCCATTCCCCACCCGGAATCGAGCCCAGCGGACTGGGACGTTCCGCATCCGTGGTGAAGCCCGGCTTTGGCGATAAATTCACGGCGACCACAGGTCCGTCGAAAACCCCACGAGCTGCCGCAACTGGGATAGGATCAAGGACAGCGCCATCCACCAATCGGTGACCTCCGAAAAGCATGGGTGGGAAAATGCCGGGGATCGCGATCGTCGCGAGGACTCCATCCACGATCGAGCCTTCTGTGATGAGGATCTCATCTCCGGTCTCCAGATCGGCTGCCGTAAGTGCCAGCGGGATGCGTGTCTCTGCGAAGGTCATGTCGCCTATGATTTCACGGAGCCGGCCGGCGATTCTGTCCACACCCAGCAAGCCCACACCCTTGGGGCGCGCACGTAGAAGTTCAGCCATTCCCACTTCAGCCACATGGCGCTCGATTTCATCCGGTGAGAAGCCACACGCATAGGCTGCGCCGATGATCCCACCGATGCTCGTGCCAGCAACTGCCCGGATATCACAGCCGCCACGTTCCAAGGCTCGCAGAACGCCGATATGCGCGAAGCCACGCGCGCCACCACCACCGAGTGCGATCGCTATGTCCGTCCCTGCCATATGCTTTCCCTTCACCTGCATCGAACTTTAATCCACCCCTGTCAGGAGCGCGGCGATAATCATCCGTGCATCTTCGAGGGGGTCTTCCATATGTGGAAGTGTGTGATCGACGTCCACACGGGTCGTCAGCCGAATAGCCGCCGC
>CAYLOP010000040.1:0-1228 GCA_964385305.1 uncultured Anaerolineaceae bacterium | reverse complement strand
TATGTGGAAGTGTGTGATCGACGTCCACACGGGTCGTCAGCCGAATAGCCGCCGCTCGAAGATCCGCTGAGATCTCCTGTGATTGGAACCAGATCAGATTATGGTAGGCGTGCCATCTTGAATCTTCCCCCAATTGCTCCCGGCCGTACACCCCCACAGCCCAACCGGCCGCGCGACGGGCGCAGACGCGTGCCTGGCCCTCATTACCGTCGGCGCGCGCACCGTGTGCGCGGTCCATCTCGGCATGAATCTTCTCAAGCATCGCATTGGCTCCCATGCCAACCATGCTACCACAATCGCTTCACAAAGTGTGCACACGGCATATCCCCCTTCGGACAATGCTGGTGTGGCACACAGTTGCAGAAGGATACAGAAGAGAGACCCGCCAGGATACTCTCAGAACACACGAGGTGGTATCATGGGTGCGTTCAAACGATGATGAAGGGTTAACCTGGAGGCGATAATGCGATTTCGTGACAAAGTGGCGCTCGTAACGGGATCTGGACGCGGTATCGGCAAAGCGATTGCATTACGCCTGGCTGACGAAGGGGCAGATCTGGTGATCAACTTCTTCCGCAACCGCACGCCTGCCGAAGAAACCGCCGAGGCGGTACGCGCCTTGGGACGGCGGGCAGTGGTCGTGCGCGCCAACGTGGGCGAAATCGAGAGCATCGATTCACTTTTTGAAGCCGTGGAAGCGGAATACGGAGGCCTGGACATTCTGGTTTGCAACGCCGCCTCGGGATACAACCGCCCAGCCCTGGAACAGAAGCCGAAGGGGTGGGATTGGACGCTGAACATTAACGCTCGCTCCATGCTTTTCAGCGCCCAGCGCGCCGTGCCGCTGATGAAGGCGCGCGGCGGCGGGCGTATCGTCAGCATCACCAGCCCGGGCTCGTTCCGTGTGCTTCCCGATTACGTCGTCGTGGGCGCGAGCAAAGCTGCGCTTGAGGCGCTTACACGCTACCTCGCTGTGGAATTATCCCCGTTGGGAATCATCGTTAATGCTGTTTCTCCCGGGATCGTTGAGACGGACGCCCTCAAATATTTCAATACGCTCCGAGATGGAAGCGTTATCCCTCAGGCAATAGAAGCGACGCCGGCGGGCCGTCTGGTCACGCCCGAAGACGTCGCCGGCGTCGTAGCGTTCTTGTGCAGCCCGGAGGCCGAGATGATCCGCGGGCAAGTCGTCCTGGTGGACGGCGGCTACACCCTCCCGGTGCACGGC
>CAYLOP010000039.1:0-21551 GCA_964385305.1 uncultured Anaerolineaceae bacterium | reverse complement strand
CGAACGTTCGATTCAGGCTCCGACATACCTTCTCGACCTTCCTCACTCAGCCTCATCAATGCGGTCCAATGCAGTCATCATCCTGCCGTGACATCGGCGGTGATCATCAAGCGATCCTCCGCAGGAACGCCTGCCGACTCCAGGGTCTCATCCTCTTGTAACTCGCGCCCCAGCGCCTTGCTGTCCAGGCGATAACCCATCGGCCTGCCGTCCGGTCCCATCGTCGGCAGTTCAAGCGAGGTCGTCAACTCTGGCATCAGTTCGTTGATGGGTACATCATCGGGCACTTCAGCAGTACGGGTTCCTCCTGCAGGTAGAACCAGGTTTACAGTTAGATCAGACATCGGATACCCTCCAAAAGTTAGATTCGTAGATGGCTCTTCTTCAACGATCGGCTTCCAAGCGGCCGCTTCAGTGCCTTTATTTCAGCTTCACGCGCGGTTTTTTGATCTTCGGCTTGGCGCTTTCCTTCCGGGAGCGAGCATTCGTCTTGCTCCCAGACCCTGTCGTATGGATCTTGACCCTTTCGGGGCGAAGGAGTTCGCGTGTATCCACCGGAAAAGCATCTGGGTTTTTCTCCCGGTAGTCTCGGCACCAGCGTGCGGCCTCAGGGTCCCAGGGAAACGGCGGCTTTGTAGGATCATCGTGGAAATTCTTATACTGAAGCATCTCGCCCAACATGATCACCAGTCGATCAAGCGAACGTGCTGCCGTCCACCATGCCGCGTCGATGCACACACTTCCATTGATGTGGTTGATATTCGGGTGCCAGATCGGGGTCAACCACTTCAACCCCGGCCACCGTTGTGGGTATTGGTTGTGCAGGTAGATCTCGACCTGATGGTGGCTCCCGTATTTCGGCTCTCCGCGTTTATTGACGCCGACGATGCTCTTGCAGCTAAAGGTGACGATGTAGCGTTCCGGCGGAAGTTTCGGATGGACGGCCTGCGCCTCAAAACTGATCAACGACGAGCGACCTTTCAATTCCTGCATCCGCTCGTAATCGCCGCGCAGCCGACGGGCACGAGGCGTCTGCTCCACACTGACACCACCAGCAGTGATATCCGCCGTCAGGATCAAGCGATCCTCTTCAGGGACCTGAGCGGAAGCAAGCGTCTCATCCTCTTGCAATTCGCGCCCCAATGCCTTGCTGTCGAGCCGATAGCCCATTGGCCTTCCATCCGGCCCGAAGGTGGGCAACTCCAACAGGGGAATCAACTCAGCCATCAGATCTTGCACGGGTATATCATCCGGCACCTCTGCAGTGCGTGCACCGCCACTGGGCAAAACGATGGTAACGGTCAAATCGGACATAGAATTTCACCTCCTCATACGTTCGGTTACGCCCTCACTTATGATGATGCGGAACCTGGCAGGTACCTGTAACCGCCCAACAATCCGCGTGGTGCAAGGTATGGCAAATGGGACAGATCTCCACCCCTCTCGGGTCGTCTGGGTCCACGAGTTCCAAGCAATATGGGCAGCGGTGTTCCTGCGCGGCTGACAAACGAATGGACACGCTCGAACGCCGCCTCTTCTTGCGCACAGGTTTCTGGCGAACCGCTGGCGAAATCGTCGTGCGTGTTCTCGTGGGTGTGTGCCGAACCGAAATAGGAGTGTCCGTCCGCCGGCGCTCTCGGCGGACCGCCGGGGACGCGGCGCTCGTGGCAGGTCGTCTCAGATTGCGAATCGCGCTGATGCGCGATCGCACCGCCCCGGCGATGTGCGCCTGTCGCACGCGCACCTGGCCGACGATGTGCTGCCCGAGGGTGATCCTGCGATCCCAGGCGCACACCGCAAGCAGCGCGCAGGTTCCCGCTATGAGAAATTGGATGAAACCTCGCCAATCCGGAACTTCTGGTTGCCGGCGCAGCAGATGCACGCCATATGCCCCACGGCTCAGCCAACCCAAGAAAACGAGCCCTGTGCAAACGCCCACCATCGCAACAAGCCCGCGTATCGCTCGGCTGCGATGGAGCAGCGACCAGCGCGAGATGAACCCAGCCACCAAGCCGATCCCAGCCGCGCTTGCGGCCCCCAAGGCAAAAGGATGGATGGTTTGATTGCGTGTGGATAGCAGCGCAAACACCGTGCTCACTGCGATCGCGGCGCTCGTCGTTACCACAAGGCCGAGATAAATTGGCGTTCGATGAGACGTAGACTCGGAAGGCATCCTGACCTCAAGTTGGGCCATCATGGGCATCTCATCAATCTAACAGGCGAATCCGGTCCCGTACAGGGCGCTGTGAGTCGCCTTTCACCGTTTCATCTTGGATGCTAGGTTTCACTGCACCTAGGCGGATGGCTGGTTTCTCGAAGTGGCGGAAGTGTAGGGCGCTGGGCAAATCCCCGGTCATCTCATAAAAGCGGTACTCGACCCCGTTATGCGCGCGAAGGATGTGCAGGGGTGGTACCCCGATGCTGGCGAGTGTTCGATTGCAAAAAGGTTCATCACCGGTCACCAGGTGGGTCATATGCACCTGCCGTACGAGACCACAGTTCGGGCAGTGAGCGGCATCAAAACTGACTTCGGAAATGGCGTTCATCACTTCCTCCACCACCTGGCATTGAAGACATTCCAGCGAGATGACCAGTTCCTGATCCAGTTCAAGGACCGCTTCTGGGCCAAGATCGCCACGCGCGATCTGCAGCAGTTCCATCACGGTCGTGTCCTCCGCCCGGTTGGGCAATTCGATGATCTCGCCATATTTCCAATGGCTCTCACAATCCTCCTGTTCCACATAACTTGTGGTATGAAGCTGATTGGTCATCCCGTTATAGTGAACCACGCTCCCCGCTTCAACCGGCATGCCATGGATAAACTTGAGCGCCTCTTGCGCCTGCATACCACCGATGATGGATGCGATCGTTGGCGTGGTCGGAACCTTGCCGAGCAAGAGGTTTGCATGGGCCAGAAGCGGGCAGGAATAACGAAGGGAGATCTCCCGTCGAGCCTGTTCAGTCAAAGTGCACTCAAAGCACGCCCCTTTTCCTGGTACAAAGACACGCACCAATCCAAGGAGCTCCTGAATAGCGCCATCCACCCAGGGTTTATCGAGCCAATAGCAGAAGCGATTGACGGCCAACCGAGCTTCGCGATTGTCAAGGCACCCGATCACGGCATCCATGCGCCGGAACACGCCCAGTCCAATCTGAGTCCGCACATCCCCGTTGAAATACTGGATATGGACATCGGGGTTGAGTTCGCGCAATCGCGCCGCGGCGATCTCGGCCTTGGGTCGTCCGTTATCCCGATCGCGAAAGAGCACGGAGCGAGAGAGATTCGCGGCTTCGATGGTGTCGAAGTCCAGAATGTATAGATGTCCTACACCCATCAGAGCGAGGTTCTTGGCGACTTCGTTCCCCAATGCCCCTGCACCGACGATCATCACTTTCGCCGCCTCGACCTTCTCCCGCTCCCACCACGAAATGAACTCAAAGGTCCCGAGTCGATCCTTACGCAGGTTGGGTATGCGCAGTGGTTTCTCCATACTGATCTTGAGTGACTGCGGCCCTTCCGGCTGCTGTGTCGGTTTAGTGGGCTTCATCAGTGGAGGTTCGATGCTAGGAACATCCACATGAACGCCACGCGTGCGGTGGGCAAGCGCAAGGTCAGTCGCTTGCGCATAGTTGCTGCGGTCGATCGGTCGGACGAATGACCCCACACCGGGCCGGACCTCAATCAACCGATTCTCCGCCAGCGATTTCAAGGCCTCGCGTAATGTGGCACGGCTCACTTCCAACTGCCTCATCAACTCGCGCTCCGAAGGGAGCTTCTCTCCGGTCTTGAAGGATCCATCGAGGATGGAAGCCGCCAGACGGCCTGATACAACCTGCGCCAACGTTACATACTTTACCGGATGGATTTTCATGGGCACCCCTGGTTTGGTGGTCAGACCAGATAACCACGTCTATCATACGCAAAAATGAGAGGTAGGTCAATACCAGGAGGGTACTATTTCGGTACGAAAGGGGAACGTGCGAGCGTCGGGGCGGAGTATGACAGAGACAGATGGTTTCGTGAGATAATCCATAAACTCAAATGTGAATAAGCGAATGGCGAAAATCGCAACGATGGAGTCGGCATGAACGGCAGCCTCAAATCCCAGTTTCTCCTCGATCCGGATATTCTCTACTTCAATCACGGATCCTTTGGGGCCTGTCCGCGACCCGTCTTTGAATCCTACCAGCGTTGGCAGTGTGAGCTGGAGCGCGAACCCGTGCAGTTTCTGGCTCGGCGGGCGCCCGATTTGTTGGCCGAGGCCCGAACAGCGCTCGCCGAGTTCTTGGGCTGTCTTGCCGATGAGGTCGTGTATTTCACCAACCCCACCACGGTGCTCAACATGGTGGCCCGCAGCCTGGATCTAAAGCCCGACGATGAAATTCTCACGACGGATCATGAGTATGGCGCCCTTAATCGCACCTGGCGGTTCATCTGCAACCGGAGGGGCGCACGCTATATTCGCCAACCTATCCCCTTGCCGCTCACCACCCCAGAAGCCTTCTTGGATAGACTCTGGGAAGGCGTCACGGAACGCACTCGCATTCTCTTCCTCAGTCACATCACTAGCCCCACCGCTCTGCGTTTTCCCGTCGCAGCGGTTTGTCGCCGCGCGCGTGAGGATGGCCTGCTGTGCATCGTGGATGGCGCCCACGCGCCAGGTCAGATTCCATTAGACCTCAAGGCGCTTGGCGCCGACATCTATGCAGGAGCCTGTCACAAGTGGCTCTGCGCCCCCAAAGGCTCCGCATTCCTCTACGCCCGCCGAGAGGTGCAGGACCTGCTGCAGCCCCTGGTTGTAAGTTGGGGATGGGAAGCTGAAAAACCGGGTCCCTCGCGCTTCATCGACTACCACGAATGGCAGGGTACCCGCGACCTGGCCGCCTTCCTGGCCACGCCAGCCGCCATTCGTTTCCAGCATGAACACAACTGGGCCGCCGTTCGCGAGCGCTGCCACCAACTGGCGAGCGAGGTGCGCCAGCGCATTCTCGACATGACCAACCTGCCGCCAATCTGCCCCGACTCTCAAGATTGGTACGCGCAGATGTTCGCCGTCCGGCTTCCAGAACTCGATGTCGCTGCGCTTCAACGGCAATTGTACGAGACCCACAGGATCGAAGTCGTGGCACATCGCTGGAATGGGCAACCGCTGATGCGCGTCTCTATCCAGGGTTATAACGACCGGAGCGATTGCGATCGCTTGAACCAAGCTCTGGAAGAGGTTTTACCTTCCATGCCGCGCGCACTCGCCTGATCGGTGCAGTTCACGCGGCACCTGCATACATCCGCATTGTCGATCTCAACCCTCGGCAAATTACACACATTTCGTACATGGATTCCACAAAGTTTGCCTTTACAGACGTTAATTTAACATTGTATTGGGATTCATCCACGCCCTATACATTCCCCTTACATTACAAAGCAGATTCCCCACAATTGAGCCTTCGTCGTGACAACGGAATATGTGAATTTTGAGGAGGCTAAGGTCATTATGAAGAAGCTCCACCTTGGGTTCATTCTCGGGCTAGGATCGGTGGTATTAGGTCTGGTAGCCGTAGGCGCTATGGTTGCCATCTTCGGATCCCCTTCCTCGATGGTCAGCACACCCAGCCCTCAAGCTACAGCGATGCCCGTGATTCCATCCGACACCCCTTACCCAACATCTTCGATCAATGGCATGGTTTGGCACGATATTTGTGATTCTCAGACGGTCAGCCTGACAACGAGCGACATCCCAGTAGGGTGCGTGCGTGTTCAAGATGAAATAGGACTGCGTGCCAATGGCGTGTTCGATCCTGGTGAGGAGGGCATCGCGGGTGTCAATGTCAGGCTTGGGCTGGGTTCATGCCCCTCTCTCGGTTTCAAGGCCACCCGGACGGATGCCAGCGGCTCGTATCAGTTTGCCGATCTCATGACCGGTAACTACTGTGTTTCGATCGATGCAAGCAGCCAGACAGATGGTGCGGCCTTGTCTGCAGGAAGTTGGACGGTGCCGGTTGTCCAAGGGTCACAGGCCGCCACAGGTGTGACTGTGGCGGCGGGTGAGAAATACACAGGTATTAACTTCGCATGGGATTACCAGCTGCTGCCGCCACCCGCCCCAACCCCCACCGCGCTGGGCTCGACTGCGACTCCGACACCCCCTGCCTGCAATGACCGGGCGACCTTCGTTCAAGATGTCACCATAGCGGATAACGCCAACATCACCGCAGGGAAAACCTTCGAAAAGGTGTGGCGTCTGAGGAACACTGGTACATGCACGTGGACCCCTTCCTACACCCTGACGTTTGCATACGGCCATAGCATGGGTGCGCCGGCCTACGTTCCCCTGCCAGGAACCGTTGCACCGGGAAGCACGGTTGACTTGAAGGTCAAGCTGGTCGCACCCACAAATGTCGGGACCTATCGCGGCAACTGGTTCTTGGAGAATCCAGGCGGCATGCTTTTCGGCATCGGAGAGAAAGCCGATAAGGCTTTCTGGGTTCAGATCATCGTCGGGCCGCTGAATGCTGGCGGCTCGATCAGCTGGCGAGCCGAGTACTTCGCCAATCGCAACCTGAAAGGAACACCCGCGTTGATCCGCTACGACAGTGTCATCGATTTCGATTGGAAGCGAAACGCGCCGGCGTCTGTCATCCAGGCGGATAATTTCTCTGTGCGTTGGACAGGAAAGGCCGAGTTCTCCGGCGACACCTACCGCTTCCGTGTGCTTATGGACGACGGTGCCCGCCTTTGGGTGGATGACCAGTTGATCATCGATGCATGGGAAGATGGCAGCGTTCGGGAGATCTCGGCAGATGTGGCACTTGTCAAGGGAACGCACAACCTGCGATTGGAATACTACGATCGCACGCGGGATGCCCGCATTCGACTCAGGTGGGAGAAAGTCACCTCGCCAACTTTCCCGGATTGGAAAGGGGAATACTGGGCCAATCGTGAGTTAAAGGACAGCCCAGCATTGGTGCGCAATGACATAAACGTCCAATTTCAGTGGGAGTCCAAGTCCCCCGCTGCAGGGCTCCCGGTCGAGAATTTTTCAGCCCGCTGGACACGCAAGATCTCCTTTGATAGCGGCACCTACACCCTCAAAGCACGCGCCGACGATGGGATTCGCATCTATCTTGACGGCAAGCTTATTCTGAACGAATGGCATTCAAGCGACGGGAGCAAGACATACTCCGTCAATAAGAGCCTTTCCGGCAAGCACACCCTGGTGATCGAATACTATGAGCGCACAGGAAAGGCGATGATCAAGGTCTGGTGGGAGAAGATCGAGCCCACGCCCACGCCCACGCCCACTGCTACACCGACGTTGACGCCCACACCGGTCCCAACGGACGAACCCACGCCGGCACCAACGGACGAACCCGCACCCGCTCCAGAAGCTGTCTATAGCTTCGTCGACAAACTTTGTGACGCGGAATGGCGCAGCAGTGCTGGCACCTTGTCATGCCCGGGCAAAGAGGATGACCCGCAAGGGGCTGTGACCCTGCCCTCCACGTTCACACGTGAAGACGGTGTGTCGACCGACAGCTCCGCTTTCCTTGTGCAACCCGAGATGGTTGAATTTGGCTGGATCAAAGGTGCCTACCCACCATTCGACGTTCAGAGCGGAGATCGATTGCGCGCTACGGTCGGCTGTCTGCAGAACCAGATCTCCTGTGCTGTCACCATCGAGGTTCAATTTCGCCTGAAGAACACCCATGACTACGCACTGGTTACCTGGTCCGAGAAATACGACGGACAGGTCAGCACGATCGAGATCGATCTTACGCCTCTCGCCGGTCAATCCGTAACCTTCACGATCACGGCTTATGCCGAGAAAGCTTCCGTCCACAACAAAATCTTCTGGCTTACGCCCGGCATATGGCGCTAAATCGAAAAAGACCATGTTGGCTGCACCACTGACTAAAACGATGTTGCCTCCCAAACCTTCCGATAACCCGCCCCTGAAGAGGACAACCGTAACCGTGATTGCCTCAAGTTCGGCAGTCATCTCAGCTGCCGAACTTGCCCCGATTAAAATGGCCTTGCACCAAGCAGCTTGCACCCTCACGGGAAATCTATAAGCGCCACCTTAGGAAGCTTCGACCGAAAGCCCATCCTCCACAGTATCCTTACAGATCTCAGCCTTGCTTACCTTCCTGATATGAAGGTAGATATCGCAACCGGGGAAAGGGACAAACGGATCCCCACCCAGGAGATTCTTCCCACTCAGGAAGAAATTCGAGTATCCTTGATATGAAACACGTATTGAAAGGATGTCTAGCCATGCAAGCGATGGTTGTCGGGGTGGATCCGAGCGAGAAAGAGATCATTGTATATATCCTGCGCAAGGCAGGGCTGGCAGCAGCCGCCAGTTCCGATCTCCAGAGTGTGCTCACGAATTGGACAGACGACCCTGCAGATATGATCATCGTGGCCCTTGCGGAGAGTGAGGAGCCTCTCGAAAATGTAAAGGCGGTGCGAGCCACAGCCCAGATCCCCTTGCTGATGATCGTTGAGACGATGCCAGAAAGAACTTTCTGTTCCTTGCTCGAAGCAGGCGCAGATGTAGTGCTGACCCGGCCTGTATCCCCCCAGGTGCTCTCCGCCTATGTGTTTGCACTCACGCGTCGCGCAAGCAGTGTCCCGAGCTTCGTTCTACCCATCCTCGCACTGGAGAACATCGCCCTGGATCCCTCCTCGCGCAGCGTTACGATCACGGGCGAGGAACCTCGTCGCTTGACTCACCTCGAGTTCAGACTTTTGTATACGCTTATGACCAATCGGGGTCAGGTTGTTCCAGTCGACGTGATCATCGAACGGGTTTGGGGGTACACAGGCGAGGGAAATCGTGACCTTGTGCGTGGTCTTATCAGCCGCCTCAGACAAAAGATCGAACCCGATCCAGCCTCTGCTACATTCCTCGAGACCATCCCTGGGGTTGGCTATCGCTTCATTGAGGAGAAGCTCTGACAAGACAGTGAAAAGCTTCACCCAGCAATCGCTTGCGGGCACAGACCGGCGTTGATGCAGTATGACAATTTCATCGATAAAAACTGGAAGAGAAACCCTGCGGAAGATACCTCCGACCGGCAGATAGGAAAAGCCGCTATTCCAAGAAAATTCGACGTACTTAATTCACACAATCCCATTATTGAACACATCTTGTACGTCTTTTCGACACTTTTAATAGGACATAGCAGTAGACTTGTTTCTATCAAGGGGAATGTTTTCGCTTAGGAGATCACCATCCTGGATTCTTGATCTCTCTCCAATTTTTTATATTTAAAACACCGTATAACGTATCACACTTGGGATGGCTCACGACTCGGCAGAGCAAAAAGTGGGGATAGCACCACCAACCGTAAAGGAATTGGGTGGTGATGGGATGTGTAGGAAAACAGATCATGATTTCGTGTACATGTCCGTTGTGTAATGCTGTCATAGAACTGGAAGACATGTCATGCATCGAAGAGCGTGTGGCATGCCGGGAATGTGGGGATGTGTTGAAAGTGGATGTTTAAAGAAACTTGATTCTACATTTACATAACAACAGACAGAACTTCAATCAGGAATTAGAAAGATGGCTAAAAAGGTATCTAGCAAAGTTCTTTACATAACATCCGTCGGTTTAAAGAAACTCGAAGATGAACTTGATTACCTTCGAGACGTGAGGCGTCGCGATGTTGCAGACATGCTCCATGAAGCAACCATGGAAAACGGGGAGCTTGAGGAAAACATCGCCTTCATGTCGGCCAAGACGGAGCAAGCGTTCGTGGAAGGACGCATAAACGAGATCGAGGAGAAACTCTCACGGGTTCAGCTTATTGAGCATACTTGTCCTACCGAGAGCGTTCAAGTTGGCAGCTCTGTGGTTATCCAAGATGACGGCGGCGCGCTCGAGACCTTTACGCTTGTAGGCATTGCGGAGGCAAACCCCCGAAAAGGAACCCTCTCATACGAGTCGCCCTTAGGTCAAGCCCTCCTTGACCGCTGCGCAGGTGAAGAGATTGGTATCTCGGCGCCTGCAGGCAAACTTCGCTTTCGTATTCTCGAAGTTCGCTGATCCTTCCGATTTACGGGAAGCCCAGATCAATGTATTTAGCAAGAATTCCTTATAAATCCCCCACCAATATCATGCCTATCAATATGGTATAGTGTCTGGAGAATGGACATGGCCAAAGGATTATGCCCTGCCTGCAATCTAAGCATCAACGTAGGTCCGTCTCCCCGCAAAGGGCAAACCGTCTCGTGCCCTAAGTGTCGAGCGCAACTTGAAGTGTTAAACCTATCACCCATCGAATTGGATTGGGCTTACGATGAGGCAACCGAAATCGACACTTACGATGAACGGCGATTCGCTTCGAAATTTAGAGAGAAATAAAGCGCTCATCTTACCTAACTAAGGTATGAGAAGATTGCCCGGCGGAGTAACGATAAGGAACAACCTGGGCGCATGTAGTAGTTGCACGAAAATACAAATCCATTAAGATGGTTGTGGTTGGAGGCCATACGATGAAGAAAGCAAATGAAACGGATAAACCTCCCCACCAGCGCTCGCGCAACGGTGGAAGTCATACCCAGCCGCGCACATTAGGGCCTGTGGGAAATCTAGAAGCTCATGTTGCGTCGGAATGGTGGCGAGTTATTTTCAATCCCCTTTATCTCAAAACGGATGCCGATGTTGTCGCGGATGCGGAGATCACCCAGCAAGAAGTGGATGTACTCCTCGACATCATCCGCCCCACGAAGGATACACGTATTCTTGACTTGTGCTGCGGGCAGGGGAGACACGTATTCGAGATGTATCGCCGCGGCGTTCAGAACATCGAGGGGTTGGATCGTTCACACTACCTTATTCAAAAAGCAAGGAAACAGGCTCGAAACGAAGTTCTCACCCTACGCTTTAAAGAAGGCGACGCTCGCAAGATTCCATACCCGACTGATTCATTCGACGTTGTCATGATCTTGGGCAACAGCTTCGGCTATTTTGAGACCGTTAAAGATGACCTGTGCGTCCTACGGGAAGTCATGCGCGTTCTCATCCCCGACGGTACTTTGATCCTCGACCTGACGGATGGGGATTATCTACGAAACAACTACCAATCACGATCCTGGGAATGGGTTGACAAGAAACTCTTCGTCTGCCGCGAACGAGCACTTTCCGCAGATGGAAAACGTCTCATCACGCGCGAGATCATCAGCAATACCCAAAAAGGCGTGCTCGCAGATCAGTTCTATGCCGAAAGGTTGTATAGCAAGGAGACCATTTCCCATTTGATCCAGGAAGCTGGATTTACCGCACCGGTTCTGCACGAGAAATTTACCCCCGCGTCCAGACGAAACCAGGACCTGGGAATGATGGCGCAGCGCATCTTACTGACATGCACCGCCGGCAAACTCTGGATGGAGAAAACGGGAACATCATCCGCCGTGATCAACAACGTCGTGGTTATCCTAGGCGACCCCAATAAGCCTGATGGCATCAAACCTGACGCGGTTTTCGATGAGGATGACTTCCATACCATCGGTGAGCTACAAACGGCCTTGGAAGGTGTCAGCCAGCGGCGTTATTCCTATCTTCAAAACCACCAAACCCTCCTCGCCGACCTCAGCCATCTGGAAAAGGATGTTGATCTTGTGCTCAATCTTTGCGATGAAGGATTCAACAACAATCCCCGGTGGGAACTACACATCCCCGCACTCTTGGAAATGCTTGGGCTCCCCTATACAGGATCCAGCCCCCAATGTCTTGCCTTCTGCTACGATAAGTCCCTGGTTAGAGGTGTTGCAAAAGAAATGGAAATCCCTGTGGCAGAGGGTTTTCTCGTTAGGCCAGATGAAACCGCCTTTGATCTCCCTGTACCCTTCCCCGTTATTGTGAAGCCAAACTTCGGGGATTCCAGCTTTGGCATCATCCAACGGTCTGTTGTCCAATCCCCTGAAGAGCTCCTAGACGCGGTAGCTGAAATACGGCAGCGCTTCGGATATGATAAGCCGATCCTCGTTGAAGAATTTCTTGTAGGTCAGGATTTGAGCGTCGGCATCCTCGGCAACCCACCTGAAGATTATATGGTCCTGCCTATCATCGAAGAGGACTACAGCATGTTGCCAAAAGGGCTGCCGCATATTTGTGGTTATGAGGCGAAATGGCTGCCGGATTCACCCTATTGGAACCTCCGCTCCATACCCGCCGATCTATCGGAAGAAACACGCAGCCTGATCATCGATGCCTGTGTTAAGTTATTTGTTCGCTTGGAATGCAGGGACTACTGTCGCTTTGATTGGCGTCTCGGCGCTGACGGCAAACCGAAACTCCTCGAGGTTAACCCCAATCCGGGATGGTGCTGGGATGGCCACCTGGCTAAAATGGCCTCTTTCGCCGGTCTGTCCTATGCAGAGATGCTGGAGACGATCCTCCAATTTGCAAATAAGCGTCTGCGCCTACATGCGCCTTCCCTTGCCACACCTTCTTGACAGTTGACCGAGCGAGGGTATGATGGTCGCATCGCTCCTTTCGATGCTGCTCCTGTCATGCAAATCATCGCGTAACCGTAAGCAGTCAAAATCAACTCAAAGCGTTCCCAAATACAATTCGAGTGGGGTGCAATGAAAGCACCCCACTTTGATTCTAGGATCATAGGATCTCATGCGATTAGCGGACAACGATCTCGCTCCCCACCTGGCATTTCCAAAAAGCAGTAAAACCCTCCTCCTTATCATATGCCAAGGAGCACTTCACTTGCGCTATACTAACGCTATTATCGGTTGTAGTTATGTGTCAGATGTTGCGATTGACGATTTGAGTGATGGATATGAGAAGACATAAAATTGATTTGACAACATGGTTCCTTGCTGTTGTGGCCATCGGCCTCGCTGGTGTCGCATGGGCTCATGGCGGGATTGACATGGCGCTCGACGGCTTGAAACGTGGCGGTTACGAATTGCTGAGAGTGACCCCAATGCTCATCGCCGCGTTCCTGGTAGCCGGCCTCACACAGGCGTTGGTCTCCCCAAAAATTGTTGAGCGGTGGCTGAGCTCCCAGGCAGGGTGGCGCGGCATCCTGGTGGCATGCATCGGCGGTGCTCTCATACCCGGCGGGCCGTATGTTTATTACCCCATTGCAGGAGCCTTGCTGCAATCCGGTGCGGGAGTCGGTGTTTTAATTTCCTTCATTTCCGCCAAGAATTTATGGGCGATCTCGCGCCTTCCTTACGAGTTTACGCTGCTCGGCTCAAACTTGACTTTAATCCGGATTGCGCTGACCTTTGCCATCCCGCCGCTCCTAGGCTTTCTAGCCGAACTCTTCTTTGGACGCACGATCATGCAAATCCGTGAGGCTGTACGATGATCCAAGCAACAGTCATCATGATCGCTATCGCCGCTGTGTTGCTTGTTTATGCTTGGCGCCTGGGTGAGGACCGCCATATCCGAGGCATACGAAGCGGCACAGCTACCCTCAAACGCACACTGCCCTTGCTCGTGGTCGCCTTCATCATCGTGGGGTATGTGAACGTACTCTCGCCTCAGGATCTCGTGCGCACCTGGATCGGTCCGGACTCCGGTGGACGCGGTCTGTTGATTGGGACAGGCGCTGGGATGCTCCTGCCTGGTGGACCGTATATCATCTTCCCGCTGATCGCGACCCTCTACCAGGCCGGGGCTGGCATCGGTCCTACACTTGCCATGATCACATCCTGGGCGAGTCTGGCTCTGCTCAACGTTACATTCGAACTCCCCTTTCTGGGATGGCGCTTCACGCTGGTTCGACTCACGATAGGGCTACTTATCCCCCCACTGGTGGGCTTGCTGGCAGGCGCACTTTTTTAGTCCTGGCGCCTCCCAACCACAATACCCTTGCAGGTTGCTGCCCGCAGGCACGAAGGCTGCGCCGTTGGCCAGCCAGGTTCCTGGACACTTCGGTACAAACATGCCTTAGCGCGGGATGATGTGTGAGGTTTCCGAGTTAACGAGCATCGTTGAGGCATCCTCTGCAAGTCGTCATCGTGGAAATTTAGGGAAAAATCCTGTACACTAACTGGTAAGACCACTTACCAGAATGGGCAACATGAACTGGGATGCGCCCCTCAAACCCGCTGAACTCACGGAGAACCGCCTCATCGAGGCCATCCTCGATGGCCATTTTCCCATCGACTCAACACTGCCGGCGGAACGTGACCTCGCCGCACAACTGGGTGTCACCCGACCGACGTTGCGCGAGGCACTTCAACGCCTGGCGCGCGACGGGTGGGTCGAAATCCGACACGGCCGCCCTACCCGTGTCCGCGATTTCTGGCGGGAGGGGAACCTGGGCGTTTTAGGCGCCATCGCACACCACAAAGAACACACACCGCCCGATTTCGTCCCAAACCTGCTCACTGTCCGACTTCTATTGGCACCATCGTATACAAAAGCAGCCATCCAACACCATCCCCAGGAAATCGTCTCCCTGCTGGATGGCTACACGGATTTAGAAGACATACCTCAGGCGTTTGCCAAAGCCGACTGGCAACTGCATCAGAACCTGACAATTCTTTCGGGCAACCCGGTATTCACACTGATTCTCAACGGCTTTTGTGACCTGTACCACAGCATGGCCCTGATCTATTTCTCAAAACCCGAAGCCCGCCAGCACTCGCGCACCTTCTACCACGACTTACGGGAAGCCGGCATTGCTCAAGACGCTCATGCGGCTGAAGCCGTCACGCGCGCCGTCATGCACAAGTCGCTTGACCTATGGCGAAAGGCAGCGGCGCAACCTTAGGAGGGTAAACATGAGACGCTGGAATGGATGGGGCGACGATTCGAAAACCTATCCCCTCCCCGAACCAGCCACCCTTTATCTCGCCCAGGTCTTGGGCGAACCCTTCGCTTCCCCTGACGCAGCTTACGAGCAGGTTTTACAAACCGTCCCGGGGTCACGCCTCGACCCACACCCGCTTATTTCCACATCGGCGTCGGAGCGCCTTCGCCATGCAAGAGGTCAGAGCCTACCTGATTGGGTCGCTCTGCGATCCGGTCGGATCGATAGTTTCCCGGATGGTGTGGCATACCCCACAAGCGATGACGAATTGCACAACTTGTTTGCCTATGCAAAAGCACATCATGTGCGGCTGATTCCTTATGGCGGCGGCACGAGTGTGGTTGGTCATATCAACCCACCCAATGCCGGTGCCCCTACCCTCACGCTCGATCTCAGCCGTATGGATCGACTGCTCGACCTCGATGAAGATAGCAACTTGGCGACTTTCGAAGCTGGCGTAGCCGGCCCCGCGCTGGAGGCCCACCTCAACCCTCGCGGATACACCCTAGGCCACTTCCCTCAATCATGGGAACTGTCCACACTCGGCGGCTGGATCGCCACGCGCTCCAGCGGTCAGCAATCCTATTATTACGGGAGGATCGAGCCCCTCTTCGCTGGAGGGCATCTCGAAACCCCGCGCGGCCCGCTTGATATCCCAGCCTTCCCCGCCAGCGCCGCCGGCCAGGATCTGCGTGAGATCGTTCTGGGGTCGGAAGGGCACTTGGGCGTGATCACCCGAGCAACCGTCCGCATCCGCCACCTGCCTGAGTTGGATCGATTTTATGCTGCCTTTTTCTCGGATTTCGAAGCCGGCGCCGCCGCGGTGCGGGAAGCCACGCAGGCCGGTATGCGCGTCTCGATGATGCGCTTGAGTGACGCACAGGAAACGGAAACCACATTGGTCTTAGCGGGTCGAGAACGACTCACACATCTCGCCGATCGCGGTTTACGCTTGTTGGGCTACGGTCCCGATCGATGTCTATTGATCTACGGCATCACGGGCGACCGCCCATCCTTCACCTTCACCAAGCACCGCATGAACGCGCTTCTTCGTACGCACGGCGCCTTCCCAGTGGATTATGTGATCGGGAAGATGTGGGGCAAATCCCGCTTCCTCACACCCTACCTTCGAAACACCCTCTGGGAAAAGGGCTTCGCCATCGACACGCTCGAGACCGCAGTGCCATGGATCAGTGTCTTGCCAACTGCAGCTAGACTCAAAGAAACTCTCAAGCATGGGATCGCAGAAGAGGGTGAGCGTGTGCTTGCGTTTGCGCATCTCTCACACACCTATCGAGACGGTGCCAGCGTGTATGTGACCTACATTTTCCGGCGCGCTGAAAAGCCTGATGAGACACTTCGCCGCTGGCAAACACTCAAGGCCAAAGCCAGCCAGGCCGTGGTCACCTCCGGCGGCACGATCAGCCACCAACATGGCGTAGGGGTAGACCATGCGCCCTACTTACCATCTGAGAAAGGCAAGATCGGGATGGCCTTGCTTCAAGCGATGCAGAAGAACCTGGACCCCGATACACTTTTTAATCCGTGGAATCTTCTGAACGATGGTTAGAGAACGCAGGGCAGAAATCACGTACGACAGATGATAACCACCAAGCGAGGTTCACCATGTGGCAAAAAGGTTGGCGTGATCAGATATGGTCTCAACTTGACCAACCCTGGGATCTGATTGTGGTCGGCGGTGGCATCACGGGTGCCGGGATCCTGCGCGAGGCCACAAGAGCCGGTCTCAAGACCTTACTTGTTGAAGCGAGGGACTTCGCTTCTGGTACATCCAGCCGCTCCTCAAAACTCGTCCATGGCGGCTTCCGCTATCTGCGAAACGCTCAAATCAGGCTCACGTACGAATCGGTGCGCGAGCGTGAACGTCTCCTCAAACAAGGGCGGGGTTTAGTGAGCCCCTTGGGTTTTTTATTGGCCAACTTTCGGGGCGACCGGATACCGGCTTGGGTCTTCGGTGCGGGGCTGGTCATCTACGATCTGCTGGCCTATAAATGGGGGCATCAACACTACGATGCGAACGGCATCCGCAATTTATGCTCCCCGCTGACATCCCCCGATCTATTGGGGGGCTATCGATACATCGACGCTCAAACGGATGATGCGCGTCTTGTCTTGCGCGTGATTCGTGAAGCGGTTCGAGATGGCGGGACGGCGCTCAACTACGCGCGTGTGGAAGGGCTTCTGCGCTTAAGGTCTGGCCGGGTGACAGGCGTTTCCATATGTGACCAGGCGCCGGTAACACACGGTCGTACGGTGGAGGTCGAAGCGCCAGTGGTCATCAACGCCACCGGCGCGTGGGCAGATGAGCTGCGAACCCAGATCAACGGGATCCCGCGGCTCCGCAAGCTGCGCGGAGGTCACCTGATCTTTCCCTGGGAGAGACTTCCCCTGCCGCGCGCCGTCAGCATTTTGCATCCCGTCGACGGCCGCCCGGTATTTGCCTTCCCCTGGGAAGCTGTCACATTGGTGGGAACAACGGATGTGGACCACAATGTAGCCCCGATAGACGAACCGGCCATCAGCGAGGGCGAGGCGAACTATCTCATGCAAGCCGTGGATAAGGCCTTCCCCGAGGCGGGGCTTCAGCTTGAAGATATTCAAGTCACCTTCGCTGGCGTGCGGCCCGTCGTCGACACGGGTATTGCAGACCCATCCAAGGAGTCGCGTGAGTACGTCGTTTGGCATGAGGATGGGCTCCTCACAGTAACAGGAGGGAAGCTCACCACCTTCCGTCTGATGGCGCACGACGCGCTTCGATCCATGCGCCGCTGGTTACCCGGTCGTCCAGCATTTGATCGGAAGCTCCAGGTACTCGACAAGCCACCGGCTGAATCCTCGCTGTACGCCGATCTTGATCCTGCCGCCCGCCTTTGGCTCATCGGTCGACATGGGGCGGATGCCCCGGCTGTGCTCGCAGCAGCCAATCCCGAAGAGTTGCAGCCCATCGGTGAGAGCCCCGCCTTGATGGCTGAGTTGCGGTGGGCCGCACGTGCGGAGGGCGTCGTGCACCTTGAAGATCTCCTGCTTCGACGCGTCCGCCTTGGATTGTTGATCCCGGATGGCGGTCTGACCATGCTAGAGGAAATCCGCGCGGTCGTTCAACCCGAACTCAAATGGGACGATGCGCGCTGGATCCACGAAGTAGAACACTACACACAACTCTGGCAGAGTTGTTATCAACTTCCCGGACAGCATAACCGCTCTCACGAGTTGGAACACACTCCATAACAAGGAGGAACCCATGTCTGACGATCTCATTCTGGCCATCGACAACGGAACCCAAAGTGTGCGCGCCATGGCATTTGATGCGCACGGAACGCTGGTCGCAAAGCACCGGGTGCCCATCGAACCTTACTACTCGGAGTCCCCCGGCCTGGCTGAGCAAGCCCCTGAGATGTTCTGGGATGCCCTCTGCCAGGCTTGCAACGGATTATGGGCCACATCGGACGTTACCCCCCAATCCATCGTCGCGGTCGCACTCACCACACAACGGTCAACCGTTATCAATGTCGATGAAAATGGTGAGCCTTTGAGGCCTGCCATCGTTTGGTTGGATCAGCGCCGCACAGAGGGTTTAACGCCGGTTGGCGGACTATGGGGAATCGCATTTCGGCTGGCCAGGATGTCGGACACCGTCGCCTACCTTCAGGCGGAAGCCGAAGCCAATTGGATACGCACACATCAGCCAGATGTCTGGGAGAAGACTCACAAATACCTGCTCCTCTCGGGTTACCTGACCCATCGCTTGACCGGTCGATTCGTCGATTCCGTCGGATGCCAGGTGGCGTATATCCCCTTCGACTATAAGAACTTACACTGGTCGAAAAAGTGGGACTGGAAATGGCAGGCCGTACCGATGAATCCGGACCTGCTGCCGGATCTGGTACCGCCTGCACATCCATTGGGGAAGATCACGCAGATCGCATCGGACGCCACGGGCATACCCGCCGGATTGCCTTTAATCGCTGCGGCCGCCGATAAAGCCTGCGAGGTCATCGGAGCAGGGTGCCTCGAGCCGCACATCGGCTGTCTGAGCTACGGATCGGCCGCCACAATCAACACCACACATCGCAAGTATGTGGAGGTCATCCCGCTCATCCCTCCCTACCCAGCAGCCGTCCCCGGCGCCTACAGCCTTGAGATTCAAATAACCCGCGGGTATTGGATGGTCAGTTGGTTTAAGCAGGAATTCGGGCTGCGCGAGCAACGCATCGCCGACAAACAAGGCATTGAGCCTGAGGATCTTTTCGACGAATTGGTGAACGCTGTTCCACCCGGCTCTGACGGATTGACCTTGCAACCATTCTGGTCGCCCGGTCTCAAATCACCAGGGCCCGAAGCCAAGGGGGCGATTATCGGCTTTGGCGATGTACACACACGTGCGCACATCTATCGCGCTATCCTGGAAGGACTCGCTTATGCCCTGCGCGAGGGAGCGGAGCGATCGTCCAGGCGCAGCAAAGTGCCCATCACCGAGCTTCGTGTGGCCGGTGGCGGGAGCCAGAGCGATGCAGCCATGCAGCTCACGGCGGACGTCTTCGGATTACCAACAGCACGTCCGCACATCTACGAGGCTTCAGGATTGGGTGCTGCCATCGATGGCGCGGTCGGCATCGGGCTCCATCCTGATTTCGGAAGTGCCATCTCATCCATGACACATCTGGGAGACACATTCGAGCCCGATTCTGAAGTCCATGAAATCTATGAAGCGCTCTACCAACGAGTTTACCGCCGGATGTACGCACGCCTTCGACCGCTCTATGAAGAAATGCGAAAAATCTCTCCGGCACACAACTTGTAGAAAATGATTGGGTAATGTTCTTCACGAACAATAAAAGGTTCAACATCCATGCGCGCATACTTTTCAGACATCTTCGATTTTCCCCTTCCAGAGGGGCATCGCTTTCCCATCCGAAAATACACTCGCCTCCGTGAGCGTATCCTCGAAACAGCGCTGATCGGAGATCCAGATCTGCTCGTTGCACCCGCAGTAACCGAGGATGAGATCCTGCGCGTCCATACAAGCGGCTATTGGAATCGCTTGAAACATGGGGAACTCACCGCCAAAGAACTGCGGCGCATCGGGTTCCCATGGTCGCCAGAACTGGTGATCCGCTCCAGGCACTCCGCAGGGGGCACGCTTGCCGCTTGCCTAGCAGCACTCGACGACGATATGGGCATTAATCTTGCAGGCGGCACACACCACGCACACCCGGATCACGGGTCTGGATTTTGCATGCTGAACGATGTCGCAATTGCCTCCCGTGCCATGCAAGTTGAGGCGCGCGCAGAGCGGGTCGTCGTCCTGGATTGCGATGTTCATCAGGGTGATGGAACAGCGGCCATTTTCCGCGACGATCCATCCGTCTACACCTTCTCGATCCACGCCGAGAAGAACTTCCCCTTCCACAAACAGCAAAGCGACCTCGACATCGCTCTGCCCAATGATGCGGGGGACGATGCATACCTAGATGCATTGAGCGAGGGCGTTCAGCAGGCGCTTGATGCTGCCCATGCTGATCTGGCAATCTACCTGGCGGGTGCGGACCCCTACGTTGGGGACACCTTCGGCTGGCTGGCGCTCAGCAAGGATGGATTGGCAGCACGAGACCGTATGGTGTTGCGCTTCTGCCAAGCTGCAGATCTCCCTGTCGCGATCGTACTGTCTGGCGGCTATGCTCGCAACATTGAAGACATCGTCGACATCCACTATCAGACTACCAGGATCGCAGTCGAACAGATTTCTCAAAAAAATAAAATAATTCCCATGCAACCTCAGATCTTGCGCCCAGCATAACAACCCAGGAAAGCGATGATACAATCTTTCGTATTATGCGAATGAGGATTTCAAGCTTGAAGCACACTGTGTCGCTGATCACCCTACTTCTTCTCTTCACCCTGGCAAGCGCCGGCTGTCAGGCCATTGAAGGACTCTTTCCTACAACCGCCCCACCTGTCGTTACACCAACGATCATTGCATCCACTCCCACTCGCGAGGTTGAACAAAAACCCTCGCTCCAACCCCCTGTCTCGCCGACGAGTGTTACGAATTGCCCGATACTCACTGCGCAAGAACGCTCCCAGCTTGACGAAATCGAGAATCAGGTGGTTACGCTGCGTGGTCTGCACCCGCTGGAATCCGTCGAGCGTACGATGCTTACAAGGGAACAACTGCGCCAACAAGTGACCGATGAATTTTATAGCGAGTACAGCCAAGAGGACGCACAAGACGAAGCCCGCCTGCTCTCGCTTCTGGGTTTGTTGCCCGCTGATTTTAATCTTTTGACCTTCTACACGGATCTATACAGCGAGCAAATCGCGGGTTACTACGACGATGAAACAGAAGAGATGGCGCTCATCTGCGGAGCCAAACTTGGGGGTCCGCAGCGTCTCACCTTCGCACACGAATACACCCATGCCCTCCAGGACCAAATCTATGATCTCGAAGAAGGTCTTGGATATTCCGAAGAAGCCTGCGAAAACCAGGGTGAACGCTGTGCAGCCCTACAGGCGCTTGTGGAAGGCGATGCCACGCTCCTCGAAAACCAATGGTGGCAGATCTACGCAACGCAAGAGGATTGGGACGATCTGGTGGCATTGTTCAGCACACTCGAAACGCCTGTCCTGGACTCAGCGCCACGCTTCATGCGCGAGGATCTACGCTTCCCCTATATGGCGGGGCAATCCTTCGTCCGCTCGCTTTATCAGGAAGGTGGTTGGGCGGCCGTCGACGCGGCCTA
>CAYLOP010000038.1:0-21597 GCA_964385305.1 uncultured Anaerolineaceae bacterium | reverse complement strand
GCGTGGACTTTGGCGAGCATGAATCCAGTCTAGAGGATTAGCGCCAAAAGGTCAAACTGCTGAACGGTTGTACGACCTGCGTTGAGCCTCGCTCCGCTCCGGCTTGCATTCGTTTCTTGCTATTACGCCAGTCTGCGTAGGTAGACTTTGCGTGCGCAGCCGCAACTTTAGCGCAGCGTATGCCGTAGGCGCAGTCGCCAGCGTCTCTCGTAGGTGGACGTCGTAGGAGTCAGTCGGGCAATCAGCTTGCAGTCAAGACTTGCATTGCCCAATCTGCGGCGCGTTCGAGTTCCCCATCAAGCAAAGGTCCCTCGGTTTCGGCAACATAGAATCCTTCCGGAGGCATCACCAATTCGCCACCCTTTCTCACAAGCAAGTCTGCGATGGACTTGGCGGCATAGCCAAAGATACCCACAAAGAACGCCAGGATGCGGATCTTGTTGATCTCCTGCTCTGTGAAGCGTGTATCAAACGCGGCGACCCTTACGCCCTTGAGCGCACGCGCTGGAATGCTTTTGAGGAACTTGGTCGTAGCGGGTGTTGGGCTAAAGCGTTGGGTAGGGGATCCGACGATCAACAATCCGATCCCCGCCCATCTTTCCGGTTGCACCGCATCCACACGCAGCGCTTCGACATCCATCTTGGGAGCAAGCGCGTCGCGCATCGCCAGGCTGATCTTCTCTGTGTTGCCGAACTCAGAATCATACACGACCAACGCTTTTAACCTGCTCATGAAACCCTCCTTCTTTGGCACTGGTTAAGCCTCCTCATGTGCGATATACCATTGATTGCTCTCATCATCATATGCGGCCTGGTCAGGACGGGATGGAAATGACACCAAACCTGAATGGCAACCAGGGGACGCCACCCCCATTCCTCACCGTTAAGCCTTGTCCATTTTATCGCTCACACTGCGGACCTTGTCTTCCATAGACTGCGCGCGATCGGTGCGTGTCCCCACCCGGAGTGTAGTACTGATGCGCGGCGCACCCATCTCATGCACGACCTCGTGACAGCGCTTGACAACCGCGAAGACCTGGTCCCACTCCCCCTCAATATTCGTGCCGTAGGCGTGCAATCGGTGCGCCAGCCCTGCCTCCTGTATGACCTGCTCGCAGGCCGCGATGTAACGCGAAACCGAAACACCTACACCCACCGGCACGACGCATAAATCGACGATCACATGCATATCGAGTCCTCCTTTGCTCCGCGCTTACAATGTACATCCCCCTCTCGAAATTCTTTCCTGGCAAGCGTCTTAAGTATAAATCGATCCATCCCATCTCTATGAACGGCATCCTGTCTTGGAGGCTCTAGATAGGATCGACTTAAGATGCCGATGCCGTGGGGAGGTAATCATAACCCACAGCATCGGTCCAACGATCCGGCGTGAAGAATCATTCTAGAGGGGGCGTTCCTTTGAGGTTTACGGCTGCATTAACCCGATGAGCTCCCCTTCCCCAATCTGCGTCATCGTGCCATCGAGTGCGACCAACTGCGCGGTAACACTTTCAGGAAGCCAGCGTTCAACAGCCAAACGGTCTTCATCGACCCAATGGACACGGTGGAAGCTTCCACCTGGCGTGGAAGCGATCACGACTGGGTTCTCGCCTGGATTGTGACGCACCGCCAGGTAGCCATCTTTGTCATCCATACCGCCGCGCACGAAGGCGTACGCCAGCTTCACGCCCGAGGGCGAATAAGCCGCCGAGCCGGTCTGGTCCTGATTCGGAAGGAGCGGCAGTACGTTCTCGACGCCGGTGCCGACGTCCCGCTCGCGCAGCCCAGAGATCCCCGAATCACCTGCGCAGGTCCCCACAAGATACACGTCGTCTGGGGAGACGGTGTACCAGCAAGGCATTCCGCCTTCCGATGGCGCTTCAGCAAGCGGGATGATCTCGCCGGTGGAGGGGCGATAATGATACATGCTCGAATAACCGAAGTATTCCAGACTGCCGATGCCGCTGATCTGCCACGCGAAATACAGCTCGTTATCGGAGGTCCAGCGGTACGTCTCGAGCACATACCAATCCTCAAGCCCCAGGCTGGGATCGCTCTGGATCACGACCTGCATCCCGCCGCCATTGATATCCGCTACCCACAGAGTGCTGTTCCCCCAATCTGCAGCGGACCACGCGATCATCGAACCATCCTCAGAGACAGCGAATTTGAGGCTCGACATGTCGGGGATAGTTGTGAAAAGCAGGTCCTCGATGCCCGCTGCAGTAACACGTTTGACGCTTCCGCCCAGAGAACTTCCACCACTGTCGACGTAGTAAATGGAATCGCCCACGATTTGCTTCTGGTTGGGATGGGCATAAGAGTCGTAACCGGGCGCCGGGCGCACTTCGATCTGAGCGCCATCCAAGCTGTGAATGTAGAACTGCCCGTCGCGGTAGAGCACCGCGGTGGGATCGGGTGGCGGCTCCAGTGTGGGTGAGGGTTCGGGGGGCGGCTCCGTAGGCTCAACCGGTGAGAGTTCCGTCTCGGCTGGCACTGGCGCTTCGGTCTCGATAGGTGGTTCAGGACCCGGGAAATTACAAGCAAGCGCGCTAGCAAGGAGTACAGCAGCACAAAGCAGGGGGATTAAAACGCGTCTCATAGGCCCTCCCATTCACGATCCATTTTCCGGTGCGGCGCCATTCTAGCCCCAGCACGATGGATGCGCAATCTATGCAGCTCTTATCTGATCTTACAAGGGCTACGTCGTGATCGATGCAGGCATCCACAAGTCACGTTCCCCGAGTGCCCAATCTGGGTAGGGCTCGTGCTGCAAGAATCGCTTGGCGTAGAGCTCAGCCAGTTTTGCATAGCGCTCACCGCCACCCTCCGCCAACGTGAAGAGCAGCGCTACCTGCGCTACATCGGCGATCACCGCCAGCGCGTCCTTGCTGTGCCATTGCGCCTGCTCAGAGGTCATGGCGCTCAGGTTATCCAGCGACCTTTGTAAAGCCTGCAGCGCAACTCTTGCTTCCTCCGTTCCCACTCCCTCCAGCATCGGGATGAACTCGTCGAGGAAGGGTTCGTGGGCGCCTTTCTTTTGCATGGCTTCGAGCATATCCAGCGCCTGGATGTTGGAGGTACCTTCCCAGATGGGTGTGATCAAGGCCTCCCGGTGGAGTCGAGCGACCGCGTACTCATCTAAGAAACCAAGCCCGCCGAAGAGCTCCATCGCCAGCCGCGTCACTTCGGCGGCGTGGTCGGCCGTGCGATTCTTAGCCAGGTGGGAGCAAAAGCGGGCATAGTGATAGCGTGCACTGTAGGGCGGGATGTCGTCCCAGGCATCATCAAACCTAGCGATGGCGTGGAAGATGAGGGCTAAGCCACCGGCCGTGCGCACCGCCATGTCCGTCAGGTCACGACGCACTAGCGGGTGTTCAACGATGGGTCTGCCGAAAGCCTGGCGGGCCTGAACGCGCAGCAGCGATTCAAGGTGCGCTTTGCGAGCCAATCCCATGGCGCCGATCGCATTGGCCAGGCGCGAGACGGTGAGAGTCTCTAGGGTGTAGTAAATCCCCTTCTCGACCTCACCCACCAAATATGCCTCGCTCGCATGCAATTCCACCTCACCGGTGGGCACGGCGCGTGTGGCACTCTTTTGCTTAAACCGGCGAACGATGAAATTCAGATTCCCATCTGTATCCAGGCGTGGGACCAGGAAGAGCGCCAATCCTTTAGGCCCGGGTGGCGCACCGCTTGGTCTTGCTGTTACCAACGCCAGATCTGCAAGCCCAGCGTTGCTCGCGAAATATTTCTCATCGCCGTGCAACCGCCACCCATCAGCCTCCTGCTCGGCACGCGTTGTGTTTGCACCCAAGTCACTGCCGCCCTGCGTCTCCGTCATCCAGGTAGCGCCCCACCATTCGCCTGTCAACAGGCGTTCGAGCCACACCTTATGCTCCGGCGCGTATTTGTAGATCGCGTAGGCGGTCTGGTTGGTGACGATCAGCGTGCAGTAGAGGCCAGGATCAGCGAGCAGGTAGCCCAATACAAAATGGTGCAGCCACGAGCCACCCTCGTAAGGGGGACGGTTGATCGATGCGAGTTCATGCAGCAGGTCTGCATGCGCTGGGCTGAGGCGTGCCCGGTCAACGCGTAGGCCATCGAGGTCGTGCATCACGAGCGTCGGCGCGGCCTGGCGGTCGATATGATCCGCCAGTGCGTAAGCACGTCCCCCTGCAAGGTCTCCAAATGCACTTAGTGTATCTCGATGACGGTCCATCTCCGGCCAAAGGCGAGCCAGCACAATCTCGAGATCCGGATCAAGAAGCCAGTGATTCAACCCGTGGGCGTAGGACAGGAAATTCATAGCACTTCCCTCCCGATCACGGCAGCGATAAACCTTGCAGGTTTATGGACCACACACAACGTGCGGTTCCCTGTGAAACCGTGCGAGCGTCTCAACATGGGTGATGATTGTGTGGGCGATCTCCGATCTTTTGTTGGACCTGAAAGTTAAACTTGAGAAATCCGCTTTTGAAGCGTCTGCAGTAACTTTGGAACGTTGCGGCTGAGCGCACCGAACGTGGAACGCACAGGAACTTCCGGACCAAGCCCTAGGGATAGCAAGCGATCCTTCCCGATGACTACCGTGAGCAGTTGCCTTTCCGACCCCGCCACATTGGAAAACAGAAGCGATCCTCCTTCAATATCCCGCAAGACCCTCTGACCTGTGGCTAACGTAACTGCGGTCATGGCGGCGAACCGCTCGGCGTCGATAGGGGGTACCTCAGGCACGCTTGCGACGACAAATCCATCACTATCGACAAGCGCTACCCATTGAGGATCGGGCAGATCCTCTGCCAGTTGGCTTAGAACTCGTATCAATTCATCTTGACGTGTGATCATGGATTTATCCAACCCTATATTGATGAAGCGCGATTTGTACTATAGGTTAACCTCGTTAACGCTGATTAGCAAGCATGTCATTTCCGAATATCCAAATGATGAACAGCTCCTGACATGCCCGGAAACGTCAGGCGGAGGTCTTCCAATCGGTCTAAAATAGACTCTCCGAGTTGGCCTGACCGCCCCTTTGAGATACAATCACGGCACCATGGATGTCTTACCTACCCATCGGAGACCCGGTTTCATCGCGACCATCGCTTTGATCATAGCTGCTAGCATCTACTACCTGATGCTGCGTGCCTCGGGAACCGCACTCACACCGATGACCCTCGGCAAAGACCTGATCATCGTCCTGGGTTTGATCGCTACGCTGGGCCTCATCACTTTTCTCATCTATCTCCTGGTCTGGATCGGCGACACGAGCAGGATGTTCTTGTCATTTCTGCGTGTGTTAATCTTGATGGTTTTTGCCGGGTTCAACATCCTCGTACTCTCTGGTGCGAGTTCGCCAACCCTCCGCACGGTCATCATGCACCTCGATCTCGCGCTGATCACCCTCCTCATGATGATCACGCTCACGGCCCAATTTGCATTGCCGGTTCGCTCTGGCGAAGAGCGTCTGGCTGTGATCCGACGTCTCCTGGGTTTTTTAATCGGCGAACGAGGACCTTCAACGTTCATTCGCAATGGCAGTGAGAGGGAGAAACATGGGGAGCGCTTACGACGCGCGCCAGGTGTCTTCCTGATCGACCAGGCAAGTGCAGCCGTACTCCGCACCGACACCCAATTCACACGCGCAGTCGGTCCAGGTGTGCATTTCACCGAACGCGGCGAGTGGCGAGCAGAATCACTCGATCTTCGCCGTCAGATTCACGCCATTCAAGGCGCCACACCGCTTGTCGGTGAGCCCATCGAACTCAATGAGATCAACGCCCTCGCCCTTACCCACGACGGCATCCCCGTATCCACAGATCTATCCGTGGAATTTATGCTCGATCCTGGACACACCTATGAGCCACGCGAGGGACGCTACGCCAACAAACCACCCTACGATTACAACCCCCAAGCGGCCGAGCGAGCGGTATATGGTCATGCCTACGGAAAGTTCGAAGAACTTCCTTGGACCGCCCTGCCAATGCGGTTGGTCGTTGACCTGTGGCGCGAATTGGTTAAGGGCAAGGATTTGAAAGAATTGCTGGGCGAGGATGAACACGGATCGCCTTCCCTGCAGCAAATGCGAAGTGAGATCCAAGCCCGGTTGACCTTGTCCGCCTCGGGCGACTCATCAAATCCCTCCGAGAATCGCGAATTTGCCATCCTGCAGTCACGTGGTATCCGCGTGCTCAAAGTCGATGGCATGTCCAGCCTTCACCTTCCAGACGACGTGCGCCTCGAGCGTATGGCGATCTGGCGCGAGGATTGGGCCGGCGCGGTTCAGGAGGCTATGGCTAGCGCTAACCAGCGTGTAAAGCGCGCCCGGCGTGAAGGTGAAGCAAAGGCATGCGAGATCCTTATACGCGATCTCACTGCCGAACTTCGCCACGAATTAATGGAAGGCAAGATCCCCGGCAGGCGCGACACGATTAAGCTCATCCTTGAAGGTGCCAAGAACCTTTGCAGCCAGCAGGGGCTGGTGACCGATCGCGCGAACCTTGTGATGCAGCTGAGCGACGTGATCTCTGAACTTTCCAGGCTGGATGAGGATTGTGCCGAACTCGGTGGAGGAGACTTGAGATGAACCAACAAGTCTCCGCTCGCCCGACCGGCAGGTTCCATACCGTCTTCAAACCCCTGCTCGAAATTCTTCTTGCGAAAACACGCACGGGAGCCATCTTGCGCTCCATCCTGGTTGGACTAGCGCTCGCCGGCTATTGGTTTATCCTTGTCATCAAGGCCGATTTTCCGGGTGAACTTCCAGTGGAATGGACGGAGAATCTGGGTGGGTTTATAACCTTTATGCTCAATCTCATCGTCCCCTTCTTCCACCCACAGGTGCTCATCCATCTCATCCCAGTGATCTTCGCCATCTTGGCGGGTGTCTTTATAGGATCCCTGTATATTGCCGACCTATTTGAGCTTGATTCGCTCCAGATCGCATTCCGCTACTTGTTTGCAGCCATATTCGGTCTTGGCCATTCCGGACTCGAGATCAACCAGGGCGATCTCCAAAGACTTGAAGCAGGGAACGCTATCAACCCCATTGTTCAGGCAGGCGGCCCGGGATACATCAAAGTGCATCTTGGTTTCGCCGTCCTCACAGAGACAGAGGATGGCTTACCGCGTGTATATGGACCGCCAAGCAAGACGCAAGTGCCGAAACGTAATTTCTTGCAAGGTTTTGAAAGACTGCGGGGCCTCGTTGACCTACGCGATCAGCTCGGGAAAGTCCCTGAGGTGAGAGCGACAACGCGCGATGGTGTTGAAGTTTATGCGCGCGATGCACAGATGCTCTTCCGCGTCTACGGCGGTGACCAGGCGCGCAGTCTTGAGACCCCTTATCCCTACACCGAATCCAGTATCCGGCGCGTGGTTTATGGCCAAGCAGTGGAAAACGAGAAAGAACAAGTATGGGAGGAAACGCTCCCAAAAATCGTCCGAGAAGAAATCATAAAATTTGTCGGACGCCATACCTTGGCGGATTTTCTGGCGCTGCAGCCTTACCGCGGCATCGAAAAGGACGGGGCATCGACCGAAAAGGACATTGAAAGCCCTGCGACCATCCAGATCCCACGGCGCAAGTTGACGGAGATCTTTCACACCAACGAGTTGCGCAAGCGCTTACACGAGCACGGCTTGGAGTTAGCCTGGGTGGGTGTGGGGACCTGGGAACTACGGGATGACCAGCTGCCACCGGAAGCCGCCGGTGCTGGCCCGAGTAAAACGCTGACTGCCACATGGCGCGATCTTCAGCGCGCCACGATCTACGCCTCCCCCGATTACCAGGCACGCCAACGCGACCGCCGCTTCCATGAGCGCACGGCTGAATCGATCCTCAAGCTCATCTCGACCTGGAAACATGGCGAGTTTATGGGACCATATCGCTGCTTCGGTTTACTGAGCATATGTGCTGAGGAATTCTCTAATATGATCCATATCCTTCAGGGCAACCCCGAGGTGGTTCTCCCTCTAGAAACCGGCATGGTCCTAACGCACATTCTGTCCATGATAAAGCCGAGAATGATCGGGGATAATGATGATTTCGAGCCACCCTCCTCACACTAACGGTCATGTCCTCGTTATAGGCTCTGCCGGTATGGATATCGTCGGGCGAGCCGAAACCCAGATCGAAACCGGCACATCCAATCCTGGTGCATTACGCATGTCGTTTGGAGGCGTCGCGCGTAATGTAGCCGAGAATATCGCGTTGCTTGGTATGGATGTGGTTCTCATCACGGCGGTCGGGGATGATCCCCAGGGAGAACGCCTTCTCAAGCAGACGGCCGCGTCCGGCGTGAATGTGGATCACGTCTTGGTAGTCCCCAACCAACCTACCGGAAGTTATCTTGCCATGCTCGACCACCATGGCAACCTCCACATCGGCATGGACGACATGCGCGTGATATCCTCGATCGAACCCATACATCTGCAGGAGCGTCGGGATTTCTTCAAGGAGGCGAACGCCGTCTTTGTCGACACCAACCTCCCACAAAAAACGCTTTCCACTGCTATCTCCTTGGCGCACCGCGCCAAAGTTCCGATTGCCGCTAATCCAACCTCCGTCAGCCTCGCCCCTGCTCTGGCACCGCATCTCTCGCGTCTTTGGTTGATCACTCCCAACGAGATGGAAGCAGATGCGATATGCCCGCACTCAGTTCCGCATGCTGAACCGGATCGCGCCATTCAGGCTGCCCGCCATCTCGTCTCCGAAGGTGTGGATTTCGTCGTGATCACGATGGCAGAATTTGGCCTCAGTTATGCCAGTGCCGTTAGCAGCGGCCATGTGCCGGCTGTGCAAACAGAGATTCTTGATCCCACCGGAGCCGGGGATGCGTTGACCGCAGCTGTGATCTTTGGCTTGCTCAACGGCATCCCCCTTGATGAGACCGTTCGGTTGGGGCTTTCGGCTGCGGCGGTGACCCTTCGTACCCAAGGAACCGTAGCCCGCAACCTCTCACTGGAGATGCTGTACGACCAACTTCGTTGAAACCGGGAAGGTTTGCCTACGCATAAACACGCGTATTGATCAAACGGTGCGGATCCCTGCCTACTCAAACAGATTGGATCGTCCATATGTCCCATGGCTTGCCTAATTGGCTTAAAGCACACCCCAATGTCGCGGCAGCTCTCGTAGCCAATAAACCTGTCGTTGCGCTCGAGTCGACCGTGATCACGCACGGCCTACCACGTCCTGTAAACCTCGAGTTGGCTCGTCACATGCAGTCTGAGGTGGCTTCCGCCGGCGCCCAACCTGCCACGATCGCGCTTCTTCGTGGCACAATCCATGTTGGGCTCACGCATAAAGCGCTTGAAACGATCGCCCTCGCACCCGATGCGCAGAAGATCAGCCGACGAGACATTGGAATCGCCCGCGCTAAAAAGATCACCGGTGGTACAACCGTCGCGGCTACAATGTACATCGCACACGCGGCCGGCATTCGGATTTTTGCCACAGGGGGTATTGGTGGTGTCCACCGTGGTGAGACGGGCGATGTTTCTGCAGACCTGCCGGAATTGGCGCGCACCCCGGTCGCTGTCGTCTGCTCCGGTGCTAAATCCATCCTCGACCTGCCGCGCACCCTCGAATGGCTGGAGACCGCCGGAGTCCCCGTCGTCGGGTGGTGCACAGACGAGTACCCCGCCTTTTTCAGTCGCAGCAGCGGTCTGCCGGTCACAGTGCGCGTCGATACACCCAACGAAGCCGCTAAGATCCTACGCACGCATTGGGAAATGGGAATGGAGAGCGGCGTCTTGATCTGTGTCCCCTGTCCAGAAGACGATGCTGTGCCGAACGAGATCACGGAAGAAGCTCTCGCAAGGGCTCTTCAAGAAGCCGACGAGAAGGGGATCCGAGGTAAGGAAGTCACGCCATTTCTACTCACGCGTGTGTCCGCATTAAGCAGCGGCGCCACGTTACGTGCCAATTTAGCGCTCCTACGCAACAACGCACGTGTGGGGGCGGAAATCGCGAAAGCACTCTGCACTTTCCCCTGATCGCCCCCGCAGCAAGGGATGAGCGGCCTTGATAGCCGCTCAAATCAAGCCCCCTTTATCACACACAAAGCGTGCTGCGCGCTATCCAGCAACAGTCAATGCCTTCCACCTTTCAGTTGTTACCAGGGGTCTTCACGCTCGTGAGTCCAACCGCAGTCTGACATCTAACGCAATAGCGCCGCCGTCTCCCGGAAGTGCGCACAGCGGGTTGATCTCCACTTCCGCGATCTGTGGAAAATCCACCGCCATCTGCCCCAGGCGCAGCAATGCCTCGATCACAGCCTCCCGGTCTACGGGTGGCATGTTACGATAACCACGAAGCTTGCGTCCCGCCCATGTGGTCTCCAGAAGCTGTTCGGCTTCATGCCGGGTGAGCGGCGCCAGGGCAAAAGCCACGTCACGCTTCTCCTCCACCTCCACACCGCCCGATCCAAACATCACCAACGGTCCAAATTGCGGATCCCGCACCACGCCGATGATGATTTCTTGACCACCCTTGATAAAGTGCTGAACGAGCACGCCGAGGATTTGGGCTTCCGGCTCCGCCGTCCGACCATTCTCAATAACTTCCTCAAACCCATCTCGTACGGCACCCGAATTATTCAAATTCAGGAGAATCCCCCCAACGTCAGATTTGTGAGGAATGTCGGGTGAAGAGACCTTTAAGGCGACAGGATAGCCGATCTCCTCGGCGGCAGAGACCGCCTCTGCAGCCGAACTGGCCACGATCTCCTTCGGTATGCGAATACCATAGGCATCAAACATCCTGGAAGCCGATTCTGCATCCACGAAGCCCGTTTCTCCGGTTTTAGCGTCTGCCAGAATTTGCGCTGCCGCTTCGTGCTGTATGCCTTTGAGCTTGGGTGGATCCTCCAGCGGCGCGGCGAGCTGCTGGCCGCGTTCGTACAACACACGCATAACGGAAGCCGCCTTTTCAGGGAAGCGGTAATCGGAGATGTGTGCCTGGCGGAAGAGCCGTGCTGCGTGTGCGATCAATTCCTCGCCCATGAGTGCAATGACGACCGGCTTCGAAGTCGATCGGATGACCGGGATGATCGCCCCGGCCACTTCGGCGGCGGTTGTCATCGGAGGCGGTGGCAGGATAACGATCACACCATCCACACCCTCATCGGTGAGCAAGGCACGCAGCCCATCGGCATACTCCCTCGGACCCGCGCCTGCGAGCATGTCGATCGGGTTATGTAAGCTGGCAGCCGGGGGGAGTAATTCCCTGAATGTTTCCCGCGTCTCGTCTGTCAAGCTTGCCAACTTCAGGCCATTGGCTTCGATCGCGTCGGCGGCGATGGCACCCGGTCCGCCGGCGTTTGTAAGCACGGCCATTCTGGGGCCCGCAGGGAGGGGACACCAAGCGAGTGCCTGTGCCCAATCAAACATCTCCTCGCTGTGGCGAGCCCGTATCACACCTGCTTTGCGAAATGCAGCGTTAAAGGCTTCATCCTGTCCAGCTAAGGCGCCCGTGTGGGATGCCACCGCCGCACGCCCTGCCTCCGACCGCCCCACCTTGATGGCAACGACTGGCTTTTGGTGTGTCACCTCCTGAGCTTGCGCGATGAAGGTTGGGCCATCTCCCACACCTTCCATGTACATCGCGATCACCCGTGTGTTGGGATCGGAAGCCATGACAGGCAGGAGGTCACCTTCTGTGAGATCCATCTGGTTTCCCAAACTGGCCAACCGTGAGATGCCAAACCCCTGACCGCGCGCCCAGTCTATTACCGCCTCACAGATCGCCCCCGAATGCGAAAGGAATGCAATATCGCCTGGAATCGGCCCTGGCAGAGGAAGGAAGGTTGCGTCGATGGGAAGGTTTGTATCCAAGTACCCAATGCAATTGGGGCCTAAGACACGGATCCCGTAGCGGCGCGCGATCCCAAGGCAGCGCTGCTCAAGCTCCGCGCCCTCCGGGCCTACCTCGCGAAATCCTCCTGCTCCAATGATCGCATAGCGCACGCCGCGGCGGCCGCAATCCTCCAGTGCGCCGGGCACCGCTGCGGCAGGGATGATGATGAAAGCCAAGTCCACTGGATCGGGCACCTCTGCCAGGCTTGGATACATCGGGCGATCAAAAAGTTGCCCGCCATGTGGGTTGACAAAATATATTGCTCCTGAATATCCGGAGACAATCAGGTTGCGAGCGACCCCATAGCCTAACTTGGTTGGTTTTCTGGAAGCGCCTACGACTGCAACACCGCGCGGAGAAAAGAAATCCTCAATCATATTTACTCGCTCTCAAACACGTGCACTTCGGATAGGTTGAATCATAACAAAAAAGTGTCAAAGTAGTACAAATCACGCACAGGTTGCTATGAGCTAAGGCGTATATATGTTAGAATGCCTTCAACCTTCTCGCGCAAGAGGGTGGAGGTTGGTTAATGGTAGAGGTTGTTGTTGACAGCATTCGAGTGAGCCTGATGTCGCCCCAAAGGATCATTATCTTGAGGGAGGTAAGTTCGGAACGCTTTTTACCGATCTGGATTGGCCCCTTCGAGGCTGATGCGATCACGCTCAGCCTTCAGGAGCTTGAGGTCGCTCGCCCCCTTACACACGATCTTCTACGCAATGTCCTGCAGACCCTAGGGGCGCAGGTGCTGCGGGTGAATATCACTGAACTGCGCGACGATGTTTTTTACGCTCGGATTGTACTGCACGTAAACGGCCGGGAGATGGAAATCGATTCAAGACCCTCAGATGCCTTGGCGTTAGCCGTACGGGTAAATGTTCCCATCTTCGTGGCTGAGGCGGTCATGGATGAAGCTGCATCTGTCCCAGAAGAAGAAGTTGAGGGCGAGGACAGCGAAGGTAAATCCGAGGAGAGATTGGAAGTCTTCAAAGACTTCGTCGAATCTTTGGATCTCGATGATCTGGACACATCCGAAGAGGACCCTCAAACCTGATCAGGGTGCTACCACCGCCAGCACAATCTGTTCACAAACCCAAAACGGCCGTCGGCTCGAGCCGCGGCCGTTTATGAACCACAACGACCCGGCGCCTGAACCGAGCTACCAGGAGCCCAACTTTCATGAGCGAATATCCTGTTTCATCCAATCCATCTGGAGATGGTCGGTCGGGACAAGAAGTGCCCTTTGATCGCCAAGCGGAAGAAGCCGTCCTAGGTTCGATCCTGGTAAATCCAGAAGTTTACTACGACGTCGCATACTTCCTCTCTGGGGACGATTTCTTCCTGCACAGAAACCGCTGGATTTGGGAGGCTTTCACAAGTCTCAACGAGCAACGCCTTCCGATCGATATCCTAACGGTGTCGGAGGAATTGGAACGCCAGAACCGCTTAGACGAGATCGGCGGTCCAGCTTACCTCACGGCACTCATTTCCAACGTCCCCTCCTCCCTGCATGCGGCGGCCTACGGCCATGTGGTCGAGGAAAGCGCCACACGGCGACGCTTGCTGGAAGCCGCCAATCAAATTGCTCGCCTGGCCTTCCAATCGGAAAATCTCATCGAAGATGTGGTCAACGACGCGGAGAAGACGATTTTCGGCGTAAGTGAACGCAGACACACGCATCAACTACAACCCCTCAAGGAAGTGCTAAGCGAATATTACGACCGCGTGGATTACCTCGCTCGCCACCAAGATGAGACGATCGGCGTGCCAACCGGCTTCATCGATCTAGATCGGTTGCTTGGAGGTCTTCAGCCCAGCGATCTGCTCATCATCGCCGGGAGACCTGGTCAAGGTAAATCGGGATTGTGCCTCTCGATTGCCAAGAACGCCAGCCAGCTCCACAAGAAACACGTGGCGCTCTTCTCTCTGGAGATGTCGAACGAGCAGCTTGTACAGCGCCTGGTCGCGCAAGAGACCGGGATCGATTCGCAGCGCTTGCGCCTGGCAAACCTGCGGGATGAGGAATGGCCTTTCTTCACACAAGCCGTGAGCACCTTGAGCGCCACGCAAATGTACCTGGACGACACACCGGCGATCACACCCCTCCAACTACGGACCAAGTGCCGGCGCTTGCATATGGAGATCGGTCTCGATCTGATTGTCGTGGACTATCTCCAGTTGATGAATAGCGACACCCGGATTGAGAATCGCGTGCAAGAGGTATCGTATATCTCACGCAACTTGAAAGCCCTGGCACGGGAGCTCAATGTCCCCGTAGTCGCCGCTGCACAGCTTTCACGCGCCGTAGAAGCACGGCGCCCACCGCGCCCCATCCTCTCCGACCTGCGCGAGTCGGGGAGCCTTGAACAGGATGCGGATGTGGTCATGTTTATTTACCGACCGGATCAGTACGAAGAGGACACGCTGAAGCAGAACATTGCTGAGATTATCGTGGCCAAACATCGCAATGGCCCTGTGGGGAGTGTTGAGTTGGTGTTCAGAAGCACCCTGGCGAAATTTGAGAACGCCGCCACGCGTCGAGTTGGCATCGTAGAGCCCGAATCAGCCTAATATCCTTCCCACGGGCTCCCGTAAGATTCTATTTGCTCGGATCGTTTCATCATGCAACCGAAGGACACATGAGACCGATGAAAGGTTTCCCGGGTTTCCCCGAAGGAAAGTTGGACACGACACGCGTGCCAAATCCCTTCTTCAGCGAATTACTTCCCATCATCGACCACTTGGGCGAATTGAAGATCACGGTCTACGCCTTTTGGGCGTTGGGTCGCAAGGAGGGTCCCTTCCGCTATTTCTCCCTGCATGAGATGGAGAACGATAAGCTACTCCTGGAAGCGCTTTCCACGCCCAGCCTCTCCGGCCGAGAAGCCCTGCAGGAAGCCCTGGAACGCGCCGTGTCGCGCGGCACGCTGCTGCAAGTTTCGGTGGCGTTCGAAGGTGGCTCGGAGGACTTTTTCTTCCTGAATACCCCCAAGGGGCATGCGGCTTTGGAAGCCATCGAAGGTGGCGACTGGCGCCCAAGCGGCCTGCCAGACTCTCCGCTCGAGTTAAGCATTGAAAAGCCTAATATTTTCACGCTGTACGAACAGAACATAGGCGCGCTAACACCGATGCTTGCAGAGCGGTTACGCGATGCGGAAGCGGTCTACCCGCCCAGTTGGATCGAGGAGGCCATACGCATCGCGGTGGAAAACAACGTGCGGAAATGGCGCTATATCGAAGCCATTCTAGAGGATTGGAAGACACGAGGAAAAGATGCCCGAGAAGATCGAGGAGACTCTGAAAAAGCTCGCCGAAAGTACATCGAAGGGGAGTACGCAGACTTCTGGGACTCCTGAGAATTCGACGCCGCAAGCAGGGGATCCGAATTGCCCGCACTGCGGTGGCTTGGGGTACATTCGCCGAGACCTACCCGTGGGACATCCAGACTTTGGACGCCTCGAAGTATGCACATGCCGGCAAGCGGATATATACGCCCGCATCCGTGACCGCTTATTCCGTTTCAGCAATCTCGACGAGCTTCAACATCTCACGTTTGAAACCTTCAACCCACAAGGTCGTGTCGGTATTGGAGAACAGCAGCAACAATCCATCGCGCAAGCCTTCAATCAAGCCCATGCCTACGCACAGAACCTCGAGGGCTGGCTACTGCTCCAAGGACCGTTTGGTTGTGGGAAAACACACCTGGCCGCCGCCATCGCCAACCAATGCGTCGCCCTCGGCGTGCCCACGCTTTTCCTCACCGTCCCAGACCTGCTCGACTCATTGCGTTTCACCTACGGCGACGAAAATGTGAGCTTTGAGGAGCGGTTCGGCCAGATCCGCACTGCCACCCTGCTTATTCTCGACGACTTCGGCACACAAAGCGCCACTGAGTGGGCGCGCGAGAAGCTTTTTCAGATTCTCAATTATCGATACATCAATCGCATGCCAACAGTCGTAACAACCAACTTGGCGCTTGCCCAGGTCGAAGGTCGTATGCGGTCGCGCCTGTCCGACCCAGATCTTGTTGCGCACATCCGAATCTATGCTCCGGACTACCGACGTCCCATCGAGGAGAGCGGTCAATCCGAGCTTTCCTCGCTCCAGAATCATGTCCAACAGACCTTTGGAACCTGGGAAGACCGAAAACAGGAGAAGCTTACCGCTCAGGACCAAAAGTCGCTTGATGAAGCTTTCCACGCCGCGCTAACTTTCAAGGACGACCCCCAGGGATGGCTCGTCATGATGGGACCTTATGGATGCGGGAAGACGCACCTGGCCGCTTCCATTGCTAACTTTCGTGCCAGCCAGGGATACCCCGTCATGTTTGTCGTCGTCCCCGACCTGCTCGACCACCTCAGGGCGACATTCAATCCCAGTAGCGCGGTCTCCTACGACCGGCGCTTCGAAGAGCTACGCAACGCGCCATTTCTCGTGCTCGACGATCTGGGAACCCAGGCGATGACACCTTGGGTCAAAGAGAAGCTCTACCAATTGTTTAACCATCGCTATAATGCCAAACTCCCCACTGTGATCACGACGGCGGATTCCCTAGATGAAATCGATCCCCGCCTCCGATCCCGTCTTGGTGATCAGCGCCTTGTGCGTGGAATCCGGATCACCGCTCCAGCATTTCGCGGTAAGAAGAAGCACAAAGGTGCAAAGCGTTGACCGGCCTGAAGCCTGCATGGTAGAATTCGACCGTTGCCCCCATCGTCTAGTGGACCAGGACACAGCCCTTTCAAGGCTAAAACCGGGGTTCGAATCCCCGTGGGGGCATAGTCCCGTAAGGGGCACAGTCCCGCAAGAGGCATCACAGAGAAGCTCTTGGATCCACAAGGGCTTTTTTGATACCAGCCCTTTCTCACCTACAAGGGATGCTCGAGGTGAAACTGGGGTTCGAGAAAGTGCCCGCATGCTGATCCCCTTGGAGTCACCGAGAGGTTCAGTCTGGAAATCGAGCAACTTCTCGATTTGATTGCCCATTGCATGATGGGCTCAGCAAGCCAAAATAGTCTGCACATCGCGGAGCGCACGAGACCGGGAATGTCGCCTGTCCCCTACTTACCGATTGAGCGTAGTATTCAGTTATGACGCGTTTGTGCCCGTATACAAGTTTATTACCGAAAGATTTGCATTGTAGTATATTTGTAGTCTAAGCGTAGGAATAAGAGGTTAACAAGCGATCATGAAAACGAATCCCCAGATGCGAACACCGATCATTGCAGGCAACTGGAAAATGAATTTAGGACATGTGGAGCAGGCGCTTACCTTTGTACGCCAAATTCGCCTCCCCCTGAACGAGATCGAGGGCGTTGACCGGGTGTTGTGCCCGCCCTTCACCGTCTTAGCCACACTGGCAGAGATTCTGCTCCCCACAAACATCGCGCTAGGTGCACAGAATATGCACTGGGAAGATCATGGGGCGCATACGGGCGAAATCTCGCCGACGATGCTGGTTGAGTTATGCCAATACGTCATTCTGGGCCACTCGGAGCGCCGCGCTACCCAGAGCATCGCCGAGGACAACAGTGCCGTAAACCGCAAGGCTCACGCCGCGCTCTCACATGGAATCACCCCGATTATTTGTGTGGGTGAAAACTTACAACAGAATGAAGCCGACGAAACCCATGTGTTCGTTGGTGGGCAACTCCACGCCGCACTGGAAGGGCTGACGGCTGAGCAGGTTGAGTGTTGTGTGATCGCTTATGAGCCCATTTGGGCGATCGGGACAGGCAGGGCTGCCACGCCGACTGATGCCAACCGCACGATTGGATTGACCATCCGGGGAACGATCGCCGAGTTGTTTGACGAAACGGTTGCTCAAGCTGTGAGGGTGCAGTACGGAGGCAGCGTCAACACTAAGAACATCGCCTCTTTTATGGCCATGCCGGATATTGACGGTGCGTTAGTGGGTGGAGCTAGCCTGAAGCCAGATTTTGTGGAGCTCGTGAGAAGAGCTACCTTAGCTCACAGTGGGTAAAAATACTCGCTTACTGCATCTATAGTGACACTGAGTACGGCGCGCTACGGACTTCGTCTGATCCCAAGAGCGCAATCTCATCGACAACACCAACGATGACTGCGCGCACAGCGCCAGGATCGATCCCCAAGATTTGCCGCGCGCCGTTCCCTTCATCGATCACCAGAACCGTATCACCCGGGCCGGCTTGCACGACATCCACTGCGATGTCGTAATAGCCGGTCTCCTTCCCCTCCAGGTCGAGTTGATCCACGAGGAGCAATTTACGGCTCTCTAAGTGTGTGATTTTGATCGTGGCCACGACCGTGCCGATGACTTTGCCGATATACATCTTCAGTCGCTTTCCGCTGACAAGTCGTGCCAGAGAGCGGTAGGACGTTGGCGCCTTTCTCCGCGCTCAACATCCACTTCATCCACGATACCCGTGATCGCTAGATCTACCGGAACAAAGACCTCTGGAAGTGCCTGTGCCCCTTCTCGGCTGGCAACGACAAAAACCAATTCCCCCGGACCGGCTTGAGCTGTGGCATCAGCCGCGATGCTGGGGCGGCCATGAGGGTTTAATTCCTCATCAAGAGGCTGAACGACAAGAAATTTTATCCCTTCCAACCCTTCGTATTTTCGGGTAGCGACTACCGTTCCGATTACACGACAGAACTTCATATTTGATCGATCACCCTGGTCCTAAAGCGCGTGGCCTCCCCCACGTTATCCCACATTTCAGCATGCAGTTGCGGGATGACCACTTGGCGCACAAGCAATTCTGGTCTCTCCAAGACGCTCACACCGATCTCGACCGCTGCTTCCACATCAGCGACCAATCCCGAGTAGAGCACGATCCCTTTTCCACCAAGCCCATCGGCCAACCGTACCTCGACTAATCGTACTTCAGCCCCCTTTATGCCCGCATCAGCAGCATGGATGCATGCGGCAACCGTGGTTGTTTCAATCACGCCCAGGGAGTCTGTAACTTTCGGGACACGCCTTCCGCCAATGGCCTCCACTACCTCGGGGTGCACCTGTGGCAGGAGAATGTAATCCACAACAGCAGAAGCGCCAACTTCGCGACCGGCAGCGACAGATTCCTCTACATCAGCCACCATCCCTCCGATGAGGACCAAGTACTTGCCGGGTTGCACCGTGCCGGTTTTGATGACATCAATCGGAGCTCGCTTGACCATAGCATCCGCTGCTTGTATTCCTGCCGCTATGCTGCTGAATTCCACCAATGCGAGAGCTGGTTCTATCATGTTTTATCGCTGTTCCCCGTCATTTTCCACGGCTCTAGACGATCCTAAAATGGTCCTTGAGCACGCAGCGACGGATGCGGCTGAAGCTAACAGGATTCGTGATCCCTTCACCGGTTGGGCTGGCGATGGTAAAGGAGCAGAAACCCTCGCCACCATACCCCACACCCGCGAAGGAGGGACCATTCTTGACGAAGATGCTGACTTCCATTACCCGCGCCATACGGCTCAGATTGTCGAGATTTTTTGAGTACATCACTGCTGTGTGGCGGAAGCCACGCTCAGCTTCCTTCGCTAAATCAATACCCTCATCGGCATTGCGTACACGGACAATCGGCATGATCGGCATCATTTGCTCTGTCCACACCAACGGGTGATCGCGCTCGACCTCCGCTATCACCAGACGGACTTCGTCACCCACATCTATGCCGATCTCACCAAGCAACACACCTGCGTTCTTACCGATAAATGCAAGATTCATCAAGCCAGGTTGGCCTGTTGGGGGTATCTCCTTAAAGATGGATTTCATCAAGCCATTGAGCTGCTGCGTATCGATCTCTACTGCCCCATGGAGGCACATCTGGCGCTTGAGCTCGTCTGCGATGGAAGCAACAGCGTAGGTAATCTTCTCGTCCGTGCAAATGATGTTGTTGTCGAAAGACGCGCCACGCACGATATCGCGCCCTGCTTGTTCCAAATCAGCCGTCTCATCCACCACAACGGGAGGATTGCCGGGCCCTGCACATATCGCCCGTTTTCCACTCTGCATCGCTGCATGCACGACGCCTTCACCCCCAGTGACGGTCAGGAGCCTCACGCCCGGATGGCGCATAATCTGCTGCGCGGTTTCGATGGTCGGCTCGGCAATGCCGCAAACCAGATTGGCCGGCCCACCGGCTTCGACGATGGCCTCATTCATCAATTGGATCGCATGGTTCGAGCATGATTTTGCACCGGGATGCGCGTTGAAAACCACAGCGTTACCCGCTGCCACCATCGAGATCGTGTTGCAGATGACCGTCGAGGTGGCGTTGGTGCTGGGGATAATGGATCCGATCACCCCATAGGGCGCATACTCTATCAGCGATAAGCCGCCATCTCCGGTCCAGGCAGTCGGGTCGAGGATTTCCGTCCCCCCCGCCTTGTTGGCATTGAGGAGATTTTTCTCGATCTTATCCTCGTATCGACCCATGCCTGTCTCTTGCCACGCCTCATAGGCCAAAACCTGCGCGTTCTCACGGGATACACGCCGAATATGAGAGATCATGTGTTCCCGCACGGAGAGAGGCATATTGAACAGTTGCTGGCAAGCCTGCTCGGCTGCCTCTACGGCGCTATCCACATCGGGGAAGAGGTTATCGCCATGACGCAGAGGTGGTGACGGCGCTGGCTCACCGGTGCGAACAGGCGGCTCTGGCAATGGGCCATGGCGCACGCGTTCACCTTGTCGAAGTTCCGCCATCACCTGCTGGACGATAGCATCGATACGTGCGTCGTCAATCATCAGCCTTCCTCAGACTTATCGTATTTCACCACGCCGTCTACTTCGAGCACGTCAACAATCGCCATGATCACGCCATCGCAAGGACGTTGATGGGTACGTTTGGTCTGACGGGCAGCGCTGCCTGTTGCATAGAGCACGACCTCGCCCAAGCCGGCGCCAATGGCGTCCGCACATACGCGGTACCCACCCGTTTCCGCTCCCTCGATGTCAAGTTGTTTGAGGACCAGGAACTTCAGTCCCTCAAGGCTTTCCTCTTTGCGAGTGGCGACTAATGTGCCCACTACTCTACCTAGTAGCATAGGGAACTCCGTTCTCTCGATCGACAGAACCAGCTTCGAGGCCAAGAACTGTGGTGCGCAAGATGCAGCCTCGTTCTGCTCCGACCCAACCAAAGTCGAAGTCTCTGGATGAGCCCTCTTCACGCCCTATCATGTTGTCAGCCTTTGCTCGGGTGAGGGTCAGTGACCCTCACCCGGTGGTCTTCGGCGAAAGATACCTAACTTTCAGCTTCAGCAGGCGGGCGACCCAAGGGCAGTGTGCGATCGACATTCTTGTGAGGGCGCGGGATGACGTGGATGGCCACTAATTCGCCTACCTTCTCGGCCCCACGAGCACCTGCTTCGACAGCTGCCTTAACCGCGGCAACATCGCCGCGAACGACGGCTGTCACGTAGCCCCCACCCGTCTTCTCATACGATACCAATTCGACCCTGGCGGCTTTGACCATCGCATCAGCCGCTTCGACCATGGCCGGGTAGCTCTTACATTCGATCATGCCTAGAGCTTCTGTAATACCGTATTCTTCTTCCATGCTGCCCTCCTGATGACTAGGGTTCTATGGTTGGGCCGGAATAGCGTTTAAAACCGCTACCGGTGGGCACAACAGTCGAAGACCGCTCGCGCGTGTTCATCTCCGCATTGAATTCCGCAGACTTCGAATCTGTCGTACCAAGATTAAATCGATATCAATCCACATTGAATTGCCCTCTAGCATTCCTTTAGG
>CAYLOP010000037.1:0-21734 GCA_964385305.1 uncultured Anaerolineaceae bacterium | reverse complement strand
CTTGGGATTGGCTGGTTCGTATTGGCCTTTATGCACAATCTGTCTCGTTGATGTTCTTCCCTTGGACGTTTATTTGCTTCGATGCGTTCCTCACACAGTCACTGCAGCCACCCGATCCAGCAAAGCGCATGCACTCTCGCATCCTGTTTTTACTTTCTGCGCTGATGTATGCGATCCTCTTTCTGATGCACCCTCGTACAGGCGTCAGCTTTGCGATGGCTGTTGGATTGTATGCTCTTATCCAGCCGTTTCTTCATTTTAGGTTTTCGCTTGCCATCCGAAAAATACCAGTCCATTTTATGCGAGCGGTGATTGCTGTTGTCATTGGCATTGCGCTCACATCTTTCTGGTTCGTCCCATTGAACCATGCAAATTCGATCGCCAATCGTGAGGGATTGAGCTACAACACTTGGAACAGTCTCTCGTACTATGATTTTCCCGCCACGTTGGGCATCACACCTCCACTGAGTGAGGCGTACCTCATGACATTTGCCATCCCGGTGGTCCTCCTGGCTTTGATTGGCATGATTGTGGGATTGATCAAACGCAAGGTTGCTTTCGCGTGGGGCGTGGTCAGCGTCGGTGCCGTCCTGTTTGTGGCGATGCCCGGGATATGGCCGGGGTTGGTCAGGATTTTTGAATTCCTATGGGCGAGGGTTATGGATCGACCGGTTCTGATCGCGCTTGTACTTATGCCGGCTGTAGCGGCCTATGGCGCGCTTGCACCGGGGGAGATGCTTGTCGATCTGGGTGGATTCCTGCTCGCCAAGATCATGCGCGGTAAGGTGTTTCCGAGGGTGATTCGGGCTTTAGGGGAGATGCTTCGCGCGGGAGCGACCGCGATTCTCGCTTTAACAATTGCATTGTTAGTTGTCATCAGATTTGAAGGCCTTAAATCGCGTGTTGGATATGGTCCTCCAGGCAGTGATGGTGGACTACCGTTTCGGTTTGATGGCGAGGGTCTGGCCGTGGCATGCGAACCGCAATTCATCCTAAGCACGACGGGTGATTTGTACATGCAGGATGAAATCCTCGGGATCACTCAATCCTTAACGCTCGACGAATTTACACGACTGGACGTCTCGCCAAATCTCGGCGGGATAACACAGCGGTTGAATCTATATTCTGAAGCTTCCATGGTGAACATCTATAACTACCAAGCCTCAATTATCCATGGCATGTGGGGCTACCAGCAGGGGCTCTTTTATGGCGAGACCGAGGCGACTTATCATCAGATCAACGAACTTGCCAAGTGGTTTGGAATCCAGTATGTGCTCCTGAATCGTGCGCACGATTCTATTGAGAAATATGATCCGATTCTATGGCCAATTGTCCATCCCCTGGATAATGAAGTGGAGTCGTTGCTGGAGGTGCGCCAATATCTAGACGCCCCGGAAATGGCCAGTCTCCTACGAGCCCCGTCGTTCTTGGTCATTGGCGGATATGAGAATGCGATCTACGATCAAGTGTTTCGAACGTTTGTCGCAGGCGGGATAGGATACGAAGAAGCGACGCTTGTGGAGGGAACACACAATATCGACGATTATGCGCTCGCGGAGCTTAGTCGTTTTGATGTTGTATTTCTCCATGGCTATGGATACAAGAACCAGACGAAAGCATGGCGACTTTTAGAGCAGTATGTCCAGAGCGGTGGATCATTGTACGTCGATACGGGTTGGCAATACTGGACGCCTGATTGGGAGTTGGAGACTGCACCAGAGGTTCTGCCAATCGAGAATCTCGAGTGGACGGACTTAGGCGTCACCAAGAACTATGCGATCGAAGTTCCAGAATTCAACGTCGCGGGTGGTGTGGATGCTTTTGCACCGCTTAGTTGGGAAGGAAGCGCCTGGAGCGTCTCTTGCCCTTCAGGGGAGGTCAGGGCGTGGAGCGAAACGCTCCTCAGCGTTGAAGGAAGACCCATCATCGTTGCTGGCCAATACGGCGAGGGCAAGGTGGTTTGGTCAGGCATGAACCTTATCGGTCATGCCAACACCTATGACAACGACGCGGAGCGGGCGTTCATGAAGAAGCTCATCGAATGGCTTGCCCCGCCGCCGACGCGACCGGAATTAGACTCGCCGCGTGTGGCGAGAGATTACCCTGATCGTCTCCTCTTTGAGATACAGGGACCTATTGAGCATGGCACAACACTTCTCTGGCGGGAGGCCTACGCGCCCTATTGGAGCGCCGTGGTGAAGACCAGGGGGGGCGATGTCGACGTGCCGATCTACCGGTCTGGACCGGGGATGATGCTGCTCATGCTGCCGGAGGTCGGTGAGCAGGCGGCGATCATCGAGATGGACATCAGCCTGGGTTGGATTGGCATTGCAGGCATAGGCCTATCCATTCTCAGTGGTTTTGGACTTCTGGGTTGGGTTCTGGAACCGAGACTGCGAATCTTCGATCGCTTAAAATCACGGTGGGTTGGATGGCGTTCTGGCTCCGTGTTAGGACCTCAAGAGCCAATGGGTGCCGAAGGGGCTCCTCCGAGTGTTCATGAGGAGCTTGAAATCGAGATTGGTGAGACGGCTGATGTCCAAGCATTAATAGCGAAGCTTGAAATTCCCGATCAAACGTTGGACAGCCATGATGAAGAAGCAGACCAACTCATTGAATGGTGGCGCAGGACCAAATCATTCGATGACGGCGTAAATGAAGATCCCAAATAATCGGGATACCATTTGATATCCGTGATTCTTCGTTCCAGCTTAGGATAGCGTTCCCGGACAGATTTCACATCTCGAAAAGGGTCAGCGTATCGATGAGCCGTTCTGCCAGATTAATTATCATTCAAACAGTCTTGGGCTTAGGTTTGCTCGCGGCCTGGCTGTACCTTGTTGATCTGGGAGAGGTCGCGGAATCGCTCCGCCAGGCACGCTGGCTGATCGTCTTGCTGGCGGCCGGGGTCGGGATCTCCAGCAGCATGCTGCGAAGCCAGCGCTGGCGCATTATTTTGCGCCCTATCCATCTTGTACCCCTCCTGGATCTGTGGCTCATCAGCGTCGCTTCCAGCTTGATCAACTTCATCATCCCGCTGCGAACGGGCGAGGTCGCACGCAGCCTGTTCCTCCGGCAGCGCCATCGCATCCCCATCCTGACCTCGCTCCCCACGATCGCCATCGACCGGTCATTCGACTTACTGGCGGTCCTTCTCATCGGCGCGATTGGCGGCTTGGCAGGGATCAATCTCGGGGGAAAGCTCTCGTTCGTTCTCTTAGGAGCCGGGTTGGTTTTCTTGGGGTTCGTCCTTTTTATCGCAGCAGCGATTTTCTTTGGCGATCGGGTCATGGCATTGTTTTCGCGGATCCTACCCGAGAGGGTGGATGAAACGCTGCGAAACCGGCTTCTGGGCTTCATGGCGAGTTTCTTGGAAGGATTTGGTGCTGTGCGGCGTAAGCCAAGAGATCTGGCGCCCATCCTGGGCGTTTCGCTACTCACGGCACTAATGGATGGTGTTCTCTTCTATCTGCTCTTCCGCAGCCTCTCCATCGCGATATCCCTCCCACTCGTCCTCACGGGCTTCGCGCTCTTCACGCTGACCTTCCTCGTCCCCGGCGCGCCTGGCTACGTGGGAAGCATGGAGGCTTTCGGCTCACTCGTGTTCGGTGGGCTCGGAGTCGGGCAGGCTGGCGCGGCGAGCGTGGTCATCCTCTATCACGCCTACAACGTCGTTGCGTTGGGTATCACCGGCGGGATTGGGATGATGGCGCTGGGGCTGCGACCCATGGGAGCGGTGCGCTCGATCATCGACGTTGGCGGATCGGAAGAGGACGCGGACGCTGTAAGCCTGGAAGCTTGATGGCTGCCGTTCCCCCACACGAAGTCCCGATGAGACCCATTTCCATGTTTCGATGTAGAATGCATCGCGCTCATCCCGTAAGCGGTGAGCCATGAAGTACGCGCTACGAGGTGATCCATGAAACGGCTTGGCATCCTTACAGGCGGCGGCGACGCGCCGGGGCTCAACGCTGTGATCCGCGCGGTTGTGAAAGTGGCGAAACACGATCACGACTGCGAGGTCTTGGGCATCCGTGATGGCTATGATGGCTTGCTGGAAGGAAGCGGCATCTTGGATCTAACGCCTGAAGCGGTGCGCGGCATCCTGCCGCGCGGCGGCACGATCCTCGGAACGGCCAATCGGGGCAACCCTTTCGCTCGTAAAGTCATGCAGGACGGGGTCGAAGTGATCGAGGACCGCTCCGACGAAGTCGTGCGCATGATCCTCGCCTTGAACCTGCACGCACTGATCGTGGTGGGCGGGGACGGCACACTTCGTATCACGCAGGAACTGCATGAGAAAGGATGCCCGGTCATCGGCGTTCCGAAGACGATCGACAATGATGTGGGTGGGACGGATGTAAGCTTTGGATTCGACAGCGCGTTGAATTTCGCCACCGAGGCGATTGACCGGCTGCATACCACCGCAGAAGCGCATCACCGCGTCATGGTGGTGGAATTGATGGGCCGGGATACTGGGTTTATCGCGCTGCATGCCGGTGTGGCTGGCGGTGCGGATGTGATCCTCCTACCAGAGATACCCTTCCATGAGGATTGCATCTGTGGGAAGATCGAAGCCCGAGCGGAAGCAGGACGCCGTTTCAGCATCATTGCAGCCGCAGAAGGCGCGCACCCGGCAGGAGGGGAGCAGGTCTTCGCGAGCATTGGCGATGAAATCGTGGCTGGTCGCTTGGGGGGCGTTGGCTACATCGTGGGGACTCGCGTGAGCGAGGTGACCAAGATGGAGACGCGGGTGACGGTACTTGGGCATCTGCAGCGAGGTGGATCGCCGACTGCCTTCGATCGCTGGCTGGCAACGCGCTTCGGCGGTGCTGCGGTGAGATTGGCTGCGGAGGGAGGGTTCGGTCGTATGGTCGCTCTGCGCGGGACTGAGATTGTGGATACCAGCTTGAAGGAAGCGCTTGCGCAGCCCAAACGGGTCGATCCGCAGGGCGATGCGGTTCAGACAGCCCGAAGTATGGGGATATGTGTCGGGGTGTGACGCCGAATGGCATGGTTCGGCAGACCTACCTCAGGTAGGGCGAAGGGATCATCGAGGCTATGGAAACCCACAAAGTGGCAGTGATACCCACACGACTTGCGGTCGCAATGCTGCTGGCGGCGGCGATCTTTCTGATCGAGGCCGGTGTGTCAGAGATCATGCTGGCCAATGATGCCACATGTCGTGAAGGCCTGGCCTACCAACGACTTGCCCCACCGCCGGAAGATGCTTGCCTTCCGGAGTGGCAGGGTTACATGCTGCGTGCGGTCTCCCGAGGGGTTGTCGGTTTGCTGCTTCCCAACGCGCCCGCGATCTTGGCCACCCTCACCATGGCCGCCATCTATGTTCTCCTAGGAGGGGCATGCTCGCAGTTGACGATGCGCTGGGGGGTTGCGGTTTTTGCGGCCTCACAGTTCGCGTTGACCGCTCTCCTTGCCGGATTAATGTACGTCGCGCAGTACATCGTTTAACAGCGCTTTGAGCTGGTCCACTTCACGGATCCCAGCCAGGTTGCTATCCCCCATAAGAATCCATCGTTTCCATTAGATCGATTATCGACAATTGTGAGAGGACTTCCTCGTTGGATGCCAATCCATTCTCGCTCAAGATGAGTCCTGCTCCAACAACTGTGCGAGGGCGTCGCGAGGGGGGAGCGGGAGGGGATGCAGCGCATCTTCTCTGCGAATCATCACACCTTGACCGTGCGTGACCTGACCAATCAGGGAGACCTCGATCCCACACGCCTCGATCGCAGCCGTAACTTCCATTACAGATCCCTGGCGAACGGTCAGAAGAAGCGCGCCTGAGGCGATGGCTTCCATGGGATCAACAGCGAGCGCTTTACAAATCGCAGCGGCCTCGGGAAGGATGGGGATGGCAGTCCTGTCGACTTCGATTCCGACGCCTGCAGCATAGGCCAGCTCCCACAGCCCGGATGCGAGCCCTCCTTCAGTGGGATCATGCATGGATGTCACACCGCCCCTTTCCGCCGCCGCCATAGCTTCCGGTACGACGCTGATCCCGGGGTTGTGCAGGAATTCTTTCGCGCGTGCAATCGTCTCCTCGGGAAGATCAGCGAGGCGGTGGGCGTACTCGCGTGCGAGGATGCTGGCGGCTTCGATTGGGATGCCCTTGGTCAGGAGGAGCCTGTCGCCTGGTTGTGCGCCGCGTGGGGTGATCAGGCGCTCGCGCGCCACCTCGCCAAGCATCGTACCCGCCAGGATCGGGCGATCGATCCCGGAGGTGACCTCGGTGTGCCCGCCGATCAATGCGATGTCTAGTGCCTGGCAGGCGTCGTGGATCTGTTCGAAGATGGTGCTCACGAGTGCTTCATCCGTGTCGCCTTCGGGAAGCAGCAGTGTGGCGAGAAACCAGCGTGGGCGTGCGCCAGTCGTGGCGATGTCGTTAGCATTCACGTGGATGGCGTACCAGCCGAGGTCCTGCGCGGTGAAGGTGATCGGATCGGACTTCGCCACGAGCAACCGCTCCCCAAAATCGATCACGGCGCAGTCCAGACCGATGCCGGGGCCGAGCAGCACGCGTGGGTCCGGTATCCGATGGCGCTCAAGCAGGTTTGCGAGCAGGTCGATGGGTAATTTGCCCAGGGGAAGATTTTTCATCCTCAGTCCTTACAGAGAAAGAGCCGCCCCTGCGGACGGCCCTTCGGTGTGCTGCGGCATCCTTATCCAATTACGAGGAGGGATGCCGCAGCGCGTTTACTTCCACTCTTACTCATAGGCACCACCTCCTCTTTGAAAAGATGGTAATGCGCAGGACGTTTCATGGGTCCTGTATGTAAAAAAAGTATCTCACAGGAAAGAAGTGGAGTCAATCACAGGATAAGCATCGCGTCACCGAAGGAGTAGAAGCGGTATCCCTCGGCTTTGGCGACATCGTAGGCACGCAGCATGAGCTCTCTTCCAGCAAACGCCGAAATCATCATCAGGAGCGTGGAGCGTGGTAGGTGGAAATTGGTGACCATCGCATCCACAGCCTGGAATTGAAAGCCGGGGAGGATGTAGAGGTCCGTTGGACCTTCAAATGCTCCTACAAGATGATCTCCGTCAGAACGAAGGGCAGCGGTTTCAAGCGCGCGCGTGGAGGTTGTTCCGACCGCGATGATCCGTTTACCGGTTTCTTTCGTTGTGTTGAGAGCATTCGCAGCTTCCGATGACACCTGGCACCATTCGCGGTGGATCGTGTGATGCTCGGGATCCCCCTCGCGTACGGGAGCGAAGGTGTCCAGTCCGACATGCAGGGTGATCTTGATGACCCTCACTCCCTGACTTTCGATTCCCTCCAGCATTTGCGGCGTGAAGTGTAAACCGGCTGTGGGTGCAGCAGAGGATCCTGGATAGCGAGCGAAAACGGTTTGGTATTCCTCGCGATTCCTGAGCGGTGTGTGGATGTAGGGGGGGAGCGGCATTTCCCCGACTTCTTCGAGGAGGGGCGAGATCGGGGCGGCGAAACGAACAACACGGAGAGGCCCGTCTAATTCTTCAAGGATCTCGGCTTCCGTCTTCCCAGATAAATCTATCCGCTGTCCAGCCTTTACGCCTTTTCCTCCGACGAGCGCCTCCCAGGTTTGTTCCGAGCGACGCCTGAGCAGCAACACTTCGACGCGCCCGCCGGTGGGGATCTTATGACCGATCAGTCTTGCCGGGATCACGCGTGTCTCGTTAAGGACCAGGGCATCTCCAGGGGAAAGGAATTTCGGCAAGTCTCGAAAGCTGTGGTGGCTCAAGACGCCAGACCTTCTATCCAACAGCATGAGGCGCGATGAATCGCGCGGCGCTGCAGGTCGCTGTGCGATCATCTCTGGGGGGAGTTCATAATCGAAATCAGATGTGCGCACGGTGTGCTATTTCAACCAACGGAAGATGAGATTCAGGATCAGGGTAAGCAGCAGACTGAACAAGATCGAACTTGCGATGGGGATGAAGCATGAAGTCTCACCGAACTTGAACTGAAAGTCACCTGGCAGCCGTCCAATCGGCCAACCCAGGCGATTGAGCACCAGGAGTACACCACCCAAGGCTGCGAGAATGAGTCCCAGGATGATTAACCATCGTGCGATAGAGGTGATATCCGGCATGGCAGTTGTTCTATAAGTCGGGCAGATGAGGTTGAGACTCGGTGGGTGGGCGTAATCCGAGATGCACATAGGCTCGTGCCGTGGCTTGACGGCCTTGCGGCGTACGCTCGATAAAGCCTAGCTGCAACAGGTAAGGCTCAATCACATCCATGATGGTGTCGGGCTCTTCGCTGATGGAGGCCGCGATCGTCTGCAGTCCGACCGGGCCTCCGCCGAACTTCTTGATGATGGTGACCAAAATACGGTGGTCGACGTCGTCCAAGCCCAGCTTATCGATCTCGAGCAGTGCGAGTGCGTCGCTGGCGACAGGGCGTGTGATGCGTCCGTCCGCCCGAACCTGGGCAAAATCTCGAACCCGCCGCAGCAATCTCAAGGCCACGCGTGGGGTGCCGCGCGCGCGGCACGCGATCTCCGATGTGCCGCCCTCATCGATGTTTACCTGCAGGATTTGAGCGCCGCGGTCGACGATCGCTTCCATGGCGGCTGTATCGTAGAAATCGAGGCGATGGATGGCGCCGAAACGTGAGCGCAGCGGTGCTGTGAGGAGGGCGAGGCGCGTCGTAGCGCCGACGACGGTGAAACGGGGCAGTGTGAGGCGAATGATGCGGGCGCTGGGGCCTTTCCCGATCATGATGTCGAGTGCGTAATCTTCCATGGCCGGGTAAAGGATCTCTTCTACGGCCCGGCCAAGGCGGTGGATTTCATCGATGAAGAGGACGTCGTTCTCCTGCAGGTTGGTCAGGATCGCAGCCAGATCACCTGCACGCTCGATCGCCGGTCCAGACGTGGCCTTGATGGCGACGTTCATTTCGTTCGCGAGAACGTGTGCGAGTGTTGTCTTCCCCAACCCGGGTGGACCGTAGAAAAGAACATGGTCGAGGGCCTCACCTCGGGCTTTTGCGGCTTCGATGAGGATCAACAGATTCTCGGTGACGCGTTCCTGGTTGATGATCTCACACAGAAACCGAGGGCGGAAGCTGGGTTCAAAATGGTCTTCCGTCCGCTTATAGGGTGAGACGGTGCGTTCTTGTGATTCCATCACGTGACGGATTATACAGGAAGGTGGCGAAGACCGAAATGGATTTGGTTCGGATGAATGATCATGCTAAAACCTTCGCTCCATGGTTGTAGGGTAGGGGGACGATGCGTTTAGCTCTGCCGGAGGACGCAGTCCTAAGTTAAAGCACATAGATCGCTTCAGTGGAGATGAGGTACTCAAAATCCGGTCCTAATGCTGATCGATTCTGATCAAGGGCAGCCAATACCTATTCTTGAAAAAGGGCTCGAACGTGATGCCCAATCGCGCATACACTTCTGGCGGGATGCCGATGTCCGCGACATAGAGATCACCTTCGATTTTGGACAGCCCCGTTTTAGGAAGCGCTAAGGCGAGGGTTCTCTCAGGTATGACGGCAAAACCTGGCGTCTCGCCACTCGTTGCATCTACGCCCGAGGGCACATCGAGGGATAGCACACGGGAAGCGTGACGATTGCAAAGCTGGATTAACGCTGCTGTCGTACCCGTCGGTGCGCCCTGCAAGCCGTAGCCGATCAATGCGTCGATGACCAACGTAGAATCTTGTATCACCTGAGCAGCATCTGAGGGCGAGGCTGGGAGGAGGCCTGCATGGAGGAGGATGTCCAACTGCGCTTTCACTGAACCCCGCAGTGAATCAGCTGATTTGCTGAGCAGGATATGAATTTTAAATCCACGATTGTGCAGGTGCCTCGCGCAGCAAAGACCGCCACCCCCGTTCCCTCCGGATCCCGCGAGCACTGCAATTGAGTCGGGTGAGTCACCAACCATTTTCACGGCAAGCTCCGCCAAATTTCGACCCGCGTTCTCCATCATTTGGAGGATCCCCAAACCGAAATCATCCATGGTAATGCGATCGACGTCACGCATCTCTTGTTCGGTTACGGCAGGTACCTCGCGGCCGTCTTCCGTCTGGAATAAGGGTCTCCGCATGGATTCGCCTCCTGATATCTGCGGGCATGATGCCTCACCGTTTTGGATATTATCTGGGTCTATGGATCGTAAAGCGGCGCGTCTGCATGTTCCCGCTCATCGATGGTACATACAGCGTAGCGCACGCCTGCAAGCCGCTTGAGTATGCAGGCGTGGTCTGAGCCGATCAGGCTCTCCAAGCGCTTCAGACACGCTATTTGACTGCTGGAAGGCGCGTTAAATGAAAGCCTGCTACGACCCTTTGGATTCTTTGTTCTTGTTATTGTCCTGTCAGTGTGTGACCACTGGAGGAAGAGATTTCGCCTGCTTAACCCAGCTCTTGATTTGCTTTAACGACGGAGGGCGTCGAACCAAACGTTTTTGCTCATTTGTTTTGAGGATGGAGGTGAAGAGATTCTCTGGATTTCTGTTGCGCAACTCTTTAACGCTATCTACACCGGCCTCTTCAAGCAGGTCGCTATACTCTTCGCCTACACCCTTAATGCGCATGAGATCGGCCAGGTTCACCCATTCCAAGATGAGTTTCTCGGGGATTCCGATTTGCACCGCGAGATCCTCCCGCCCTCGCTTGTGGGCGGCCACGCTTAGCAAGCGCTGCGTTGTCCTCACCCCCACTCGATTGAGTTTATTGGCGAACGCGGTACCAACACCTTCAATATCGATAATACGCGCCATAATTCTCCTCCCCGGCAAATTTAATGTACGATTATTTTATTCGCTTGCAGGACTTCCGTCAATCTATACCATCAAAAAGTTATTCGTTCGCGAGATTGCATCGTGCGTGAAGGGTGTGGGATCTGGAGGCGAGGCCGCTTGGTACATGTGGATTATTTGACGTGGAGGGAGACCTTCACTATACTGTGTTTCGGGGCATGATCGAGTCTGGAGGTCTAACCCAGCAAGGAGCAGCGTTCAGGAAGGAGTATTGTTTAGACCCACGAAGTTGGGCTGTCTGCAAAGGGAACAACATTTTTTGATCGTCGTCATTGTAAGAATCCTTCAGGGTATGCCTGATATCAAGGAGTGTGGAATCTGTGTTTGGACTTGGACTTCGCCCCTTGCAAGAAGCACTGAATCAAAAAGCAGACGCCGTTCAACATGAATTCATCGCCTTGGCCGAGCGGATCGATGAGATCGGGAAGTTACTCCTAGAGCTGCGCGGGGAAGAGCGAGAGCAGTCCCGTCGCGAGCAGCAAGAGTTGCGTACGCAGCAGCAGAAGATCGCTGATGAGGTCAACCTGTGGCGTGAACGGGCACGTGCGGTGATGCATCAGGGGGGGCGAGAGGGACTACGCGCTTATCTCAATGAGCTTCTCGAAGTGAGCGACGAATCTCTTAAGGATGCGATCACAAGAACTTTAGAGATCCTCGATCTCCCCGAAGAAGAGCTCTCCAAACTTCAAAGTGAACCCGAGTTAAAGCAGCTTACAGCGGTTGGGCGGTTAATCGAGCGCGCTCGCATTGAATACGACCTGCGCAGGGGTGATGTCGCGATTCGACAACGGGAAGCAGTGTCGTTCGCCAATCGACGTGGTATGGCACAGAATGATGATGTGTTAGCAGAACTCGGAGCTGTGATAGATGATGAAGATCCCATCGTGCGTGAGCTTGCCATCCTGACGATGATTCAACTCCATCGTTTTCGCGTAATGCGAGTGGCCGATCTTGACGTCGCGCATGATTCTGCACAGTATTTGGCGCATATGGACCATACTGCGGTTATCCCGGTGTTAATCGAGGTACTTGAAAACCCTCGCTCTGGTTATATACACGAGCAGGAAAAAACCATTGAAAGTGATAATAGTCGCTCTCGCATGGTCGCCCTGCTTCGTCTCGTTGAGTGGCATACAACAGAGGCACAGCTCGCGATCCAAGGCAGGAAGTTTGACAAGGACCTGCATATTATCCGTGCTGCGGAAAGGGCGCTTGACCTATTCCCAGGAGCCTGGGCAGGGCCACTAAAAGGCACGGGAGGCTTAAAGCAACCAAAGTAGGGGGTCAATTCAGCTTTGATTTGGGATATACACCAAATCCACCATTGTAGATTGAGATTCTGCAATAAGGTGCACTTCCCTTGACACAAAGCGATCTTCTAATATAATTTATATGTTATCGACAGAAAATGTGGGAGGTCGGCGCAAAAGAGCGCTTGAGGAAGACTGGCCTCATGCGCTTGTTTTACTTTGCCTTCCGAATAGCACGTTTGTTCCAGTGTGACAGCCACTCAACGTTTTCGACCAAGGTTCCGTGACGGCAATGGAGGAATATTTAGTGGAAGCTAAGGGGTTTCGAGCACTGCGTATTAGCCTGGCATCGCCAGAAACGATCCTCAGCTGGTCGTATGGTGAGGTTCTTAAACCGGAGACCATCAATTATCGTCGATTGCGGCCGGAGAAAGACGGTCTTTTCTGTGAAGCGATCTTTGGCCCTACCAAGGATTGGCAATGTTACTGCGGCAAGTATAAGAACATCCGCTTCAAAGGGATCACATGCGAAAAGTGCGGCGTTGAAGTGACGCGTTCTTCGGTTCGTAGGGAACGAATGGGGCACATCGCATTGGCTGCACCGGTCGCACATGTTTGGTATACGCGACGTGTGCCATCCTACCTGGGCTTGCTACTCGATGTTTCTCGTCGAAATCTTGATCGTGTCTTGTATTTCGCACAATATATTGTCACCCATGTGGATGAGGATGCGAGACGCAAAGCCCTAAAGCGGGTAGACGATGAGATAACGCTCCTTGAGAGAGAACAAGCGGAGGCGCTTAAGCAAAAAATCACGGAGGTCAAAACCAATCTCAAGCAGCAAGTGGAGGAGATTGAGAACAGGAAGCGTACGCTCCAGGAGACCTACGAGGAAGAGGTCGCCACAAAGATCGAGCCAGTCATCCGCGAGGGACAGCGTCTGGAGAGCAGCTTAAGCGACAAGCTTGGGAAGACGATTCGAACACCGATCCGCTTTGAAGCGATGGATATTCTGGTTGCAGACAAAGGGGAGACCATCACGAATGACCATATCACGGTCGTTCAGGATGCAGTAAAGAAGCGTCTGGAAAGCATCGAAGACGAGCTCAAAGAGCGCCGCGATAGTGAACTCCAAAAATTGAGCATTGAAATCGAGGAGGTTAAGGCGGGGGCAGATCTTGCGATTTCAGGCCTGCGAACTTCCTCGGATGAAGAAGCCTCAGATCCTGCAGAGGAGCTAAAGATCGATCGCGAGGAAGTACTCAGCATCCGCCCCATGATGTTCTTAGGCGAAAGTCGTTACCGTGAACTCAAGACCAAGTGGGGGCAAGTCTTTCGTGCGGATATGGGTGCAGAAGCCTTCTACGACATCCTGAAGCAGTTGGATCTTGAAAAGCTTGCGAAGGAACTTTGGGAAGAAGTGCGGACAACACGCAGCAAGCAGCGCAGGAAGAAGGCTACGAAACGCTTGAAGGTTGTGGAAGCATTCCACCGTTCGAGGAACAACCCGGAATGGATGATTCTAACGGTCCTTCCCGTCATCCCGCCTGACTTACGTCCCATGGTTCAGCTCGATGGTGGACGGTTTGCGACTTCAGATCTCAATGATCTCTACCGCCGTGTGATCAATCGGAATAATCGCCTCAAACGTCTGGTTGAACTGGGTGCGCCCGATGTGATCGTGCGCAACGAGAAGCGCATGCTCCAGGAGGCTGTTGACTCTTTGATCGATAATGCCCAGCGCGGGAAAGCGCTCTCCCGGCGCGGCCGGCGAGAGTTGAAGTCGCTCAGCGATATGTTGAAGGGCAAGAAGGGACGCTTCCGCCGCAACCTGCTGGGCAAGCGCGTGGATTACTCCGGCCGATCGGTGATCGTGATCGGCCCACATCTCAAGCTTTATCAGTGCGGTCTTCCGAAGACCATGGCGCTTGAGTTGTATCGGCCTTTTGTGATCGGCAAGTTGGTGGCCTATAACTATGCCGCGAATGTGAAAGGCGCTAAGCGGATTATTGAGCGCGAGCGCCCGGAAGTCTGGGAAGTGCTTGAAGAGGTCATCAAGGATCGCCCTGTATTGCTCAATCGTGCGCCTACACTGCACCGTCTTGGAATTCAAGCTTTTGAACCGGTTCTCGTCGAGGGCAAAGCCATACAACTCCATCCCCTGGTATGTTCGGCGTTTAACGCCGACTTCGACGGGGATCAGATGTCTGTTCACCTACCACTCTCGCGTCAAGCAGTGCATGAGGCGCGTGATCTCATGCTCTCTAGCCGGAACCTCCTGAAACCGGCAGACGGCGAACCGGTCGTTGGGCCTACCAAAGACATGGTGCTTGGCGTCTACTACTTGACAATGGGAGTTGAAGGAAAAGAGCAACGTGGAGCCGGGCGGGCGTTCGCGGATATGGATGAAGTCGAGATGGTCTACTCCTTAGGCCAGGTCGGGATTCATACACCGATCAAGATCATGGCCGAGACCTGGTACGACGATGAAGGGGCGAGGTTGCCGGAGGCGAAGAAGGGCATCATAGAAACAACTGTGGGGCGTGTAATGTTCAACCGCATTCTGCCGGAAGAAATGCGCTTTGTGAACCGCGTACTCGATAAAAGCGCCATCCAGGATCTGGTGAGCAAGATTTACCATCTGTTGCGGGAAGATGGCACGCCGGCAGTCGTTGATGCGATCAAGGATATCGGATTCGAATTTGCAACCCGATCCGGCACGACTATCGCGGTTTCCGATATCACGGTTCCTGAGGATCGCGTTGAGATCATCGCGCGTACGCTGGATGAGGCGGAAGCCATTCGAGCAGACTACCAGCGCGGGCTGCTCACCCAACAGGAGCAGAATGAACGCATCATCGAGCTCTGGCAGCAAGCTACACAGGATGTGGCGACGGCTGTGAAGGAGCGCATGGATCCGGCCGGAAACCTGAGCACGATGGCCTTATCGGGCGCGACAAAAGGTGGCTTCCAACCGATTTCGCAGCTGGCAGGGATGCGCGGTTTGATGGCAGATCCCGCCGGACGCATTATCCCGCTGCCCATTCGCTCGAATTTCCGTGACGGGCTCAACACACTTGAGTATTTCATCTCCACGCACGGCGCCCGTAAGGGGTTGACCGACACTGCTCTGCGTACCGCCGATGCAGGGTATCTGACCCGGCGGCTCGTGGATGTCGCGCAGGATATGATCATCAACGATGGCGACTGCGGCACCGATCAGGGCATCTGGATTCGAGAATCGGATGATGTCGCCAAACAAGATTTTTATACGAGGATCCTTGGGCGGAATGTCGCCAAGCGTGTTGTCGATCCCGAGAGCGGTGAAACCTTGTTAAAACGTAACGAGATGATCACCCTTGAGCTCGCCCGGAAGATCATTGAAGTGGGCATCCCGGAAGTATATGTTCGCTCCCCTCTCACATGTGAACTACAGTTTGGGCTTTGCCAAACGTGTTATGGCATGGACTTGGGTCGCGGCAACTTGGTCGAGGAAGGATCTGCGGTCGGAATCGTCGCTGCACAATCCATTGGCGAGCCTGGCACGCAACTCACACTGCGGACATTCCATACCGGCGGCGTTGCTGCCGGTGGTGATATCACCACCGGTCTACCACGTGTTGAAGAGTTGTTTGAAGCTCGGAAAAAGCCCAAGGGTGAGGCGGTGGTTTCCGAGATTGCCGGAACGGTTCAGATCAAGAAACCCGATGTCCCGGATGGCCCGCGAATCGTGCGTGTGGTCCACAGTGAACTTTTGCAGGATGAATACTCTCTGCCTGGAAATTGGGCATTGAAAGTAGAGGATGGCGAGGAGATTGATGATGGGGCTCTCATCGCCAAGCGCGGCGATTCAACGATTGTCGCCAGCCATGCCGGACGGGTTCGCCTGGAAGACCGGAAGGTCATCGTTGCTTACGACAGAGTGGATGAAGAGGAGTATGATATCCCGGCTAGCGCACGGCTAAACGTCAAGGACGGAGAGAAGATCGAAGCTGGGAAGCAACTCACCGAGGGTTCCCTAAACCCGCATCGCATTCTCCGCATCCTGGGGCGAGAGGCTTGTGAACGCTACCTGCTCACTGAGGTTCAGAAGGTTTATCGTTCGCAAGGTCAGAACATCAACGACAAGCACTTTGAGGTCATCATCCGAAAGATGCTGTCGAAGGTTCAAATCACGCAGCCAGGAAACACAGAGCTCTTGCCGGGTGATTTGATCGACCGACAGTTCCTAAGACGTCTTAACGAACAGATGCTGCGTGAAAGCAAACATACTGCCCGTGCGCTCCAGGTTCTCTTAGGCGTGACGAAAGCATCCCTAAGCACTGAATCCTTCCTCTCTGCATCCTCCTTCCAGCACACCATCAAGGTATTAGCTGGCGCAGCGATCGAAGGTAATGTGGACTACCTGCGGGGCTTAAAGGAAAATGTGATCATCGGCGCGCTCATTCCCGCTGGCACAGGCTTTCCTGGGGCTGTTGTAGCCTTGCATGATGAGCGTTTGGAACGGATGGTGGAAGCTGGTTTGGAACCCGAATCAGAGTCGGAAGTCCCGGCGCCTGTGGAAGATGCCGAGTCGGTGGCCGCTGATTAGGCGGCTGTGAAGCATTGACAGTCGAAGGGCTGCTGGTTATAATCCCGCAGCCTGCCCCACCTATAGGGTTGGGGCGGTCGCATGAATCCCCAACTTCCCCGTCTGCTGGCGAAAGCGCGAGCCTGACGGTGAAGCGAAGCTGGAGGGTAAAGGATGAAGTACGCCGTAGTTGAATCGGGCGGAAAACAATACATCGCTCGAGAGGGCGAGACGGTTGAGGTCGATCGACTTCCTCTTGATGTTGGTAAATCCATCACATTTGAGAAAGTGTTGCTGGTTGTCGATGGCAAGGACGTTGCGGTTGGTGCTCCCAGTGTGCAAGGGGCAAAGGTGAAGGGCACGATCGTCGATCAGATCAAAGCGAAGAAGATTATTGTTTTTAAGTACATTCCTAAGGAGCGTTATCGCCGGAAGCAAGGCCATCGACAACGCTATACTCAGGTTGCGATCGAGGACATTGCTGTAGCAAAACCTGGCAAAGAAGCTGCGGAAGAGAAGAAAGCTTCTAAGGGAGAGGACGCTGCAGAAGTAAAGAAAGCCGAAACTTCGACGGAGAAAGCAGCCGAAAAGAGCAAACCCAAGAAGACGGAGGCGAAGGACAAGCCCAAGAAAGCCGAGGCGAAGGCTAAGCCTAAGAAGGTTGAAACAAAGGGCAAAACGACGGCATCTAAAAGTGAGGCAACAGGCGCCAAAGCTGAGAGCAAGGGCAAGAGTTCCTCTTCGAAGACGAAGAAAGCAGACAAGAAGTAAGAACGTAGAGGTTTATTATGGCTCATAAGAAGGGCGGCGGGACGAGCCGCAACGGGCGAGAAAGTCAATCAAAACGGCTTGGCGTCAAGAAATACGGTGGAGAGCGTGTGATCAGCGGCAACATCCTCGTTCGCCAACGCGGCACGAAAATCCATCCAGGCCTGAACGTTAAACGCGGCAACGACGACACACTCTTCGCCACAGCCGATGGCGTCGTGATGTTTGACTACAAGCGTGGCGGGCGCAAGCGCGTCAACGTGGTGACTGAGTAACTTGATTCGCATACCCTGAGCAGTCGTACCCAGCCCGCTGAGTCCACCCCGGGGATCAGCATGCTAGGGGCGACGAGTTCAAACCGGGGAGGAAACCACCCTATGAAGCAGGGGATACACCCGAAATATTATCCAAATGCAACCGTGGTCTGTGCTTGTGGAAATACGTGGCAAACAGGTTCCACAACCGAACTGATCCAGACCGACGTTTGCTCGAAATGCCATCCGTTTTACACGGGTGAGCAGCGCATTGTTGATACCGAAGGGCAGGTTGATCGCTTCTACAAGCGATTACAGGCGCGTGAAGAATATATCTCGGATCAAAAAGACCGTGATGCTGCGCGCACCTCACCTGATCTGTCGATCCAAGAGCTTGAGCTCGGAAAACGCACCGAAGGCACCTTGACACAGGCTGGCATTGAAACCGTTGGTCAGATCATGGAGAAATTGGAAGTGGGCGATTCTGAGCTTTTGGCGATCGATGGATTCGGTCGGAAAAGTCTTGCAGACTTAAAGCGCAACCTCAAACACAGAGGATATATGCTTCCGGAAGAAGCAGAAGAGGAAGCGAGCTAAAAGCAGGGCTTGCACCCATACAACCCTGGTGTACACTTTGGGCAGGTGAGGATCGCCTGCCCGTTTCTATTCGTCCAAACACACGAGGTTAAAATGCAGCACCGATACGGCAGAGTGGAAGTGATCTGTGGCTCCATGTTCAGCGGCAAGACGGATGAACTCATTCGACGGCTGCGGCGCGCCAAGATTGCACGCCAGAATATACAAGTTTTTAAGCCCAGCCTAGACACGCGCTACGGCCAGAAAAAGCTCGCATCCCATGCTGGGGCGGAGTTTGAGGCGACACCCGTTAAGAACGCCGATGCAATTGCCGAACTTGTTCAGGATAACACGACAGTCGTTGGGATTGATGAGGCGCAGTTTTTCGATCAGGGACTCTCCGATGTCGTGCAGGTGTTAGCGGATCGTGGCATCCGCGTGATCGTCGCTGGATTGGATTTGGATTTCCGTGGAGAGTCCTTTGGCCCGATCCCAGAGCTAATGGCGAAAGCGGAAGAGGTCGCGAAGCTGCATGCGATTTGCATGGTGTGTGGCGATGCCGCATCACGGACGCAGCGGCTCATCGATGGGCATCCTGCTCATTATGATGATCCAATCGTGATCGTCGGCGCGAGTGAGATGTATGAGGCACGGTGCCGTGAGCATCATGAGGTACCCAAGGATTGAGAATGCAGGATTATCAGGATCTTCTGGAAGAGATTCTCATCCCTGAAAAGGAATTGCAAACGCGCATTCGAGAGCTAGGAGAAGAGATCAGCCGCGATTATGCAGGGAAGGACCTCCTACTTATCTGTATCCTGCGGGGCGGTGTGATGTTTCTAGCGGATTTGATGCGTGCCATCTCCATCCCACACCACGTCGATTTCATGGCGGTGACTTCTTACGGCGTGGGGGTCCGCCATTCCACCGGGAATGTCCAGATTAAACTGGACCTGACGACGCCGATCGAAGGTCGCGATGTATTATTGGTTGAGGACATCATCGATAGCGGCTTTACCATCGCCTCCGTGTTGGACTTCCTGAAGACACGCCGTCCACGCACGCTTCGCGTTTGTGCTTTGCTTGATAAGGCTGAACGAAGGGAGGCCGAGGTCCCGATCCATTATCGCGGCTTCACCATTCCGAACAAGTTCGTTTTTGGCTACGGCCTCGATCTGGACGAGTATTATCGCAATCTGCCCTTCATCGGCGTGGTGCGCGCGGATAAATACATCACACCGGAATAGCTTGATTCGACGTTATGTTGCCTCCGTTAAAGATCCCCTCAAAGGTTGTTTCCTTGATCCCTTTGCTACCGGACGATACGCCGGTTTGGCTCGTCGGGGGTGCAGTGCGTGATCTTCTGCTTGGACTTCATACGACAGATCTCGATTTTGTGGTTGATGGTGATGCCATACGAGTGGCGCGCAGGATCGCAAACCATTTGGGCGGCAATTATTACACATTGGATAGTGAGCGCGAAACTGGGCGGGTCGTCCTCGGGGAGGGCATCCCAGATCGTGTAACCTTTGACTTTGCAAGGATGCGCGGCGAGGATATCCGGGAAGACCTGCGCCGCCGCGATTTCACGATCAATGCATTGGCGGTAAGCCTCACCGATCCACCAGAGTGGATTGACCCCACGGGCGGTGTGGGCGATCTCAAAGACAAGCGACTGCGTGCCTGCAGTACGCAGTCGCTGTTGGATGACCCTGTGCGCGGCGTGCGAGCTGCTCGATTTGGGCTTGTGTTTGATCTTCAGATCATGCCCGAAACGATCACTCAGGTCCGAGAAGCAGGTCCGAAATTGAGCACCATCTCTCCCGAACGTCTGCGGGATGAGATGATGAAGCTTATGGGCATCCGCGAACCTGGACGGGCAATACGCTTGCTCGACCACCTTGGCTTGCTTGAGTTTCTCTTCCCAGAAATTGTCCCACTGCGTGGTCTGATGCAGCCTCCACCGCATGTGTATGACGGATTCGAACACACGATCTCTGTGATGAACCAACTGGATGAACTGCTCACATTGCTGGGGCCAAAACACGATCCAGAGGAAGCCGCTAACCTCCTCCTCGCTCAAGTGTCACTCCGGCTTGGAAGGTATCGTGAGCGTCTGACCGCCCATTTTGAACGCCAGCTTCGAACGGGCAACTGCGTGCGCCACCTGCTCAACGTCGCTGCGCTGTATCATGACAGCGGAAAGCCCAGCTCACGGGTGTTTGAAGCCGATGGCAGGATCCGTTTCTTCGACCACGCGCGAACCGGTGCGGAGTTGGTCGAAGTGAGGGCGCGGGCGTTGCACTTCAGCAACCAAGAGATCCAGGATCTGAAATGTATTGTGGAAAACCATATGCGCCCGGTTTTCCTACAAGAATCGATGCCACTGACGCGCAGAGCGATCTACCGTTTCTTCCGCGATACGGGTGAAAAAGGTGTCGATGTCGTGATGCTTTCCCTGGCTGATTTCCTGGGCACCTATACACCGCCGGCGCCGCAAGATGATTGGTCAGCTCGGATCGAAGTGGCTCGGACGTTGTTGGAAGCGTTCTTTGATCAGAGGGAGCAGCGCATTGAACCTGTCCCCCTGATACGAGGCGATGAGGTGATTCACGAGCTTGGCCTCGCCCCTGGACCCGGTCTCGGGATGATCTTGGAGAGCATCCTTGAAGCGCAGGCGGCCGGTGAGATCGAGACACGCGCCCAGGCGTTGGATCTCGCGAGGAAGCTTGCTGAGGCGGGCAAGCGGAGCGAGGAGCAGGGGGATGAGGGTTAAAGCGTTTGTCTCAAAGGGTCAGCATGTTCTCGAACTCGGACTAACGGCGGGACAAAGGCACCATTCGCGAGCGAAAAGTTAGATCCACCCTCCATGTACAACGCGCATACTATCTCATATTTACACAAAACGTCACCAGCAAGCTGAATAGCCGCACATAGACGCCAAAGGTCGGGCCGCGACGGGCTCTCAAGGTGTCGCTGTCGTGAGCCTCGGGTCCAAGGTTAAATCGAAGCGCCCAAAGCATCGTCAACGCACAGTTCTGAGGGATGCGGCGCGTGCTGGGCAGTTCCCTTCCTGGTGAGGGAACGGATAGAATTACTATTTTCAAACGTTACCAAGTGGCGAATAAACCCATCCAAGATGCAGTTTGTAGCGCGATCGCCCACAGCCGGTCGGAGAAAAGGAAATTCTAGGGGTGCTTCCGGATGAACCCGGTTTCGTTACTTTGCCGCTTGCGAATATATCGTCTGAGCAGCATGTACCGTCACGGCAAGTTAAGGATAGATATCCGTCAGGAAAGGCTCATAGAAGCAGCGACAGCCTCCGGGGTGTGAGCAGCCTTCAATGGGCAGCTTGGGGACTTGGTCTTTCGGATACTCGCCCTCCAACTCACAGCAGGCTGGGCAGGCGTCGGCCGCAACGATTACGCGGATACGACTGACGCGGGGGTTGCTTTGCATCTCGGCGAGGGCGACGGCTCTTGCGGAGTGTTCCGCTAGATCAGCGCCGCAGTGTGTGCAATGGGTGGCAAGATCTGG
>CAYLOP010000036.1:0-21978 GCA_964385305.1 uncultured Anaerolineaceae bacterium | reverse complement strand
CTGGTGATGAAACGCTTCGGAGAGCAGCTACAGTTCTAAAAAGCACATTTCGTGTTGAGGACCTGGTTGCTCGAATAGGGGGAGATGAATTTGCTGTCCTGCTACCCAATGCACCCGAATCTGTGGTCGATAACACAGTCGAGCGTTTACGTAAAACACTGATCTTACATAATACACAGAACGGAGAGCCTCCCGTGAGCCTCTCCATAGGAACATCAACGGTGCATAAAGGCGATGCAATCAACTTGGGTAAAAGGAAAGCCGATCAGCGCATGTATCAAGACAAGCTCAATAAGAACAACGGCGTGCGAAGCTGGAAATCCTTTTCTTAAATGGCTTAAATTCATGCGTTTGCGTGAGCCCCTCCACCTCACCGATAATCAATAGACATCGTGGCAAGCTTGTTGCAACCTCGGGTTTGACCATTCGAGGCTACGATCTTGAGCCATCGATGATTTCTCAGTTCCTAATAACGAAAAGCAGTTCGTGGAAACGTGAGAATCTTAAAGACGGGAACCTTCGAAATTAGTAAAGAGGGAGAAAACCCTGCTCATGATGAACGCAGTACAACCCGCATGGAAGAGTCCTACGGCTCCCCACCAGGTTATCAAGCCTAATAAGACGCGTAGGTTGAATTTGCTCGTTTCCATGTTAACGGCTCTGATGATTTTGGGATTGTTACCGATATGCTTTCTCCTGAGCGTGTACGGCTACTATCAATGTACAGGTTTCATCCTGCCGGGCGTCCATGCTGGTGGTGTTCCTCTTGAAGGGTTGACTTTGGATCAAGCTGAGCGCGAGATCGACCGTATCTGGAATGATGCCTATCGCATCACGGCGGTCGATGCCCAGGACGCAGGACGATCCTGGATCGTCCAACCTTCCGAATTTGGCTTGAGGGTCGATTCACAAGCAACGGCTGCACGGGTATTCTCTATTGGCCGCGGTCAGGGATTGGTTGAGGGTATTGCGCAGATGATCTCGGCATATCGTGAAGGGATCGATGTGCGACCTTGGGTTGTGCTCGATCCCCAGGTCGCCCAGGATGCCCTGGTGAATTGGGCTCACCAGATCGATCAAGATGCAATCGAAGGCGATCTCAGGATCATCGGTGAGACGGTTGAACGTATCCATGGGCAACCAGGCACGGCTTTAGCGGTGGAGGAGAGTCTGGAATTGCTCGTCGCCAACCCTTCCGAGCTACTGCTCGACTATAAATTCATCCCGCTGATCACCAAGACAGTAGAACCACAAATTCGTGATGTTTCCGAAACGGCCACCCTCGTCGAGAGTCTCCTCGATGCTGAAGCTACTCTCCAAGCATACGATCCGGTAACCGGGGAGCACTTTAAATGGGAACCAACCCTAGCGGAAATCAGCTCCTGGATACGAATCGAGAGAAGTCTGGAGAGTCTGCATATTGGTTTGGATGAAGATCAGATCGCCGCGTTTACTGCAGCCATTGATCTCAGCTTAGGTGAGGAACGCACCTTCGATCAGCAGGCGGCTGTGGCTTCCTATCGGGATGCACTCTGGGGGGGTGAGATCGACAATGTATTGCTGATCCAATACAGGCCAAGAAGCCATGTTGTACAACGAGGGGAGACGCTTGTCTCGATCGGTTTCAAGGTAGGGTTGCCCTATTGGCAGCTGCTCGATGCAAACCCTGAAGTGGCAAGGAGAGGCCTCGTCGTCGGCGAAACGCTGATCATTCCACCCAAAGATGCCATGCTCGTGCTTCCTGTCGTCACAGATAAACGTATCGAGATCGGTATCTCCCAACAACGCATGTGGGTTTATCAGGATGGGGAATTAATCCGAGAGCATGTGGTAAGTACAGGCATCAGCAGCTCACCGACGCTTCCAGGCGTCTTTCAGGTTCAATCCCATGTCCTGAACGCCTATGCATCTATTTGGGATTTGTATATGCCACATTTCATGGGGATCTACAAGGCGACACCGGATTTGATGAATGGCATCCATGGCTTGCCCATACTTTCCAGTGGTGTACGGTTGTGGGCGAGAGTATTGGGACAACCCGCTTCGTACGGTTGCATTATTCTCGATCTAGAGGCCGCAGGCGAGCTTTACGACTGGGCGGAGGATGGCGTTGTTGTGGAGATAATGCCCTGACGCATCACTCGTGAGAATCATCTTTTGCGAGGGGGTGAGTAAGACAGACCCACACATAGGTCTATATCGGTATTTATCCCCCATGCGGAAGAATGGATGACCTTCATGCGAGAGCACTGTAGAGAATGACCAATACCTGAGCGGGTTTTGTCGATTTTCTGCTTCTCATACTCGCCACGTGAGTTTCTGAATCCAGCTGCCTTACAGATTACTTATTGTATTGTCGGGGGTTTCACTATAATATTGCCCCGATCGTATCCAACGAGCTTCAACGTTGCCATCTTGGACTTCAATAAAGACTCTGTCGTTCCTCGATAGCTTGGTGACTTGTCGCACGTGTATGATGTGTAACCAATGGGACCTATGGGAGGCTGTAGACTACACATTGCCTGTAAATCGGAGATAGGGTGCCTTTCTACATCGCACTTTTTTTATATTGGTGTTCGACGTATCATAGGTCATGGAGAAGCCGAAGTCATGGGAACGATGGAGTGGGGGACCGTGCATGGCGGGTAGGAGCGATTCAATAATGCATAAAGCACCCAACTGAAAATAGGCCAACACGAAATCTGTAGCGCAATGGGATACACATCGTGACTAGGTGTAGCAGAAGTTAAAATAACAATTACGAAAAGGGAGAATGGTATGCAACCAAGTACGACTGATCAGCTGTGGCAGCGATACCAGCAACTGCGGTCGAGTCTTGATGCAGGCCAGATCAGCTATCAGCAATTTGTTGCTAGCGTGAACCAGCTTCAAGTGCGAGATCGGGGTGGGACCTGGTGGGCGATTGATGTTCAAACGGGTGCTTTCCTTCGCTATGACGGTACAGCGTGGGTCCCAGGTACACCGGCTGGGATTCGTCCGGCCGGATCGGCGGGAAAGCCGTCGAAGGCGCGCGGCATGGGATGCAGCAACATCACACGCTTTTTGGGCCTCACCGTCCCTTTACTGATTGCAGGTTTTTGGATGCTCTACACCGCCATTCCAGGGCATAGCGAGGGTATGGACATCATGACACCGTTGATCGTGGGCGGTGTACCTGCAGCCCTTTGGTTTTTCCGGAAGCGTGTGGACGCGATCGTCCTTCGCTATCTACCAGTGCGTGACAGGTTTCCAAAGGCGGTGCGTATGGGCGTTGCCTTTGCCCTACCGTTTGTTTTGGGTGCCCTCTTGTCCTCCGCAGGCGGCGGCGCAGGGTACGGTTCCATCCGTATGACTTCGCTCTTGAGCATTCTGGGCTCTCACTTCCTGACCCGACAACCGGAGGTGCAATTATGAACACGCGACAGAATAGGTTGCTCCGGACGGGAAAAATGCTTGCGCTCGCGTGTTGGCTGGTTTTAGCGCTCACGCTTTTTCTACCCGAGCCAGCCTATGCCGATGACTGTGCGCGAGATCCGTTAAATGCTGCGGATTGCATGCGTACGGGCGGTTTCCGTCAGGGCATAACGATGGTCGTGGGAGGGGCTGCAACAGCCGGTGTGGTCCTGAGCAATATCCTGACCAGTACAGCAGGCGGGCTGCCGCAACCCGGTGTAAGGCCATCGGATTACCCAATCGCTCCACCACAGGTACCCGAGGTTCTGCCGCCAGGCATGGATGAGTGGCATCGTAAATGGCTGGAGCGTGGTTGGCGATGGTCAGAAGAGGATGGTGGGTTTGTGCCACGGCCGGGCGCGGTGAGTGAGGATGGCAAGATCTGGTATCGCCCACCTTGGGATCAGGGTGGTGAGTATTGGGTCGACCGGGATGAATTCAATGACATCCAGGAGCATCTCAGGGATGGGGAGGAGTGGTCTAATACATGGGGCTGGCAGCGGCCAGAGGACAACCGCCGGATGGACGCGGAGCGTGCGCGGCGCTGGCGGGAGTTCACCGATCGAGATGCCGGCCGCCGCCTTCATGAGCAGCGCATGCGCGATGTCCGGCGGGATGTGGAAAGCGATCCGGAATATCAGCGTGTGATGCGCGAATTGGATGCCATCAAAGAAAAGCTGGATAACATCCAACGGGATTCGCTGCGGCGCGAGATCGAATACAACCAGCGTGCAGCCGCCCGTTACGAACAGCAGGACCGCTTGTTGGGCTATGCCTCCCTGCCTGTCAGAGCGGTGAAATTTGGTGCGGATGTCACGATCGATGTGTTGGGGACGATCCCTGGTCCGCCGCGCTACATTAAATGGGGTTACAAGGCTGTCACCAGCTTCGCTGACAAAGCTATCACGACGGGGGACGTGACCGAAGGGCTTAAGGCAGCGGGGGTAGCGGCGGGCAAGGAAATCTTAGGGGATCTGGCCGGCGATCATCTGCCTATCCCTGGCGTAAAGGATTTGCCAGCTATCGGCAGCAAACCTGTCAGTTCTTTGCTGAAATCCAAGGGGGGGCCTGGTGTGGGTCAACTCTTTGCAAATTTCGGCAAAGGTCATGCTATCTCAAAGACGATTGTCGATCCCGCCTACAATGTTGGTAAGAATATCATAACCGGAAGCAAGGATCCGATCATAACCCTGGACAGTCTAATTAAGAATCCGTATTCCTTCTAAAGTCCATTCATGGTGTTCCACCCAGAAAAGGTGCTGGAAGGATGCATTGGAGATCAAGATGAGCTCACTGACTGTTGACATTCAGATGACAGAACCCCAGATGAGGGCGCTGGGACGACAGATTGAAGTACCCAGAAGCAAGCTCTCCCCCCTCGTGCTCACCGATGAAAAAGCCCTCAAATCCGCACAAGAGCGGGTACTAAGCCCAAATCTCGTATCGCCTGATGGGCAGCTTCGGCCTGAACTGATCCCGGCATTTCAAACATTGGCCAGTGCGAAGTCGTTTGGTTTGCTTAGCTATGTCGAGCGAGGCTTCGCCTTAGAGACAGCGATTTATTATCCCGAGGCGAATTCAACTCAAGGTGGCGTCTCCCTTACGAGTACGAGCGACAGTTTACAACTCCAGAGCCCGCCTGTAATGGATGCGGTTTTGGAAATCGTTCGGCAGTATACAGGTGAGTCACTCTTACGACGTGTGGAGTTCGAGGTTGACCTTTCATGGATCGAGGCTTGGCTGCTCTTCGGCGCCACCGACGTCGGCCGTAGGAAGGTGCTTGAAGGACTGCTTACTGGGACAGGTACCGACCTGGAGGTAATGAGCATTGAGGAAGTCCATGCTGTACTCAAAGGCGATACCGCTGGCCTGCAGTGGCTGGCTCCATATTTCAATGATTGCCTCTCCCTTTCGAGTCCAACGCCAGCGGACACACGCAAGGGATTGGAACAGCTCGCGGAGCGTGAGCTAGTCCAGTTATCCGGATCGAGTTTGATTGTGTCTGAATTGATCCGACAAATTGTGACCGAGTTTCTGCTGGTCGATGGCCACGCACGTGTGAGAAGCGCGTGCATAGATGCCGCCGGAGAGGCATTGAGAACGGATGTTCGTGCCATCAAAGGACGTGCAGGAGCGATGATGGTATGGTCCCACGATGAAACTTCCATCAACCTCATGGGTGTAAGCCCTGCGCAATTCATGATTCTGGCGAGTAGCATGGTGGAGAATCCTGGGGACATCCTTGTGGAAGGTGACGAGCCCCTTCAGCCTGGTGCGCGCGCTATGTCACCGGAGACACTTGGATGAGAATCTCGTAGGACTGGGAATTTGTGGCGAGGAGAAGCGGATGGATTTTCGTGAAGCACGTCGTGAGTTTCAAAAACTGCGCATTCGATATAAGGCCGGCGAGCTGAATGCGGAGGATTTCCAGCGTGCGATCGATGCATTGCAGGTAGAAGATGCGGACGGAAAGATCTGGCAAATCGGTGCACAAACGGGTGAATGGTATCGCTTAGAGGGGCAGGAATGGGTGAAGGATGTTCCGCCCCCAACCCCGGGTCCTCCACCCTTCGAAGCGCAACGTTCATCCCTGCCGGTGCAACGCTTTCCAAGCCCATCCTCCATTTCGTCAACGCCTCAAGTACCTCAAGCGCCACCCCCACCCGTTCAGATACCTCCAGTTGTAGCTCAACCCCCATCCCATCCGTATCCCAGCTCGGCTGCCGTGCCGGACGTGCCGAAAAAAAGGAGCAGCGGCTGGGTTAAGGGATGCATTGCCATCGTGATAATTGTGGCATGCTTGGGATTAATGACTATCGGCGCAATGCGATTTGTTCCCACCCTCTTCGAGGGTGTCCCCTTCCTATCACCATCACAAGCCGCGCTACAGGTTGTGAACAATACTTACATGGATGTTTGCTACGTCTTCATCAGCCCATCGACGAATGACGATTGGGGTGAGGACTGGCTGGGTGATGACGAGGTGATTGAACCCGGCGACATCAAAACGTTCTGGGTGGATGTCGGCCAGACCGTGGATATTCAGGCCTTGAATTGCAATCAAGAATTGATGCATCAAGTCTCTGATATCGAGATCACCGTGCAGGGGATCACGTACACACTCGAGCCACTGCCTTAAACCAAGATCAACCGACCTTTGGCGTGAGGTGGAGACGAATCCATGGGGCGAGCAGGGTCGCACTACTACGCAGTCTGAAAAAGATCGCCAACGGAAATGTGGCGATCTTTTCGTTCGTACGTTGTCAACCAAGAAGCAGAGGATTTGTATATGGATAGAAAAGGGTTCGACGGATGAGCGAGCATGCTGCTTAGAAGTGGAAGGACGATATTTGCCCCATCGCGGAGAATCCTCTCCAGTGGGATTCGGGTGCGATCTCCGTGATGCCAGCCTAGAGTTGATGGCATTTACACACCATGCTGATTGGATCTTGCCTTTGCTAGCTCTCATTGGGACCGCCATTCGTTCCACCTGACTTTGAATCTACCAACCATGTTCCCTTTATCATAAAATAGGGATAGAAGCCTTGCTTTTCCTGGCACGGCGCATGGAACTTTCTTGATAAAGTGTTTCGTCGGTTCCAGGCTTTCTTGTGTTGAAGACCCAAGCGCGTATCGCGCCATTTTCTCCCAAGCCCTCTAACGCGGTGTAAAGGTCATTGTGATGAAACGCTCAAACGGATCCAAGCGAGCATACCTTGCCTACGGAGATCCAGCTTACAAACTTCCCGACTTCGTTTGGGTAGGGCGGATGCTTACGATCTTGCGTTGGCTCGCGTTAGTTCTTGTGCTCGTGCTTTCGCTCTTTGACCGCCTGACGGAAGGGGTGATCGTCTCTCCTCTGCATGCTGTGGCGGGCTTTGCGGTCTATAGTGCGTTGCTTTTCATTGTAAGCCGCTATCTGCGCTGGCTCCGTCGCCCCTTATTTGTGCTCGCGTTCGATACGGTCGCTGCCACGCTGGCCACCTATTTAACAGGCGGCTACCATTCCGGTTTCTTCATTCTTTATGTCTTCAATATCATCGGCGCTGCGTTCTATATAGATTTGGTGCCGACGATTCTTGTGGCGATCATTGCAGGGTTTATCTATGCGGGAGCCAGCGCCGTTAATCCGGCGGGATTGTGGACGGCGACATCCATCTACATCGTGTCTGCCAAGCTGCTCCTGATGTTTGTGGTAGCGGTGTTGTGTGCCCTTCTGCTCGAGCAATTGCGCTCGGAGCATATAGAGACCGAGAAGGAAAGGATCCTCGCCGCCCGCCTTGCGACACTGAACGAATTGTTGCGTCAGATCAGCACCAGTCTGGATTTAGATCGCACATTCCAAACCGTTACGGACGCGGCTAGCCGATTGCTCTCGGCAGATGCGGCATACCTGCTGCTCTTTGATGAAACGGCAAATACCTTAGCGCCCGCTTCGATGAGCGGCGTGGAAGCGCATAACCCAGATGAAATTTCTATACCCCTGGATGACGAGCCGCTGCGTTCGGTGCTTGGTTCGGACAACTTTCAGGTGATCTCAGAAACTGCGTGGTATGCTGATTTCGTGGCGACCTTGCCTGGTGGAAGGGGGATTGTTTCCTGTGCAAGCGCGGCTCTCCGGCTCGGAGGTGAGCCCTTAGGATTGCTCGTGGTGGGGCAGCGCGAACAAACGGCGTTTGAATCCGATGCGCTCACGTTGCTTCCTGCTCTAGCCCAAGAAGCGGCATTAGCCATAAGAAACGCTCGCCTTTATCAGCGTGAAAGAGAGCAGGTGCAAAAGCTACGGATGCTGGATGAGCTACAGCAGAGTTTTATCTCGGTTCTATCTCACGAACTTCGCACACCCCTGACTTGCATTAAGACTTCTGTAGATCTGTATCCGGATGCGACGGAGGATGTCAAGCACGAATTACTCGATACGATCGGTCACCATACCCACCGGCTCGAAGCTTTGGTGGCTGATCTAGTCGAGTCAACACGCCTGGAGGCGGGTCAAGTGATCCTGGCCACGCAGCCGACCGACGCGAGGAGAATCGTGGAACGCACGGTATCGGCGGTTGCGCCTCTACTGGAGAAGAAGGGACAACATCTTGAAATCCAACTGCTGGACCGAGGAATCCAAGTGGATATTGACCGCAGGCGCATCGATCAAGCACTGACGAATCTACTTGTTAATGCGCATAAATTTACACCCAAAGGGGGGCGTGTTCGGGTCTCGATGGATTATGATGATGGTGAGGTTGTGATCGCTATCTCTGACACCGGTCCTGGCATCCCTGCGGAGGAGCAGGCAAATCTCTTTCAGCGCTTCTTTGTCTTGCCGGATGAGTCGGAGAACGTTGGGTTGGGGCTGGGGCTTTTCATTACACGTGAGTATGTGGCGTTGCATGGTGGGCGTGTCTGGCTGGAGAGTGAGCCAGACCAAGGAAGCACATTCTTCATCGCGCTTCCCGCGCTGAAAAGAGTGGAGCCATGAAGATCCTTATCGTCGATGAAGAGCCGGATGTCGTCCGTCTGATCTCCGTAGGTTTCGGAATGCAACAACCAAATTGGGAGGTGATCTCCGCAGCGGATTCTGAGGAAGCTTTCGCTGTGCTTGAAAGCGAACAACCAGCGCTCGTCTTGCTCGACGTGGGTTTGCCAGACATGGATGGTTTTCAAATCCTGGAACACATTCGGCGCTATTCCGATGTGCCCGTCATCATGCTTACGGTGCGAGATGACGAACTCAGCAAGGTGCGTGGGCTGGAACTGGGCGCAGATGACTACATCACAAAACCTTTCAGCCACCTCGAGCTCCTCGCGCGCGTTCGGGCTGTGCTGCGCAGGACGCAAACACTTCCGCTCACCCACGAAGAAACACTGGTTTTTGACGATCTAGCGATTGATTTTGCCCGCCGGGAAGTGACCAAAGATGGTGAGCCAGTGCGGTTGACCACGACAGAATACCGTTTGCTGTATCATCTGGTTCGAAATGCTGGTCAGGTTCTACCTCATGAGACATTGCTGGCGCGCGTCTGGGGGCGGGAGTACACGGATGAGATTAATTATTTGAAGGTTTATATCAGCCGCTTGCGTGCCAAGCTAGAGGATGATCCGCATAACCCCCAATACATCCTAACAGAATATGGGTTAGGGTATTGGTTTCGTCAATAATTGGGGCTTGCCATGGGAGGTTTTCTCCCCAGCGTTCTTAGGCTGGGACAGGGCAAATGTAGGATCTCTCAAGCGTAAAACCGATTGGCTATTGAGTGGTTGAAGGCTCCTCTAAAAAGCGTCGCCTAACACCCCCCATTCCCGTGTATTGCCGCTCTGTAACCTTTATTAACCTCGTTCCTCAGGCTTTGTAACTTTTCTTTGGATCAATATAGGTAGGCTTGTATCTATGGGTCCAAATTTCCAATTCAGAAGGTCATCCATGCTTACGAGCAACTCGACGCCGGGCATCGAGAACAAAGAGCCAGAGGAGACGATCTACGCGCTTTGAATTCACTTCTTGATCGATCTCAACAAAAAAAGCTTGATGCAACAGATTGTCGAGGGTAAGGAGCCTACGGATCCATATCTGGAATACGAGGGCTCATGCCTCGTGATGGAAGTGGAGATCGCCGTGTTGACAAAGCGTGTTGTTAAAGGAGAGGATGCCACTTTGCACATCCTCCAAAATGAGAGTTTGCGACGTGTAAGCCTCGCGCAATTCTCTGCGCTTGCAGCGATCTATGCGCTTTACTTCGCTTCGGTAGTTCTAATTGAGGACGTGACGCACTCTAGCTGGAAGATGGGGCTGATGATCACGGCTTTCACCTTACCGGGGTTCATCGTCGGTATGTTAGCTGGGGTTTTTGTGGATTGGTATGATCGACGGCGCACTTTGGTGGTTTCAAATGTCCTGGGAATCCTGATCGCTACGGGTTTTGCGGCAGCCACACGCTGGGTGGAAAGCTTACCGGTGCTGCTGTTAGCGGTTTTAGTCAGCAATCTTTTTCTTTCCGCCATCCAGCAATTCACATCTTCAGCGCGCGATGCACTCATTCCCCGAGCCGTCCATTCCATGCAGCTGCTCGCGGCGAATTCCATTCTACAGGTTGTCATGCTCGGCGCCCAAGCAGCAGGCATGGTTTTATTGGCGCCCTTGTTGATCCATTGGGGTGGTGTGCCTGCTGCCGGGTTGGCAGCTTTGCCTCTGTTTGCTATAGCTGTTGTGGTGTACGCAAGATTACCTGCGTGGATTGGACGGATCAAGACCAATATAAAGCCGCGTACGATATTCACGATGGTTCATGATCTGCGGGATGGTTGGGAGTTTGTTGCAGGTCATGCTGCCGTTCGCCAGGCGATAGGGTGTCTCGTGCTGATCTCGGTGCTAACGTTGGTGCTGATGACGCTGATGCCGGGGTTCGCAGCGAGGATTTGGGGTGTGCCGGTTGAAACCATGATTTATCTGGCGATCCCGGGAGGGGTTGGATTCGGCGTAGGAGTTTGGTTGGTTGGGAGACGAGGGGATTTGTTAGCATCGAAAGGGTGGATCAATATTGGTCTTTTAGTGATAGGCGTGGGGCTCGTAATGCTCTCGAATGTGCAAGCCCTCTATGGCTTTTCGATGCTGCTCTTCCTTGTGATCTCTTTCATGATGGGTGGGAGTTTTGCATTCGTCATGATCCCAGCGCGGACATTGGTGCAGGAGCGGTCGCCCGACGAGATGCGGGGCAGGGTCATCTCGACTCAATTTTTCCTCTGCAACGCGGCTTCGGCGGTTCCGCTCCCCCTGATGGGGGGCTTAGCCGACACGATTGGGTTTCGTTATGCCTTCCTCTTGATAGCGGTTGTGGTCCTGGTTGCTGGTTTGATCAATGTTCGGTCATCACGCAGGTGGCCGCAATGAAGTACCTCATCGGAAAACGCTTGAAGTTCATGGTGGGCGACGATCAGAACAAGGTGCAGGGATCACAGCGCACCCACAATTCTGGGCAGGAGGCGCCCAGATCGCATCTGCCTGGCTCGCTCCATGAATTAATGTTCAAGCGTATCTCGATCAGCGTCATTCTTCTCATAATCCTGCTGCTGAGCGGCGCGCTCATCATGCTCTTGAATCATTTGCTTATGGGGTAGATGTGGCCTATGGGCAAAGAAAGTTGGGCGAAGGGGTTTCTTGGCTCTTTGATTGAAGGTGGTGCAATGTGCACAGGATAGGAATTGTCACAGATTCATCCTCAAATTTGCCGGAAGAGGTGGTCACGCAATATGGAATCAACATTGTGCCTATCTACCTCCATTGGAATGGGCGAACGTACCTGGATGGAATTGACATCGAGCCTCAGGATGTTTATCGAAGACTGCGCGAGAACAAGCATATTCCCCATACCGCAGCGCCATCGGTGGGCGATTTCCTCCAGACCTATCTGAAACTCGGTCGAGAGGTCGATGGTATTGTCTCCATTCATCCACCGGCTTCGTTAAGTGGTGTTGTAAGGTCAGCTCAAACCGCGGCAAAACTGGCAGAAGAGATCGTTCCCGTGCGTGTGATCGATGCGGGCACGGCAGCGATGGGACGCTTGCCGCTGCCAGGGTCGCTGAAAACGGTGGGGACCTGACAGAGGTCCAACAGGAGGCGCTCGCTATCCGAAGCCGGGTCACTGTGTACGCCATGTTAGATACCCTGGAGTATCTCTATTATGGCGGTCGTATAGGCAAGGCGGCGGCTTTGTTGGGTGTTATATTACGGATGAAACCCATTCTCATTCTCAATCAAAGCGATGTTGACGTATTGGCGAAACCGCGCACAAGTTCACGCGCGATCCAAGCCATGCTGGTCGAGATGGCACGCCGGGTTGACGGCCGCCCTGTCCACGTGGCTGTTCTGCACGCCGATGCACTCGATGCGTCTAAGGCCTTACGTGAAAAGATTGTTCAAAGCTTTAACTGTGTCGAAGTGATGACATGCGCTTTCACACCGGTGATGGGCGCACATACCGGCCCTGGTTTATTGGGGATCGCATTCTATGATGATCTTGAATCCGAGAGCGTCGCTCGGTAGGAGGGTGGATGCGAGAGATCGCGGTTGTCACGGATTCTGCAGCCAACCTACCACGGGAACTCGCTCAGGATTATCAGATCCGAGTCGTTCCACTTGCGCTTCGTCTGGATGAGCGTCTGTATCGCGACGAGATCGATATTACCTCCACGGAGTTCTACCGCATCCTGCGGGAACGCAAGACGCAAATGGCGACCTCACAGCCATCGGTTGGGGATTTCCTTGAGGTTTACCGTGAGTTGGGGGATCGCTTCAGAGAGATCCTCTCCATCCATCTTCCACCCCGTCTGAGCGGCACGATGAGTTCGGCGCTCACTGCTGCACGGCAATTGCCGTCTTTGTCGATCCATGTGATCGATTCGGGCTGCGCCTGCATGGGACAGGGTTTTGTGACACTCGCCGCGGCACGGATGGCAGAGAGGGGCGCAAGTGTGGGAGAGATTTTAGGTGAAGTGGAAGCGGTAATTTCGAGGGTGCGTTTACTGGCTTCGTTGGATACGTTGGAGTATATCGTCCGTGGTGGGCGTCTATCTGTGGCTGCTGCGTTGCTGCGACCGGCGTTAAAGATCAAGGCGATGCTATCGCTGCAGGATGGGAAATTACGTTTCCTTGGCCTGGCGCGCAGCCGTCAGAAGGCGGTTCGCCACTTGCTTAATTTGATGGAATCGCAGGTGGGAGATCGGCCCGTTCATGCCGCGGTCTTTCATACGGACGATCCGGGCGCGGCTGAGGCATTGCGCCAAATTGTGGCGGACCGCTTTCATTGCGTGGAACTCTATCTCACACCTCTCACGCCGGTGATGGGGGTTCATGCAGGGCCTGGCACATTGGGCTTGACGTATTATACGGATAGCTAGGTAGTTCTGAGGTAAGTGGATATGCTGCATTTTTTGTGGATCGTTGCGGGGTACTTCATGGGTTCGATCCCTTTTGCCTATCTTGCCGGTCGTTTACTGCGCGGGATCGACATTCGCCACTATGGGACCAAGACAGTGGGTGGGTCGAATGTATATGAAAATGTTTCCAAACCCGCTGTGGTCGCGGTGGGGGTGCTGGATATGGCCAAGGCGGGGTTGGTCACATGGCTAGGGATCCAGCTTGGTCTGGGTCTACCAACGGCATTGGCGAGTGGCTTGGCTGCCGTGGCTGGACACAATTGGCCTCTCACCCTGAGTTTCCATGGTGGGCGTGGCATCGGGGCCTGCTTAGGCATCCTGATCGTTGTCTATCCTCTTGGATTTTTATGGATGCTGTTTATCCTGCTTGTTGGTTGGAGAATAAGCAGCGCCGTGATTCCGTTGCTGGGTTTCATCACACTTCCTGCTCTAGCCTACTTTACAGGCCAGCCGATCGCGATGACTTGGGCAGGGGTTGGCATGCTCCTGCTGATCATTGCCAAACGCTTGGAAGCCAACCGCGTGCCTTTACCTCAAACGCATGAGGAAAAGCGAGCGGTGTTACTACGCAGGTTGCTGCTGGATCGCGACATCGAGGACTGGCAGGTCTGGGCTCATCGCAAGCCTGAGCAGGCGGATACAAACTGAATATATTCGCCGGCAGGGTGAGTGGGTGGTTGGATCACGAGCGGTTGGAACAATTTTCGCCGTGCCGGCAATCCGCATTTGGTCCACAGACAACATGGTCCAGATAATGTGCAGCTCTTCGTGACGCCCCTGAATGGTGGACCGCCCAACGGATCAAATTATGCGCCCAATTATCCGGGTGGGAATAGGGGCAGACCGACATGCAAACGCCGCAGTCCGTGCCAACTACATTCCAGTATTGAAAACACCGGTTTGAGTCAATGCGCCAGCGGACGGCGCCATCGATCTCTATCCTGTCTCCAAACGGTATCGCACAGCTCGGGCAGCATTCCGCGCAAATGGCGCAATGGCGGCAATAGTCAATTATTGAATCGAAATTGCTTCGACCATCAGGAAGGAGCGGGAGGTCCGTCGTCACAACACTCAATCGCACGCGTGGTCCAAGCTCGGGCGTCATCAGGATGCCCATACGACCGATCTCTCCAAGGCCGGCGTCCCGTGCGACGAGCGGGGCGACCACCTGGTAGTTGCCGTCGATATGTGCGCGCGCCGGATAGCCAAGCTCGCGTATAAGTGCGCTCAGCTGGATAGCGATCACAGCAGATTCAACGTACTTACGAGCCGACTCAGCTACAACAGGAGCTTGTGGCGCCTGGTTCATGATCGCACGATCCATCTCGACCGTGAAAGCGATGGCAAAACGATGATCGAGTGTAATCGGCGCACCGTAGGTTCCAGTCCCCCGTCCGACATGGCTGTAGATATGGTAAGGCTCCAGCTTCGCGATCCCAACCGCGCGTGCGCCAAGGTGCTTTGTGAGGCTTTTGATGGTTGAGGTGAAATCATCCGGATCGCGTTCTAGCTGCGTCTGCGTCACAGGTCCGTCGACGTGATCGCGGAGGGCTTCGGTCACAGCAAAGCTTGCTTCAGCGGTGGAAAAGATCACGGGATCAGCATGCAAGGCGTTTAGGGAAAGCAACCCCGGCAGGCTTCGAATTCGATCGTCGATGATCTGGTTATCTGGGTGCATAAGGTAGTACGTCAGATAGTCTTGGCTGCCAGGTCGGAGGCGCACACGTGAGAAGGGGATGTCGCGCTCATCGAATCGTGTGTGTGGGATATCGGGGACTTGCTGAACCATTCCAATCGGGAGCATGAACAAGATAATAGCGATAAGGAGCAACGCAGCCAGGCAAAGGAGCACGGCTACTTTAATCATGAGCGGAAACATGGCGAAGGTTGCCAGGGAGGCTCCGATGAGCACTGCTGCGGCGCCGGAGATTCGCATGGCTCGCGGTTCGCCTTCACGCCACGACAGCCACGCGAAAGCGGCAAGAAGAGAGAAGATGGTCAACGCGATTATCAGGAGCAATATCGATGTGAAGATATCCATGGGTTTCTTATTTTGCTAGAGAGTTTACCACTACTCCGCCTTTAATTTGATAGAAAAAGATCATCTTCTACGTAGGGTTTTTTTTTATTTTACGCATCAAATTTGCAGCCTGTTACGTGGTGCCTGTAGATGGATTTTTAGTCAGGCAAGGCTGTTATTGATGTCTTCGAAAAGGGTGTATTTACGCGATCAATTCAACGCTATTTTTCATGTTTTTTGTATGCACATTCATTCATTCCACAGGATATATGTCAGTAGTCATGGGTGATAAGAGGATGGTATAGTCCTCTAGCATTCGAAATTCATTCCGTTAAAACGGGAACCGATCGCCGATATTGCTTCTCCTTTGCAACTATGGACCCGTTTTACACGAAAACCTGAAAATCCTTTTCATGGAGGGAAGGAGGGTGAGCGCACGAGGTTAAGCACCATTTGAGCAGTCTGTAAAAGGGAAATTCGAATATTAACACTCAATTCATGCCTTTCAACAAATTAAAAATGGAGGCGTAAGTTATGTCCCATAAGAGAATATTCTGGTTGTTGGTAGTTCTATCCATCCTTGCATTGACCCTTGGTGCATGTGCGCCAGCCGCAGAGGAACCCGCAGCTCCCGTGGCTGAAGAACCGGCTGCAGAAGAACCCGCTGCTCCCGCTGAACCAGAAATCCCCAGCGAAGTCGTCATCGGCGTTTATGAGCCCATGACCGGCGCACAAGCGGCCGGCGGCGAGCTAACCATGCAGGGTGTGGACCTCGCGTACAAGCAGGTTCCCGAAGTGCTGGGCGTTCCGATCAAACTCGTCCTCGTTGACAACCGCAGCGACAAAGCCGAGTCGGCTACGGCGATGACTCGCCTGATCGAGCAAGACGGCGCCATTGCCGTGATCGGCAGCTATGGTAGCTCGAACTCGATGGCGGGCGGCGAAGTGGCAGAGAAGGCAGGCATACCTGTGATGGGTTGCTCGCCCACAAACCCGCTGGTCACGCAGGGTAAGGACTACTACTTCCGAGCCTGCTTCATCGATCCATTCCAGGGCCGCGTGATGGCGAGGTACGCCGTTGATCTGGGCGTAGAGAAAATTGCCATCATTCAAGACGTCGCTCAGGACTACTCCGTTGGCTTGGCGGCATTCTTCCGCGAGGCCTTCATCGAGTTAACCGGTGACGCCAGCGGAATCGTGGCATTCACATCCTACCAGACCGGCGACCAGGACTTCACCGCACAACTCGCCAGCGCAATGGCTGCCGAACCGGACGCGATCTACTCCCCGGGCTACTTCGGCGACGCAGCACTGCTTGCCAAGCAGGCGCGTGAGCTTGGTTTTGAAGGCCTACTCATGGGCGGCGACGCCTGGGAGGCACCGGAGCTGATCGAGATCGGCGGCAGCGCTGCTGAGGGCATGGTTTTCAGCACGCACTATCACCCGGATGCAAAACTCAGTGAAGCTTCCTTGCCGTTCGTTGAAGCCTTCGAGGCGGAGTATGGCGAACGACCGAGCGCCTTCGCTGCGTTGGGCTACGACGCCTACATGCTAGTCATCGATGCCATCACGCGCGCGGGTTCCTTCGACCCCGCCGCGATCCGTGATGCCATGGCCGCGACAGCAGGTTATCAGGCGGTTACGGGCACGATTACCCTCGACGCAACTGGAGACGCCATCAAGGATGCCGTCATTCTGACTGTTGAGAATGGCGAATTCAAGTACCTGACGACCGTTTCACCGTAGTCGTAGGATATAAGGATATAGTGGGGCGCTCCAAAGAGCGCCCCCTTTCTTCTCCATCCGGTCGGGCTGAGCTCGACCTAATCTTTTTTGATTGGAGAAAGCCCATGACCTTTCCCCTCTTTATGCAACATTTATTTAACGGTATCTCACTGGGAAGTCTTTACGCCTTAATCGCCATTGGTTACACCATGGTTTATGGCATCTTGCGGTTGATCAACTTTGCACACGGCGACGTTGTCATGTTGGGATCCTATGTCGCTTTCTATACCATCGCGTTCTTCTTCCTGCCATGGTGGGCTGCCTTTCCGCTTGCGATCCTGCTGACAGCCCTGATCGGTGTGGTTATCGAACGCGTGGCGTATAAGCCTCTACGCGAGGTGCCGCGCATCAACCTCTTTACCTCCGCAGTTGCCGTCTCCTTCCTGCTCGAGAATCTCGGGATCGTGATTTTTGGAGGGAGGCCGAAGGCCTTTGCGCGGCCAGAATTCATGGATCAAATACTGTATCTTGGTGACGCGACTGTGGTGAGCTACACCCCGGTCATCGTGATAACCGCCTTGGTGTTGTTCGGTGGACTGATGTATGTTGTGCACCGCACAAAAGTCGGGACTGCAATGCGCGCTCTATCGAAAGACATCGAGACCACTGGCCTTATGGGTGTCAACACAGATCTCATTATCACAATATCCTTCGCCATCGGCTCTGCTCTAGCGGCAGCAGGCGGAATTTTATGGGCGATTAAATTCCCACAAATTAATCCCTTGATGGGCGTCATGCCCGGTTTGAAAGCCTTTATCGCCGCAGTATTGGGCGGGATCGGCAATATCACAGGTGCGATGATCGGTGGATTCTTGCTGGGCATTGCCGAGATCTTGATTGTGGCCTTCCTTCCTGAGCTGGCTGGCTACCGTGATGCCTTTGCATATACCGTCCTCATCCTGCTGCTCCTCTTCCGGCCTACGGGCATCATGGGAGAGGTAGAACCCGAGAAGGTGTGAGTGTGATGAAAATAACTAGGAACCGTATCCTGACGTTGATCGCCCTCGCAGCCTTTGGGTTTTTTCTGAGATATGCTCAGGTTACATATAACCCCTACATCTTAAGGATTCTGAACCTGTGTGCTGTCTACAGCATCTTCGCCGTTACCTTTAATTTGATCTATGGATACACAGGTCAGTTTTCCTTAGGACACGCGGGCTTCGCGGCGGTAGGCGCCTATGCTTCCGCTCTCCTGACGATGACACCGGAGCAAAAAGTAGCCAACTTCTTTCTGCAGCCCATTGTGCCATTTCTAGCCAATGTGGAGTGGCATTTCCTCCCGGCCATGCTAGTGGGCGGGGTACTGGCTGCTTTTGTCGGATTTCTGATCGCATGGCCGGCGTTGCGCTTGCGAGGCGATTATCTGGCGATTGCAACCCTCGGCTTTGGTGAGATCATCCGCGTGATCTTTGTGAATTGGCAGAACGTAACGAATGGATCTCTGGGCTTGAAGGGTATCCCTGAGTTCACCAATCTCTATTGGAGCTGGGGAGCCACGCTCGTCACGATTTTCATCGTCAAGCGGCTAGTCGACAGCAGTTACGGACGGGCACTACGAGCGGTCCGCGACGACGAAGTCGCAGCCGAAGTGTTGGGCGTGAGGCTGGTCTACCATAAGGTCTTGGCCTTCACCCTATCTTCCTTTTTCGTGGGGATCGCGGGTGCGCTGCTTGCAAACTTGATCAGCACCATCGACCCCAAGGTTTTCTTGTTCTTCCTGACCTATCAGATCGTGGGCATCACGGTTATGGGCGGCATGGCGTCTCTGACGGGTAGCACGATAGCCGCGTGTCTCTACACGATTTTCCTCGAACTCCTGCGCCCCATCGAATCGCCATTCAACATCGGTTCGATCCAGGTCCCGGGCGTGCCCGGGATGCGCATGGTGCTCTTCTCGACGCTGCTCTTGCTTGTGATCCTATTCTATCGAAAAGGTTTATTCGGTGGGGCTGAATTCAGCTGGGACGCGATCTTCAATCTAGTTGGTAGGCTTCGCAACCGCCTGACAGGGCGGAAAGCGGCTGAACCTGCAGCGGCCAAGGTACCGCAGGAGGAGGTAGGTGATGAGCATCCTTAAAGTTGAGAACGTCACCAAACGCTTCGGCGGGCTGACGGCGGTCAACACTTTCTCGACGTCGTTATCGGCCGGGGAATTATGTGCATTGATCGGCCCGAATGGTTCTGGAAAGACTACCATCTTCAACCTAATCACCGGGATTTACACGCCGACTGAAGGTCGCATCGAGTTCAACGATTACGACATCACCGGAAATCGGCCGGACATCATCACCAGCCTGGGTGTGGCGCGTACCTTTCAGAATATCCGCCTGTTCGGCGGGTTGAACGTGCTTGAAAATGTGCTTGTCGGACACCACCTGCGCCTCAAATCCGATCCATTCTCGGCCATGTTACGCCTGCCGAACTACGTGAGTGAAGACGAGGCCATGCGTGCGGAGTCCATGGAACTGCTCGATTCCCTCAATCTTGCAGACCTGGCCTTCGAAGATGCAACCTCACTGCCCTATGGGCAGCAGCGCAAGCTTGAGATCGCTCGTGCGTTGGCAACACGCCCGCACCTGCTGCTTCTGGATGAGCCGGCGGCGGGGATGAACTCTGATGAGTCCACCGAATTGATGCGGTTTATCATGCACATCCTCGATACGTTCGATATCACGGTTTTTCTGATCGAACATCAGATGAGGGTTGTGATGGGGATCTGCCCGCGCATCATCGTCATCGACCATGGTGAAACGATCGCAGAAGGTCCCCCTGAGGCCATTCAGAATAACGAGCGTGTTATTGAGGCTTATTTAGGAGTTGGCGATTATGCTTGAGGTGCGCGATCTACATGTTTACTATGGAGGTATTCATGCTTTGCATGGTATCTCCCTCCAAGTGCCTGACGGTAAGATCGTTGCGCTCCTGGGCGCCAACGGCGCGGGTAAAAGCACCACACTGCGCACGATCAGCGGAATTGTCAAACCGAGCGGGGGCGAGATACTCTGGGATGGCAAGAGCCTTGTGGGTTTGCGATCGTTCCAGGTTGTGCAGCGAGGCATTGCCATGGTGCCCGAAGGCCGGCGTGTCTTCACAAATCTGAGCGTGCGAGATAATCTGAGCATCGGCGCCTACATTCGTCAAGACCCGCAGGTGATCACGAAGGATGCCAATGACGTCTTCAAACTATTCCCGCGGCTGAAAGAGCGGGAACGTCAAAGCGCTGGCACGCTTTCTGGCGGTGAACAGCAGATGCTTGCTCTTGGGCGTGCATTGATGTCCAAGCCACGGCTGCTCATGATCGACGAGCCATCCCTGGGATTGGCGCCGGTCCTAGCGCAGGGCGTCTTTAAGCGTCTGAAGGAGTTGAACCATATGGGGCAAACTATTCTGCTGATCGAGCAAAATGTGCGCGCCGCGCTCGCGATCGCAGACTACGCGTACATCTTAGAGACCGGCAGCATTGTCCTCGAGGGCGAGGCCAGAAAATTGGCGCAGAGCGACGAAGTGCGCCAAGCTTATCTGGGCGTGCACTAGTTCTATCTGGAAACGGTGGGTGAGTGAACTATGTCAACAACAAAGAACCGGCCATGGCTTGAGTCAAGCGCGATGGCTTTTCGTCAACAGGTCCTCGATGAAATCGAGGGCTTGTCCCCTTCTGCCTTGGCAGAGAAGGCATTTAACCTCAATCGTGAGCAGGTTGATCATCTCACGAAACATTGTTTGAACCTCTATCCAGGCACCAACATCATGAGCCCGAACGTGACAGCGCTGCTTGGATCGACGATTGCGACACGGGCGAGCGAAGGGCATCCGGGGGCGAAGTATCAGACCGAGGTGATCGCCGGTGAGTTAATAAGGCGTGTATTCGGGGCGAAATACGCGGAAGTGCGCGCCCTGAGCGGCAGCATGGCCAACATGGCTGTGCTCCACAGCATGACAAAGGCGGGCGACTCCATCTTCAGTCTGACAACTTCGGTGGGCGGGCACATCAGCCACAATCCCATTGGCGCTGCGGGTTACCATGGTCTGGATATCCATCCCATCCCTTACATCAACGAAGAATGGTCGATCAACCTGGATGCGTTGCGTAAGCAGGTTCGAGCTGTGTCGCCGAAGCTTATCATCCTTGGCGCCAGCTTGATCCTCTTTCCATATCCCGTCCGCGAGGTTCGAGAGATCGCGGATGAGGTCGGGGCATTGGTGATGTATGATGCGGCGCATGTCGCAGGTATCGTTGCCGGCGGTGCATGGCAGAATCCTCTGCGTGAAGGCGCGCACGTAATGACGGCCAGTACGTATAAGAGTTTTGGTGGACCTCCGGGTGGGATCATCATCACGGACGATGAAGAGCTCATCAAGGCGTTCGATCGTGCGATTTTCCCTGGAATGACAGCCAATTTCCATACCAACCGCGTTGCTGCTCTCGCTGTTGCTGCAGCGGAGATGCTGGAGTTCGGCGAGGCTTACGCATCAACCTGCGTGAAGAACGCGCAGATTTTGGGGAAGGCGTTTTCCGAAGGTGGTCTAACCGTGGCGGGCGAGGCGCAGGGGATGAGCGGCGGGCACATGCTTGCTCTCGATGTAAACGATATCGGCGGTGGCAAGCATGCCGCACATGCCCTTGAAGCGGCCAATATCATCTGCAATATGAACCTGCTTCCTTGGGATCCGCTGAAGAAAGTGCGTAATCCAAGCGGCATACGGCTCGGTGTCCATGAAGTCACTCGTTGGGGGATGGGCGAGTTGGAGATGGTGCAGATCGCTGAACTTTACCGCCGGGTGCTTATAAATGG
>CAYLOP010000035.1:0-22217 GCA_964385305.1 uncultured Anaerolineaceae bacterium | reverse complement strand
TTCGACTACGACGACCCTGAAACAAGCGTCGTATATTGGATAAATACCGCCATCCGGTGAACCAATTCCGCGACAAACCCTCAAAGTCCTCCAAAGAATCCCCTTCTTTCAAATAATGCATGAGGTTTGTGAAGAATACAAGAATGATTATAGGTGAAGGCAATGGCGGCGTCCAGTGATGTATGCTTCCAATCGCCGTGATGGAGCGCGAGAGAGGGTTGTGTGTTCCAATTTATGACCGAGTACCCTTTTCCTTGTTGCGTATGGACGGCCACGATGTGGCCTGAGCGACCAAAGGGTGGTGTGTTGAGCGATTCGATGGATGAAACCTTAAAGTTTCTCCGAAAGTGATCTCCTTAACTAACCAAAGATGATTGTTTTTCGTTATACTATTTCCGCACCAAGCGTAACGTTTTGACCATTAAGGGGATCGTCATTTATGATTGTAAGAATCGGTTATCGAGGTCTTGCGCAAGCGGAATCCGTCCGCTCGGATCGCTGATGGATGAGATGGAGAGAGCATAGCCCATGGAGAATATTAAGCGCTCCGACCTTGACGCCTCAGCCGAGATCCTCGCATGTATCCGTCGTGCCTTAGATGAGGATCTGGGTGATGGGGATGCCACCACAGACAGCATCGTGCCGGTGGGTGCGTGGATGCGCGGCGAGATCGAGTCGAAGCAGGCCGGAGTGATCGCGGGTCTCGATGTGGCTCGCATGACGTATGAGGCGCTGGATGCGCAGGTTCGATTCGATGCGCACATCGAGGAGGGGGCAACTGTATCGGATTGGCAAAAGCTGGCCACCGTTCACGGTCCGGTACGCGCGTTGCTCGCCGGCGAACGCACAGCGCTCAACTTCCTTGGACGCATGTCTGGGATCGCAACTTTGACACGCCAATTTGTCGATGCCATAGCAGGCACAGGTACCACGATTCTCGATACGCGAAAGACGGCCCCGGGTTTACGCGTGCTGGACAAACTGGCGGTGCGGCGCGGCGGCGGCCAGAATCACCGCCTGGGTCTCTATGATATGATTCTGATTAAGGATAATCACATTGATTTTGCCGGCTCGCTCCCACATGCGGTGGAGTTGGCGCGTGCTGCAGGGCGCGACCTTGAGATCGAGGTGGAAGCACGAACGTTGGATGATGTGGCGGTTGCCCTTCAACTGGGTGTGAAGCGCATTATGCTCGATAACATGAGCCTGGAGGAAATGCGCGCCGCAGTAGAACTAAACGCCGGGCGCGCCAAGTTGGAGGCTTCAGGGAATGTCTCGCAGGAGACCGTTCGGAAAATCGCCGAGACGGGGGTGGACTACATCTCGGTAGGGGCACTGACCCACTCGGCTAAGGTTTTCGATGTCCATTTCGTCTGGTCCGCGACCGAGAGTAGGCCTGAATGCTAGCCCTTGATGCCGCATACAAATCCTTAGGAATGGGAAATGGTTGTAGAAAAAACAGTTGATGCGTGGTATGAAGACCTCAGGTTGAATCTGAGCGAGATCGTACCGGATGTTGAGCTGCGTATAAAAGCCGAGTTGGTGCACGAGATCCATCGGTTGAAGCATGAGAACGACGCCGTCATCCTCGGGCACAACTACATGGAACCCGTGCTCTATTACGCCATCCCGGATTTTAAAGGCGACTCATTAGCCCTCAGCCGAAAGGCGGCGGAGGTCGACAACCCCATCATCGTTTTCTGCGGCGTGAAATTCATGGCGGAGACCGCCAAGATCTTGAACCCTGAGAAAATGGTGCTTCTTCCATCCGAAAAAGCCGGCTGCTCTCTCGCGGAGAGTATCACGGCAGAAGATGTGCGAACGCTCAAGGCGCGTTTTCCAGGCGTTCCAATTGTCACTTATGTCAATACTTATGCGGATGTGAAAGCCGAATCCGATATCTGTTGCACGTCGGGTAACGCGGCGGCCGTCGTAGAATCGCTCGACGCCGATAGCGTGATCTTTCTCCCGGATGAGTACCTGGCGCGCAATGTGGCGCGAGAAACGGGAAAGCACATCATCGTTCCTTCTCTGCTCCCGGCTGGGAGGGCCGAGAAGGAGACCGATTTCCAAATGCTCGGATGGCACGGTCGTTGTGAGGTTCACGAGGAGTTCACAGTCGAGGATATCAACAACGTCCGCGAGCAATTCCCTGATGTGGTGATCCTGGCGCACCCGGAGTGCAGCCCGGAGGTTGTGGCGGCCTCCGATTTTTCGGGCAGTACATCGGCGATGATCAACTACGTTGAAACCACGACTGCACCGCACTATTTGTTGCTCACAGAATGTGCGATGGGAGAAAACGTAGCGACTGCCAATCCGCAAAAGGAGATGCTGCGATTATGCAGCATACGATGCCCACATATGAACCAGATCACGCTGGAAGACACGCTGCGGTCCCTTCAAAACAAGCAATATGTCATTGACGTCCCAGAGGCCATCCGACTGCGAGCACTACAGGCCGTGGAGAGAATGCTTGCCATTGGCTAAACCCTGCTTGAGGTGAAATCCCTTGCTGCAAACTGAAGTCCTCATTATTGGATCCGGCATTGCGGGTGCAACGGCAGCACTGCGTCTGGCCCGCAACCCTCGTCGTCAGATCACACTCATCACACGCGCCAGCGACCCACACGAGTCGAACACGCGCTATGCGCAAGGCGGGATCGTGGGCCGCAGCCCGGCTGACGATGCCGAGACGCTTGTGCGTGACATTCTCGTCGCAGGAGCAGGCGCCAGTTCCCCCGAGGCGGCGCGCATTCTCGCCGACGAAGGCCCCGCATTATTGAAAGAGATTCTGATCGAGGGTGTAGGGGTGCCCTTCGATCGCGATGAGAACGGCGAGATGAATTGGGGGAATGAGGCTGCGCACACGAATCGAAGGATTCTGCACGTGGGGGATGAGACAGGGCGTGCGATCGCCGTCGCCTTGATCGAGGCTTTACGTCAATGCCCGAATGTGCACCTGCAAACCGATTCTACGGCTGTGGATTTGATCACCTATCCACATCATTCACGCGACCCCCTGTGTGCATACGAGCCCATCATTTGTCACGGTGCTTACGTGTTCGACTGCAAGGAGCGCACGGTCCATCGCTACTTGGCTTCGGCGACGGTCCTGGCGACTGGAGGGCTAGGCCGGATCTACCGTGTCACCACCAATCCGATGGGTTCGCGCGGTGATGGCGTGGCAATGGCGCATCGAGCTGGCGCACGAATCATCAACGCGGAATATGTCCAATTTCATCCCACCGCACTTGCCACACCTGGGGCGGAAGGTTTTCTGATCAGTGAGGCTGTACGGGGAGAGGGAGGCATTCTGCTCACGCCTGATGGCGAACCTTTTATGGCGCAATACGCTCCCGAACGAAAAGATTTGGCGCCGCGGGATATCGTTGCAAGGGCCATTCACGACCAGTTGGAAACCCACGGCTATTCGCATGTGTTGCTGGACCTTGCCACACGGATGCCTGCCGATGAGATCCGGTCCCGTTTCCCGAATATCTATGCCACCTGTATGGAAGTGGGCATCGATATCACCCGCGATCCCATCCCCGTCGTACCGGCGGCGCATTATTTCTGCGGCGGGGTGTGGGTCGACGAGCATGGACGCTCCAGCATCCAGAACCTCTACGCCATTGGAGAGGTGAGCTGCACGGGCTTGCATGGCGCCAACCGCTTGGCATCCACTTCCCTCCTTGAGGGTCTTGTTTGGGGGAATCGTACGGCGGAGAGGATCGAAGCCGAGCTCCAGGAAGGTATGCTGCCGGGGCCGCCTCCATGGGACGATATTCCACGATGGGACGAGAGTGGTTTGGTGGTCGAGACCGACCCGGCGCTGATCTATGGTGATCTACAGACTATCCAAAGTCTCATGTGGCATTATGTCGGATTGGTGCGCAGCGGCGACCGCCTCTCACGTGCCATCCGCGAGCTACGTCATATGTGGAATGAGATCGAGACCTTCTATCGGGCGACCAAACTGAGTGATGGCCTCATCGGACTGCGGAATGCTGTGGAAGTCGCGCTCATCGTGGCGCAAGCGGCGCGCCACAATCATCAGAGTAGGGGATGCCACTTCCGGCAAGACACATTCACATCGCAGGGTGGTCGTTTGATCTAAATCCCATGTTTTACTTTTCGCTGCCCTTGTGATCTAGAATCAATACGAAGTTGTACAGTTTGGTAAAAGTACGCATAACTCAAATTGACGTGTTGGAACACCGAGAGGGTCAACTTCAATCGATCATCGCGGCCATCATCCCTCTTGATATGACCTTTATTTCGGCAGCGTTTTCCCGGTTGAATGAATCGAACTTCGGAGGGACGATTGCTTGATCTGACGGAATCACATTTGCCCAAATTGCAGGACGCAAAGCCACTTCCCTTGGATTTAGGACCTGCGAGCGTCCAACCGCTCTATGATGGTCTTTCCCTGCTGAATATACCCTCCAGCCTCGCGCGGTGGTTCGGCGCGCCCGGCCTCCCGCATCCCGCCCTGGATCTCCCCGAATTGGATAGTCTCTCCGAGGGTGCCCGGCAGATCATCCTTGTCCTGATTGATGCTGTTTCGCTTTCACGCTTCCAACGTTGGTCTGAGGGGTTCATTTCTGCGCTGGATACCAGGAGTGAGAGTGTCTTTCTGGCGCCTCTGACATCGGTCGCCCCGTCCACGACAAGTACCGCGCTCACGACCTTATGGACAGGACGAAGTCCTGCAGAGCATGGGATCGTTGGCTATGAGCTCTTCCTCAAGGAATTTGGGCTGGTTGCTAACATGATCACGCATTCCCCGGCCGTTCTCGAGGAAACCACAGGTCTGCTGTATAGAGCCGGATTCCAGCCAGAGAGTATGCTTGCGATGCCAACCCTGGGTACGCATTTGCTGGAAGCGGGTGTTGAGACCTTTGCCTTTCTTCCTCACGCCATACGCCATTCCGGATTGTCCCGCATGCACTACCGTGATGTGGTTTGTCAGGGCTACCGAAGTCTGACGGATCTTTGGACTGGCGTGAGTTCACTTGCTGAGCAGCCCCTTGAGGATAAACGGCTGATATGGGTGTACTTCGGCAGGTTCGATTGGGCATCCCATCATTACGGGCCGGATTCGCGTGAAGCGCAATTGGAATTTGAAGCATTCATGCAGGCGATGCAGGAATTGCTGATCCATTATCTCGCGGGAGATGCTCTCCGCGGTACAACGCTCATGCTGCTCTCGGATCATGGTCAACGGAATACGCCCAAGGACCCGCACTATGAAATTTCCCATCACCCTGAACTCTTGCACCACCTGTACATACATCCTACAGGCGAAAACCGTCTGTCTTACCTCTATCCCAAACCTGGACATGTGGAAGCTGTGAAGGCGTATTTTGAGCGGTCATGGCCTGAGGGCTTTCATTTGTTGGAGTCTAAAGAGGCTTTGGATGGCGGTTTGTATGGACCGGGCGAGCCTGCTGCTGAGACGCTCGATCGACTTGGAAATTTGATTGCGGTCAGTCATGGCGATGCCTATCTTTGGTGGTCGGCCAAGGAGAATCAACTCAGAGGGCGCCATGGTGGTTTCTCCGAAGAGGAGATGATTGTGCCCTTGTTGGCCGCCCGCCTGGGATGAGTTTTTAGAACCCATATCGGGATATTGCAGGTGCAAGTTGAGCGACTGCGGTTGGCGTGCTTACGAACAAGGATTTGTACGTGATGCGAGATGTTACAGGGGCTGCCCACGGAGGCAGCCCCTTGCATTAGAAACCGTGAAGCGTGATCAGTTCCGGCGTTATGGAGTCTCGGAGGGTAGAACCGGTATTGAGTTGCCTTCGATCGAAGGCAGTGGTAGAAGGTAGGGATTGTCACTTGGGACAAGCATCACCTGGATTCCAGGGGCGAGCTTGTCAATGTATTCGAAGGTCAGCACTTCGGGATTGTCGCGCAAAGCCGAGGCGATCAGTTCCAATGCTTTCGACTCCGCATCGGCCTCGAGCAGGCGTGCTTCCGCCCGCCCCTTCGCCGCGATCACGGCTGCGTCCGCCTGACCTTGAGCGACCTTGCGGGCTTGCTCAGCCTCTTGCTCTCGTTGTTGGACGACGAAGGCGGCTTGCTGGGCCTGCTGTTCGGCGATCTGTTTCTGCTCAACCGAAGCGGCGTACTCGTCCGAGAACTGGATGTTGCGCAGCACGAAATCGACGAGGATCAGACCGTTCTCATCAAGCTTTATGGCCAGCTGATCCCGGATTCCGGATGTAAGCACTGCACGCTTAGCGCTGATGATCTCATCGATGCGAAATTTTGAGGCCTCGTCACGGATGATGCCCCGGGCTTGCGGGCGGACCAGGTCGCGCTCATAGCGGTCTTTCCAGAAGATATGTACGTCGACGGCTCTGCTGGGATCGATCGCAAAGATCACCGATGCGTCGATGAGCACAACCTGACCGTCAGAGGTGCGGGCTGCAACCGAATCATCCCCTTGAACCGTTCCCTCCGTCGGCGCAATGGACATCGTATACGTTTGCCGCGAGATCGGGTATATCACGACGTTCTCGGCGAAGGGGATCACCCATCGGAGTCCAGGTTGTAATATCGCATCGCGATACCCTTTCGGGGCAAGCGCTGAGACGACGACGCCGCGCTCCTCCGGCTGAATGAAGACCATCCCGGCGCTGACGGCGGTCAACACCAGCGCAAACACAACTGCGCCGATGATCAGGCTTGTCGCAACCTTGAAACTCTGCCCACGTGAGGCACGGACGATGGCCAGAGCGATGATGGCGAGTGCGAAAACCCACGCAATGGTCGCTAATCCTCGCAATGCGACGGCAATATTCATGATTTCCTCCTTTGGACCGAAGCGAAAAGGTATAAATTTACACGAGTAGAGAAGATTATATCACGCACGAGTCGGCGGCTATTCAAGGGTGGTGTTGCTCCTCCATGTCGCTCGTGATAGCATCCAGGCATGCACCGCGAGATGGCACGGATCGAAGCCCTTACCCTGGAGCCTTTTGGCGAACCCGCTATTCAGATCGCTTGTCCCGAAGCGATCCTTCCAGGCCCTGGCCAGGCTGTCCTGGTGATCGAGCCGGGATCAGATGGACCTTATCGCATCGTGTTGTACCCCACGCTTATAACGACAGGAGGTTTCATCGCCGACAAGCCGCCGGAACCTGGTTGGCTGCCGGGGACTGCGCTCGATCTACTCGGTCCTGTTGGGCGAGGTTTCTCACCCCCTGTAAACGCGCAGCGGTGGCTGCTCCTCGGTGTGGGTATGACACCGAAGCGGCTTTGGCCACTGATCGACAAAGGGCTTGAGCGGGGGATCGCTCTTAGTGTCTGGACAGATCGTGCGCTTCACCCGCTGCCGCCACAGGTGGAATTCATGCCGGATCTAAACGAGGCGCTTTCATGGGCTGATTACCTCGCGATGGAGACCAATGCAGATAGCCTGATGAGCTTGCGATCCCTACTGGGTCTGACCCCCGATCACCATATTGCAATCCCGGCCGAGGCGTTCATTGCAACTGCGCTGCCCTGTGGGATCGGCGCCTGCCAGGGATGCGGGGTGGAGACGCGTAGGGGATGGTTGCTGTCATGTCAGGAGGGTCCGGTTTTCGATCTGGAAGCTTTACGCTGGTAGGCGCGTTGCGTGCGGTATTGGCCGGCTTTCCGTGACATCTTGGGTTAGGGTATCTAGATTTCAATTCTGAGACGATCCAGGGATATGCGTGTGAACCTATGGGATTGTTGCTCACGAGTGGAAAACGCGATCTGACGATCGACCCGCCCCGGACCAACTCGGCGGGAATACTGGGCTTCTCGGATGAAGCCCGCCACCTGGTCGACCTCTCACGCCTGGGGGCGCTGGTGACCAATCCGCTGAGCCTTGCGCCGCGCAACTTCACGCGCTCCACCCGTTTCGCCCCCTACCCAGGCGGATTCCTACTCCACACCGGCCATCCCAATCCAGGCCTGAGGGAGGTCGTGCTGGCGCATCGCAAGTGGTGGGCCAGCTTGCCATTGCCGGTGATCGTGCATCTTTTGGCGCAGGAGGCAAGCCAGATCGGTCGGATGTTGGAGGTCCTGGAGACCGTGGATGAGGTCGGCGCTATCGAAGTGGGATTGATCGAGGATGATCCGCAGGAGGTCTCGGCGCTCGTAGCGGCGGCGACCATGGGCGAGCTGCCTATCGTGGCACGCGTCCCACTCAACGCTAGCCGACACGTAGCGATCGCGGCTGTAGGGGCTGGGGCTAACGCGTTGGCGATTGGTCCGCCGCGTGGAGCATTACCGGGTCCGAACGGCGTAATCCTGCGTGGGCGTTTATACGGTCCCGGGTTATTTCCCATGGCGTTGTAAGTGCTCCAAGAACTTATCCCGGAAGTGGCGTGTCCAATCCTGGTGGGGTGCGGAATATATTCCCAAGATCAGGCTTGCACCTTGATGGCCGCAGGAGCGGCTGGTGTGCAGTTCGACACGATCCTGTGGACGGAGCCGGAGAAGGTTTTAGGTTTCGTGGAAGAGGCGGCTTGATGCCGGGCGCGTACAATGCGCCATCGCCCTGGCATGCCATACTGTACCAAAATTGTGCCTGTCGGATCAGCTTGGTGGCTCGCGTTCGAGCAGGATAGTGACCGGGCCGTCGTTGTCGATCTCAACCAACATATACGCGCCAAAGACGCCCATCTGCGTTGGGACACCCTGCGCGGATAGATGCTCGGCAAAGCTTGAAACCAAGGGTTCGGCCACATCCGGCAGGGCCGCCCGGATGAAGCTCGGTCGGCGACCTTTGCGGGTGTCGGCGTAGAGCGTGAACTGTGAGACGACGATTGCCTCGCCGCCGATATCCTGCACTGAGAGGTTCGTTTTTCCCTCGGCGTCTTCGAATACCCGCAGCACTGCGCATTTCTCCGCCAGCCAGTATGCTTCAGCTTCGCTATCGCCATGCCCTACACCGACCAGGATCACAAGGCCCTTGTCGATCTCGGCGACAGTTTCACCTTCTACAGAAACGCGCCCCTGGCGGACGCGTTGTACCACGGCTCTCATTGTGTTTGCGTTGCCTCTCTATCGTTTATTTGAGTTGGCTCAATAACCCACACTCTCTATCAGGGCAATCCAATCGCCGCGCGGACCTCTACCATCGTCTCCTCGGCGATCTGGCGCGCCCGCTTTGCACCCTCCTCTAATACATCCCATATGTGGTCCGGACCACTTGCCAGTTCGGCCCGCCGTGCACGGAACAGCTCTAGGTGGGCGTTAAGGTTTCTAGCAAAGAGCTTCTTGCAGTCCACACAGCCGATGCCCGCACAGCGGCATTCCATGTTGATCATGTCAACCTCATCGCTGGATGAGAAGACTTTGTGCAGCGAGAACACGTTGCACACGTCTGGATCACCGGGATCATCTCGACGTTTTCGCTGTGGGTCGGTGACCATCGTCATTACCCGCTTGAGCGTCTCCTCCGGTGTGGCGGCGAGCTCGATGTGGTTGTCTAGGCTTTTACTCATCTTGTTCACACCATCCGTACCCAGGACCTTGGGTACATCGGTGCTCTTCATTTGTGGTTCGATGAGAACATCAACCCCATAGCGATGGTTGAAGGAACGGACCATCTCTCGTGCGAATTCGATATGCGGCGCCTGGTCGATCCCGACGGGCACAAAGCCTGCTTTATAGAGCACGATGTCTGCGGTCATCAGGACGGGATAACCGACCAGTCCATAATTGATATTGTGGGGCTGCTGGCGGGCTTTCTCTTTGAAGGTCGGAAGATCGGTTAGTTTTCCCAAGCTCACGACCATGGAGAGGATTGTGTGTAACTCCGTCACCTGCGGTACATTGGATTGGATGAATACAATGGTCTCCTCTGGTCGAATACCCGCGGCGAGCCAGTCGAGCGCCATCTCATAGGTGTTTTCAACGAGATCGTGTGTGGTCTCCATAGTGGTTAAAGCATGAAGATCGACGATGCAGTAGATGCACTCATATTCATCCTGCAGGGCGACATAGTTTTGGATCGCGCCGAGGTAATTGCCTAAATGCTGTCGACCTGTCGGTCTTGCGCCAGAAAAAACCCGTCCTTTGTTCGCAACCAACGTCTGTTCCTCCTAGAGCACGTCCCTAACGAGGCGTGCAATTTTGCCTTCTTCGGCGTGCCGTCCAGTTTGCAACTTTGAGTAAATCAACTGATCCCCCACAGTCACTTCAGATTTACCACTATCTGAGGGTATGAGCACGATGCTGCCAATCTTGAACTCATGGTTCTTGAGCACTTCGGCCATCGCACCGATGGCGCGGTCTGTATAGTGTCAAACAGCGCAGTATTCAATCGTAATGTCTACCATCTCGTTCTCCCAAATTCATGTCGAAGGGGATTTATCGTACCATACTACCATGATGGTTTTGTCGAACCATGCAGCGAGGACGCGATCGGTAAACTCAGAGGAGTATAACGTAGATCGGTATGAAGAGGCAATATGAATGACCCCTTTCCAATACGAGGCGAGCAAAGTCATACGTTCAAAATTTATTTACACTTGGTGTCCTTCAGGAGCTATGGGATAATTGGGTTTGAGGAGGTGAACTATGCGCCGCTTTGTAACCTTTCTCGTTGGTGCAGTATGTGGAGCGCTTGTAGGTGCTATCACCGCACTACTTCTTACACCGGTGTCTGGAGATAAGCTGCGATTGAGAGCCCAGAGCCGCCTGGAAACTGTCCGCGATGAGATACGCGAGGCCTATAGCGCTCGGGTGGCACAGCTTGAAGCGGAATTAGAAGCGTTGCGTGGGGGGCGGGACGTACAGGCAGAATAATTCATCTTTGCATTCTTATTCAAAATGAGACCCATGCTTGGGTCTCTTTCACGTATGGGGGACATCGAGAGTGTAACATTGGGCAAATGGTACTCTGGGAAAGCGCAGGATGACGAACTTGTCAATCGCCCTGTTGTGGAATCTTGGGTATGGATGATGGGATGGCTAGTTTTTGATGATGCTGTGATTTTGGGGGCAAGTCCATATCGTTCACTTCAAGAGCTGGGGGAAATCGCGGCGCTGTAGCGCGCAGCAGGGCAACGGCAGCGGCATCGATGCGTGCCTGATTGGGATGCGGTTTTCGCAACTCATAAATTGGCGTAGATTTCATGCCTCTTGTTCCCCAGTACATTCAGGTTTCCAGTCTTCGTACATCGCTCAAACTTGAAAGCTTGTATGGGATTAAGCTGACCCTTCTTTCGTAAACTGTGATCTGATGTACTGGGTGCAAGAAGTATGCCGTCATTGGAGTCATCGTTTCCTATCTAGAAATATGAAGGATAGATCTAAGAGGCATGAGGATTGTTTTCCTTGAATTGGCGTGTGCCTTGTCTTGTACTGGAACCAGCAAAGTTCGAGGTCACAATCGAAAGGCAAATGCACCCTCCCTTTGGCGCGAATCATGCACCGAGCTGGGGATGATACGAGTAAAGCGTGGATTCATGCCTATACCAAAGAACCTTTACTGCATTCTCGTCGTGGATGATGATCCCTCGTTTTGCATGATCATGCGTGAGATCTTGCGCGCGGATGGTTACGACGTGCGTCTGGCCTATAGCGTGCATCAAGCGTTATCCATGCTTCAACAGATTACACCAGATCTAATCCTGTCGGATGTGATGATGCCCGAGGTCGATGGCCTCACCCTCATCAGGAACCTGCGAACAGACCCATTTTTATCTGCAATACCTGCGATTGTTGTGAGCGCCAAGGCCATGCCAGAGGAACGCAAGGCGGCCCGAAATGCAGGTGCGAATGCTTTTATCTCCAAGCCGTTTCAACTTCAAGATCTAAGGGAGGTCATCTCAGCTTTCCTGCCTTGCCCGGTTGGATGATCGCTTTTCAATCTTTACCGAGGATGGGAGAGCAAGAAGGCCTGAAGCCAAAATGCGCTGGGCCTATCCTCCGAGAAATCCAAATCAGACAACACAGAGTGGTTAATGCTCGGCTCCAGCAGGCGATAAGGGTGCAAATCTCTCTTTCTTACACACCTCTTTCATTCTTCGAAGTTGCATCTGTTAGCACTGGGGTCCAGCAGAAAGCCGATCAAGCGAAGCGCTGTCCTTCCGCTTGATCGGCGTTTATTCTAGATGTTAATTCCGTTTGATGTTTATAAGATGGATGCCACCAGTACCATCCGCAAATACACAAACCCAGGATAAGAAGGGTCAAGCCAATAGGGACATCCCAGGGTATATAACGGAACTTGTATTTGTGGTAACCGGCCGGGGCTTGCACTTGCAACCATTGTCCGGGCAACAGCTGCACGGGTTTGTCATCAAGCCAAGCCCGCCACCCCGTCCAGCTATTTTCTTGCACCACTAATGTTCCTGCTAAAGAACTGTCACATGTCACGTCGATCCATCCGCCAGAGCCCAGCGCCTGGCATGCTGCCGATTCGGCAGCACTCACAACGGCGGCATAGGTGACTTGATTCCGTTTATAGATGGGAATTCCATCGACCTCCGTGACTTCTTCAACCGGATCGGGTGGGGGTCCGAGCCGATTGGCTTCAAGCATCGGTACAGGAAACGCGGTGGACTCCCAATTCCATGTCCGAATGCCAGGACTTAGCTTGAGCTGACTGGCGATGGCTGGTTCGATATAAAAGTGTTCTCCAAAAGGTGTTGCAACCCACTGGAGATCCGGTGTTTCAAGGGTTTCCAACAATGCATAAACATTGTCGTCTAGTTCGTTCATATACAACCAGTGTCTTGTGAAATGATGCGCGCTGCGTAGGTTAAAGATCAAGGGTATAACCAGTAGCCATTTCAAAGACAGCGCCCTTAATTCGAAATCCGACCCTACACGGTTTTTAAGACTCAGATCTGGCCAGTTCAATGCAAGCAGTCGGTCTAGCCCATAGCCGGCAATTGCCAGAATTGGTGGGATGGCAAGGCCTGCGATCTGGGAGGGATTTCGAATCCCTGCGAGTGGAGGGAAGACGCCAACCAACCATTTCAGTAAGACAGCACTCCCAACCAGAAACTCGATGAATGCAACCGCAACCAAGAATAGGATTTGGCTGCGATGTTCTCGCCGAGTCATGCTCAATCCTACTGCGGATAGGATGACAGCGAACCAGCCGATGTATAAGGTATAAAGCTCGGGAAACGGGAATTTCTCCAAGGAATCCGTCAAATAGAAGGCGTGACTGTCTATGACCAAATTGAGGGGTAAGAAATTTAGGGGTTGTGCAGTACCGAATGCGGCATCCATTTCCTTTACGAGATTCGGCAAGAAGTGTCCAAGAGGGACAAGGAATGGTGCAGCTAGAAGCAGAGCGATCACGCCTGCCTGCATATAACTATTCCAGATTGATGGTCGCTTGCTCGGTTCCCCCATGAGCAGAAACGCAAACGCCGGAAGTGTGGCTAACAGTCCAACTTGCATGTAGCCTTGCCCAGATAGCACTGCCGACGCGGTTGTAATTGCCAACAACACAACCGCCTTCTTATCGTGCTTGCGTTGTACCATGAGCACAGCAGGCAAAACTAGACTGCACATGGCCGTCGATAATACCACTCCAAGGGCGCCGAGTTGCATTCTGCCTGCAAGATGTCCACCTGCTACTGCAAGCAGTGCGCTCCACATTCTCGCTATCCATCCGAGTCTCAGTTCACGCGCTAACCACCATTGAGCCAACCCGGCAGCCCAAAGCGAAACAACGAGCACAATCTTGGAACCATTAATGACCCCCCAAATAAATGTCGCCACAATCACAAGGGGATGAAGCATGCTCCCATGAATGTCAACAAATGCGGGATTACCACCGCGCACAGAGCCATTCCAGAGTGCACACCAGCCGCACTCCTGGAATGTCGTCCATATATGATGCGTTTGGATGGCAGACAGGAACTCTCGTCCAGCCGGTATCTGCCTGGGATTAAAATCCAAGTATTCTCGACCAATCCACAGAGCCCATGCAAAGATGAGGACCAATTCCACGACAGGTATAAGCCACTGCCTCTGACGTGTAAGGAATTCTTCCCGCAGCTTACGGTCCTTGAAGGCTAGCAATCTTCCCCGAAATCTACCCGTTGAAGCTGGTAACATATGGATCTCCGTCTCGCGAATCGGATACCACAATTCTAGCCCTGCAAGGTCTTTCAGCAAATCTGATGGAGACCATTCTGCTAGCGACGTTGTATCCGGATAGGTGAAAACCAACGATATCGGTCCATGGAAAAGATTCAGGTGCCATTGTGCCGTGCGAAGTGGAAAAAGCAGTTAGGGCGAGTCACTAATATCGTGGAGTTTTTGCATGCCTTCTGGTTACCATTTCAATGACAATCTCATCTTCGTTTCATCAGGATAATTTCTTTGCTGCAAGAGAAACACGATGTAAGTATGATCTATGAGGTAGAATTTATCCACATGTAACGAATATGCCTGACAGATGGAGATCGTAGTGATAACCATCCTCCCCGCGACATGTCTTGCAGAGAATACAAATAGAAGTTTCGGCTGCCGCGGAAGTGAGACACGCTTGGGGCAATTAAAGCAAGAGATGTCTCTTGAGGTTGATGATATTGAGATGACCCCATCCGCTTGAAGATCATTGCCAATGGCGTGGAGATGCAAAAGATGAAGATCAAACCATCGGAAATCACCCCGGAAGACGTCTACTTCTCGAGACGAGCATTCTTGAAGGGCATAGGAATGATCTCGGCAAGTTCATTGATGCTGGCGGCATGCGGAGGGGTGGGTGGTGGCCCTTCCACGAATGACCTGACGGAGAACCGCATTATGCAAGTGAGCGGAGATACCGATGAGCTCGGCGCCCCTTTGACTTCCTACGAAGACGTCACGCAATACAACAATTTCTATGAGTTTACGGTGAGCAAAACCGGGGTTGTAAGGGCTGCACAGGATTTCAAAGTATCTCCATGGACTGTGGAGGTGGGCGGTTTGGTCCGGAAGCCGGGCGTTTATGACCTCGATGATCTGGCCCGAAGATTTCCCGCTGAAGAGCGGATCTATCGTATGCGATGCGTCGAAGGTTGGTCGATGGTCATTCCTTGGTTGGGATTCCCGCTGGCTTCACTTATCGAGGAGGTGGAGCCCCTCTCGGATGCTCAATACGTACGTTTTGAAACCCTCTACGATCCCACACAGATGCCTGGCCAGAAGGGTGGCAGCTTCGCATGGCCCTATGTCGAAGGCCTCCGCCTGGACGAGGCCATGCTCGATCTGACCATTCTGGCAACGGGTCTTTATGGTAATCCCATGCCTCCACAGAACGGCGCCCCGGTACGGCTTGTAATCCCCTGGAAGTACGGATTTAAGAGCATAAAATCGATCGTCAAGATCGAATTGGTCGCTGAGCGCCCAATCTCCTTGTGGATGGCAGCCGCGCCACATGAGTACGGTTTTTATGCCAATGTCAACCCAGAAGTGCCTCACCCGCGCTGGTCCCAAGCCACCGAGCGACGGATTGGGGAGTTGAGCAGACATCCCACACTGCTTTTCAATGGTTACGAAGAGCAGGTTGCGAGTCTCTATGCAGAGATGGATTTGCGAGATAACTTCTGATGACATGGATTCGAGGCAAATGGATCACCCCTGCCCTTCACATCGGTGCACTGCTACCGTTTTTCTTGCTGCTTCTCGATGCGTGGGCGGGCGATCTGGGTGCCAACCCAGTCCAAGCTGCCACATTGAGGACTGGGAAGGCAGCGCTGATCTGTCTGATCCTTTCCCTCGCATGTTCGCCCCTCCACGCGATCTTCGGATGGAAGCTTGCACTCGCTCTACGGCGCTGGTTGGGTCTCTACGCCTTCTTCTACGCAGGTGTGCATTTCCTCATCTTTGCAGGATTAGATTATGGATTTCAGCCCGTCTTAGTGCGAGAGGTGTTTCTCTACAGGCGCTATGCTCTTGTCGGATTTCTCTCCGGTGTAATCCTCGCTCTGCTGGCACTCACCTCGACAAAGGGCTGGATGCAGCGCCTAGGCAGGGGATGGTTTCGCTTGCATCGGATGGTATACCTGGCGGCAATCTTCGCCGTCGTTCATTACCTTTGGCTTGTGAAGGCGGATCTCAGCACACCCCTCATTTATGCAGGGATCGTCCTCCTGCTTCTCCTTCTCCGAATCCCATCCCTCAATCGGTTGCTTCAATCTCGACGAATTCGGTAAGGCGCGTGCCTACGGGCAATTTTCAACCTCCCACTGTAAAGACGGAAAGGTGTGAAATTACCCCCCATTGAATGCGCAGGATGACCTACTGTTGGGGTGACAAACGAGAATTGAGCGAGGCGTTGATCTCGTGTATGATATCAACACTGGTTCCTGCCTCAACTCGAGGCGCGAATATATGGGGTTGGATACTGTCCATAGCACCGCTTTACATGCAAATAGAGAATAACCGATCACACACCACAGAAGGAGGCAATCAACATGAAAGTCCTGGTATTCGGAGGATCGGGCAAAATGGGAGCTGCGGTTGCATGGGATTTGGTCAAAGAAGCAGATGTTGAAGTTGTGGGCTTGGTAGGAAGGCGGACTAAATCGCTAGAAAAGGTAAAAGAATGGATCGGCAGTCCAAAGGTGAAGACGCACAGCCTGGATGTTGCCGATAATGAGGCGGCGGTAGCATTGATGGGGGAATATGACGTTGGTGTTATATCGTTGCCGGACCGATTCACAAGCTATAAGATTGTTGAAGCCGCGATTGAGGCTGGCCTGGACATCGTCGACATGCTCGAGGAGTTCCATCGGCGTCCCGACACCTATGAACGAGAGGGGTTGGTGATGCCGGAAGGCATGCACATCGAGGAGTATGGGGAGTGGCTGCATACGCGTGCAGTCGAGAAGGATGTAACCTTCCTCGACGGGATCGGCTTCGCACCCGGGATAAGCAACATCACGGTGGGAGAGGCCATCCGAAAGCTTGATCACGCTGAGTCGGCTGTAGCTCGGGTTGGAGGCATTCCTTCCAAGGAAGCCTCAAAACACCGCCCTCTCAAGTACATGATCACATGGGCGTTTGAGCATGTCTTGCGCGAGTACATGGTCAAAGTCGAAGTGCTGAAAGGTGGCGAGGTTGTGGAGGTGGATGCCACCAGTGACCGAGAAGCCTTCCGCTTCAACCAATTTGGTGTGGATGAAGATCTGGAGTGCGCGATCACACCGGGTATGCCCAGCTTCCTGTTCACGCGCCCTAGCCTTCAAGACTTTGCGGAAAAAACTGTTCGCTGGCCGGGTCACTGGCAGGGAGTCGAAACGTTGAAAGAGTGCGGCATGCTGGATCTGGAACCCATCGAGATCGCGGGTGTGAAGATCGTGCCGCGCGATTTCTTGCTAGCTGTGATTAGCCCCAAGCTCCAGCCGGTTGAAGGGGATACCGACGTGTGTGTGATGTGGAACACGGTCGTGGGCACGAAGGATGGCCAGAAGAAACAAATCGATTACTACCTTTGGGATGAAGCGGACACCGTAAACGGAATCTCCTCCATGGCGCGCGTGACGGGTTTCTCAGCGTCGATCGGCGCGTTGTTCTTGGGGAGAGGCATGATCACCGGCACGGGGATCGTCGCACCCGAGGATGGAATCGTAGGGGCGCACTACGAGGCGTTTATTGAAGAATTGGAGAAGAGGGACATTAACGTTCTTGAGGTAGAGAAGACGATGGCGTAGAAGCGTTTGAGCCGGAGGGGAGAGAAGATGTCCAAACAAGATATGTACGAGAAAGAAGAGAAGGACCAAGCGATGGAGGAGAAGTCGGAGGAAAAGGTCCACGAGAAAGATGCTGAGAAGCGCTGGGAGGAGAAGTGGAGCCGTGATCCTCTGTCGGCGATCATCTGGGCGACGATCCTGATATGGGCTGGTGTGGTACTCCTGGCTGCTAACCTAGATCTCTTGGACCGGTTCGGCCGGCTTGGAGACCTTGGGTCCTGGTCTATCGTGTTCGGGGGCGTGGGCTTGATCTTGCTTGCCGAAGTGATCATACGCCTGCTGATCCCAGCGTATAGCGGCCCGATTATTGGCACGTTGATCCTGGGCTTAATCCTCATTGGGGTAAGTCTGGGGAGCTTGATCACCTGGGATTTGATCTGGCCGACGATCCTGATCGCCGTAGGACTTATCGTCCTCCTGGGGAATATTCTCCGACGCCGTTAAACTCCCTTCTCGAAAAACACACGAACCTGGGTCAGTTGTGATCACAACCGGCCCAGGTTGAAAGTCAAGAATTCATTCCAGGCGTATCGTAGCGGTGTCCACCACAGGTCACGGCCGATGCAGCGGAAGTAGGGCGGTTGCACGCAGAGTATTCGGTCGCCGATCTCGTAGCGAGGCAAGATGGGCGTTGAAACGACCAGACTGCCCGTCTCACCGGGACGCATCTTGTGCAGCATTTTGATTCCTGAGCGTGTGCGGATCTCAAAGAAAAAAAGATCATAGTTTGGCACCCAGGCACGCTTCTCGTCGCGCTGCTGGCCAAACATCCCCTCGGTTGTTCCGTAAATCTCCCGTATCGCCACGGGTCCATAGAGGGCAGTAAGCGCGGGTTGGTAGTCGGTGTTGATGCCTGGTACGCTGCCAAGGGTCATGATTTGCGTGTTCCACAATGCCTTGGGGTATACACGATGGGTGCGGTGAAGATAACGCCCAAAACGGATCGTGGTCGGAGCAACACCGCCGACGAGGGTGACATTCTCGTCCTTGCACAATTTGTAGGCGAGCTCGAAGCGGGCCTCCCAATCGCGTAATGTTTTCCCGCCTCCTAACGAATCGATCTCGTCCTGTGAAGGCAGGGAGCGGATGGGGGTTTGCTTGGAGACGAATTTTGTGTAGATCCCTGAGCTGTAGCCATATTCGATCTCGCGCTCTCCAAACCTAATCGTGCCCACTCGAGAGGGGAAATTTAGGTTTAGATTTACCCCCTCAAACAAATCATATCGCCCCGTACTCAATACATAGTTCATCATCGCACGTCCTGCGCTGACTCGCATACGCAGATCGGTAGGTGTCATCGGGATGAACTTCGACTCACCCTGGGTGGTGCCGCGCGTGATCGCCCAGCCAACAGGATCCTCTGAGAGCAGCAGGTCCAACTCGCCGGCCATCACGCGTTGGATAAGAGGTTTGTAATCCGCATACTTCGCGATGGGGAAGCTTCTACGATAATCATCGATGCTTGCGATATGCCCTGCACCATGCTTTTTCCCGTAGCCTGTCTTGGCATACTCGATCAGCATGTGATCGAGGACTTTTTCCTGCGCAGCGGCTGGATCTGCAACCGCCTCATGCCACGGTTGAAGCTGCGCGAGAAGTAGGTGCTTAGGATCATGCTGGTTCATGAAGGGCCTCCCTCAATGGCGGGCGATTCAGAGTGATCTCCTCAACATTCACACCAAGAATCTCTCCTCTTGGCATACGAAACGCATCTCCTATTTAGGCTAGTTGCCGAACAGGTCTCTCAAGTATATTATGTGAAAGTAAGATTCAGGGGATGGATGGCGGTTAGATTTTACCCGATTTTGCCAAGATTTAAACGACCACCCAGGTAACGGTTAATTTACAAGGGTGAGTGTCGGTAAAATCTAAAGATCGATCATGATAAGCGCGCTTGTGGGAGCATTAGACCCAGAATTATGCTGTCCGCTTCATCGGAGAAAGTCGTGAGAGGCAGATCGAGAGTTGTCATAAGCATTCTTGTCGCCGTCAATCTCATCTTCGTTGGCGCTATTGGTGCGCTCGTGTTGAGAGATCCAAGCGGACTTCTGCGCCTTCTGGGACTCCAATCCCAATCCGGCGGAATGTCGGTCAGCCTTAACGCACCACCGGTTGTGGCAACTGGGGAGGAGTTTTCGCTCGAGGTCAGCGTTCAAAATGCGAGCCAGGACTACCTGGTTATCGAGGAGATTCGCTTACCCAAGGTGCTGTTGGAGGCGGCGATCGTAACCAAGGTTTTTCCCGGGACCATGAATCAACAGCACTATGCGACCATGACCGGATTCAATATCGATTTCACCATGACCCCAGGCGAGACACGCACATTTACGTTCACATTGCAGGCGCTGGAGGCAGCCAGCTTTAATGTCTCGGTTGAGGTGAGTACGGATCGACAATCGGTCGTTGCGGGCACTCGCCTGGTCATCTCAGCGCCGGCCTCTCCCCTGGCAGAGGTTACGCCCACTTTCGGAATGGAGACCACGAGCGGTGTTCCATATGATGCGGTTGTGAAAATCACTGCCTTTTATATGGATAACGGAAAACTTGAGGAAGGTTGGACAGGATCAGGATCTGTCATCACGCCGGACGGATTAATTCTCACCAACGCACATGTTGTCCTGCCGGATAAATTCTTCCCGGTCGACGCGCTCATGATTTCGCTGACAACCGAACCCGACCAACTCCCTATCGATGCGTACTATGCAGAAGTACTGCAGGCGGATTGGCAGCTCGATCTGGCTGTTCTTCGGATAACAACGGATTTGAATAAAAACCCTGTAGATCGGGATCAACTCAACCTTCCTGCGGTGCGAATCGGGAATTCCGACCAAATTGAGCTTGGTGATACGCTCTCGATTCTGGGTTATCCCGGGATCGGCGGCGGGACGATCACACTGACACGTGGCGAGGTGAGCGGTTTTACCAGTGCCGAAGCGTACGGTGATCGGGCCTACATCAAGACCTCAGCTACGATCGCGGGTGGAAACAGCGGAGGTTTGGTGGTCGATGATCGCGGTCACCTCATCGCCGTTCCGACGAGGTTGGGTTCAGGCGCGGAGGGAGAGTATGTGGATTGCCGTGTGATTGCGGATACCAACCGCGATGGCATCGTCGACAACCGCGATAACTGTGTGCCGACGGGCGGGTTTATCAACGCGCTTCGACCGATCAATCTAGCTTCTCCTTTGATCGAAGCGGCGAGCGGGGGTGAGTTCAACATCATCGAAGAACCCAAGCCGGATATCCCACTTCCTGTGGGGCGAGAGTTGATTTACACGGATGATTTTTCCGATCCTGATTCAGGCTGGACGAGTGGATCCGTGATGGACGGCTTCGCGGGATATCGCAACGGGGCATATGAGATACAAGTGGACATGGAAAATTACGTCTATTGGGGTCTTTCCAAGCGCAGTTTCTCGGACTTCATCCTGACGATCAGCACACGTGTCATCTCATCTGTAGGCGATAGCGAGTATGGTGTGATCTGCCGCCATCAGGATAATGAGAACTTCTACGGTTTTGCAGTCTCGGAAGATGGATGGTTTTCGATCTGGAAGATGGAGGACAACGAGTTCGAAATGGTTCTGGACTGGGATTACTCGCGCGAAATCCCCACATACGCACCGCTCACGCTCACTGTCGCTTGCATCGGGAACAAGCTCACGCTGGCCGTTGATGGGATCGTTATGGCCGAGATCACAGACTACACGTACTCCCGGGGAGACATCGGATTTTTCGCTGGCACATGGGGAGAGGGTGGGTTCAGCGTGGCGTTTAACGATCTGGTCGTCATGTCTCCGTAAAATCCTGTCGATCGAACAGCTTGGCTAGATCCTTAGAGAACGCATGGTGGGATCCGTTACTCAACAGGTTGAATAATCTCCACGATCCATCTGGACGTATAATGTAACTAGGGCAAAGCTGCGTTGCCCGCGTGAGGAGGGCGATGTCATGTGTGGTCTTGATCTGCTCGTGTATGTTTTGGGAGCAGCCATCATTTGTCTCTCCTCCATATTGGCTTGTACTAAGCAGGAAGCGCTTTGGAAGAAATGCAGGCGCTCGCCGCAGTGTCTTCGCGATCAAAGATTGATCACGCTCGGGAAATCCCATTGCCGTTGACGTATCACATTTGGGTAACGACTTACCTGTGCAGGATAAGCTGTTGCGTTGGTAGGCGTGTTGCGAGTTATTAGGGAGATCATTCCGGGGTCATTCGCGCCACCTCGACCCACAATCTTTGCCCATCACTCATCAAGTGAATCCATCCGTGGATATCTGTGCGCAGGATGGTGCTCCCGCCGAGGGCGTCGAGCACCTCCTGCGAGGGCAATCCGCGCCCCTCACCGGCACTGACCGAGATCAGAGCGACCCGCGGTTGGAGCTGACCGAGCCAGGTAGGTGGATTGACCGCCGCATACCCCGAATCGGGCAGGAGCACGGCACTCACCTCGGTTAGGGTAGACACGTCGGTGAGTTCGCCGATGATCTGCGGGTCAGCGCCCGGCGCGAGCAGGAAAT
>CAYLOP010000034.1:0-24406 GCA_964385305.1 uncultured Anaerolineaceae bacterium | reverse complement strand
CTGCGCAACGGCGGCGGCTCAAGAACTTTGACAATCAGCTTGGCGATATGCTCAATTTAATGGTCAATGGCTTACGAGCTGGTTATTCAACCCTCCAAGCTATGGAGGCGGTGAGTCGAGAGCTTCCAAGGCCGATCTCGGATGAATTCCATCGTGTGGTCCAGGAGATGCAGCTCGGTATACAAATGGAAGACGCCCTCAACCACCTGACGCGTCGAATTAACAGTGATGACCTTGATCTTGTGATCACGGCCATTAACATTCAGCGCGAAGTGGGTGGTAATCTGGCTGAAATCCTGGATGTCATCTCCTACACCATTCGAGAGCGTGTTCGCATCAAGGGCCAAATTTCCGCGATCACCGCTCAGGGAAGGATAACGGCGTGGGTGATCGCTGCATTGCCGATCGTCCTTGTGGTGTTGCTCTTCATGGTTAACCGGGATTACATCATGGCCATGTTCAGCCCGGAGACTCGAGGCTGTGGTATTCCGATCATGATCCTTGCCGGGATTATGGTTATCAGCGGCTTTTTCGCTGTACAGAAAATCGTGCAGATCGATATTTAGGGTCTTTGGCTGTTCGACGACCGGGCAAGAGACCATACTGCCCAGATGCTTGTTCAAACCGCTGGACATAGAAGAGCTTCTCTAAGGGCGTGTGGATGCAAGATCACTGAGGTGAAGACAGATGGAACCACTAATGCTGATTGGGATAATCCTGGTCGGGGCTGTAATCCTGGCCGTCATCTTGGTCATCATCGGCCTTAATACTCCCGAAGTCGTCGACCCCATTCAATCGCGCTTGGCAGAATTTAGTTCCAGCGATGAACTCATGACGCTCGAGGATATCGAGATGTCCTTGCGCTTTCATGAGCGCGTCATCATGCCCCTGTTTAACCGCATTGGTGTATTCGCATCCCGTTTTACGCCACAAGCGACGCTCCAAAGTGCTCGTCACCGACTGGAAATGGCCGGCAACCCTATGCAGCTCGATCCGGCGTTCTTCCTGCTGATGCGGATGGTGATGGCTGTTGTGTTCGGCGGAAGCGTCTTTGCAGTCTTCGCTATCACGGGTCGTAACTGGCTGCAAGGCCTAGGATTATCGACTTTGTTTATCGTGGTCGGGTTTGTATTCCCGGATATCTGGCTTACGGGGCGGATCAGAAGCCGTCAGAAAGCGGTCTTTCGAGCGCTGCCCGATGCTTTGGATCTTCTCACGGTCTGTGTGGAGGCAGGGCTTGGATTTGACGCGGCGATGGGAAATGTACATGAGAAGTGGGAGGATGACTTAGGGCTCGAATTCGGGCGTGTCCTTCAGGAAATTCGACTCGGCAAGCTTCGACGGGAGGCTTTGCGAGATATGTCTGAGCGGCTCGAAGTGTCGGAGTTGACGAGTTTCGTGGCTGCTGTGATTCAATCTGAGCAGCTTGGCGTGAGCATGGCCAAGGTGTTGCGCATCCAATCCGATCAGATGCGGGTTCGGCGTAGACAAATGGCGGAGGAAGAAGCCAACAAGGCGCCGGTCAAAATGGTCTTCCCTATCGGTTGTCTGATCTTCCCTTCAATCTTACTTATCCTGCTGGGCCCAGCCGCGCTCACGATGTTATCTTCACCGCTAGGAGCAATCCTCCGCTAGTTGTTGCGGCGGTCTGTATTGCTAACAGAGGGTAGATTGAGCAGTCTTGAACTCGAAACCCGTCTTGGGCCGCGCTGGATGAAGCGCATGCTTAAGGCGGGACTTGATTTATTGTTTCCTCCCCATTGTGCAGGTTGCGGAATTGCAGGTGAGATGTGGTGTGTGGACTGTCAAAGCAAGACGCAGGTCATACATGGTCGACTATGTCCTACCTGCGGAAAACCGCTGCGGCAACGCGGGAGATGCCGTTCTTGTGCGTTAGCACCCATGCCGCTCACCGTACGTTCCTATGCAAAGTATAAAGGCCCCCTGGTGCGAGCGCTGCTGCAATTAAAATATCGCCCCAATCGCAACCTCGCCGCGTTAATGGCCGCGTGGCTGATTCAGATTTATAAGAGAGAAACCTGGCCAGTGACCCTTGTTGTAGCAGTACCATTGGGTAAGGTCAGGATGAGACAACGAGGGTATAATCAGGCAGGTATGATCGCCAGGGAAGTGGCAAAAGCCCTCCATCTGCCATACGCCCCCAGCGTTTTGAAACGCGTCCGAGAGACCCGTTCCCAAGTTGGGTTGAACGCCTCGGCGCGCTTTGAAAATGTGTGTGGGGCGTTTTATTCCGATCCCAACGATGTTGCAGACGAGGTTGTCTTGATCATCGATGATCTCTATACCACTGGTGCCACAATGTCGGCATGTGCGCACGCGCTTTTACAGGCGCGCGCAAAGTCGGTGTATGGAATGAGTGTGGCGAGAGCGTCGGTTTGAACCTTCAAGAGCAAGGAGATCCTATGCCCGTTCAAGTTGTGATAAACGTTCGAAATATGGACCTCAGTGATCGTTTACGCGAATATGTCACAAAGAAAGTTGGCAAAATAGATCGTTATTTGGATACCTTGGAGGAGGCGCACGTTGATCTCACTTATGTAAAGTCCGCGAGGAGTGCACAGGATCGGCAGGTAGCCCAGTTAACTGTACGGGGGAAGGGCGTCCTTCTCAGGGCTGAAGAGCGTACAGATGATATCTTCGCATCTGTCGATATCGTGCTCGATAAAATTTATCGTCAAATAGAACGATACAAAGGACGACACTGGCGTTCGAGAGGGGATGGGCGCTCTGCTGGCGAGTTCGCCGCAGATATGCGCAAAGCACTCGAGGAGGTGTATGAACCGGAAGAGACGATCGTGCGGCGCAAGCGCTTCATGCTCACACCCATGGACGAACGTGAGGCGATTGAGCAAATGAGCCTGGTTGCGCATGAAGATTTCTTCCTTTTCCTCAACGCCGAGAGTAACGAGCTCAACGTTCTATACCGACGACGGGATGGGACGCTGGGGCTCATAGAACCCGAAATCGCCTAATCGGCAATCGTTCAGGAGGCGGCGCCTTGCACTGCCTCCCAACTTCTCATTAAATTTGGAACCGATACCCATACTCCTCATGCTGCCTCCGGCAGGACATAGCTCTGCCGAGCGGTGGGTGGCGGACGGCCGCCTCGCCGCCGCTCGCGATCTTGTATTTAGGATTGCAGAGCTTGATTATGATACCTGCGTTGCCGTTCTAGCAGCGGACGGCGGGGATCGCGAGGTATTTGCCCATCTCGGGGTAACCGTGCTCGAACCAGCAGCGCAGCCCTTCCATTTTGGGCGGGTCCTGGCACGAATTCTCGAAGAGGAGGGGTATGAGCGTTTGGCATATTTCGGGGGTGGAAGTGCTCCCCTGCTGACAAGTAATCAGATACAGGAGGCTTTCGATCACCTGACGTCTACACAAGCTCCCACCGCACTTGTTAACAACTATCATTCCTCGGATTGGGTGGTCCTCAATCAGGCGCAATCCCTCATTGAACTCGCGGAGCGGCTCCCCAACGATAATCCTCTCGGATGGGTCTTAGACCATGACGCCGGCTTTCAGGTTGATGCTCTCCCACCATCCGCAGGGACGCGCTGTGACATTGATACCCCGTTGGACGTAGTCATGCTACAAGGGCACGCGGCACTTGGGCCGAACATGTGTGAATTCCTGCGGCAAGCGCCGGCAGAGGCACGCGAGACCGTCGCCCGCGTGCGTGAGGTGTTACGCACGCCTGCCAAGATGTTGAGCCTCATCGGTAGGGCTTCATCACACGTTTGGCGGATGCTCGAGGAGCGTACGCAAATCTGGACGCGTGTGTTCGTCGAGGAGCGTGGCATGGTCGCGAGCGGCAGGATGGAGAACGGGGAGGTTCGTTCCTTGATCGCAGAGATGGTGGATGCGTGGGGACCTGCCGCATTCGTTGAGCATCTCACCCAGCTCTGTGACGCAGCCCTGTGGGACACGCGTGTATGGATGGCGCATCAGGGTCCTTGGCCTTCCACTGCCGATCGTTTTGCGGCCGACCTGGGTCAGGTAGAACAGATCGAAAATTCAGCGCTGCGAGAATTAACGAAAGCGATCCAGCGGGCACCCATCCCGATCCTGGCGGGCGGTTATGGGGTTGTCTCAGGGGGATTATACGCGATGCTAGATGTGATCGAGGGGGATGAGGATCACCAATTGGCGAGGAATGGCTGCCAGTCTTGATTGTCCTCCAAATGAGAACCATAGAGATAGAGTGCGGTTGCATGCGGTTCGGAAGGAAGACGCAGGAGCGACATGTGGGCTTCCTGAAGCGTCCGTCCGCCTTTCTTTAAATTACACCTCTCACATGCGGTCACTAAATTTTGCCAGCTATATTTTCCCCCTCGATAGCGTGGTACGACGTGGTCGATGGTCATGCGTGGCGCGTTTGCACCGCAATATTGACAGCGAAAGTTATCCCGTCGGAAGACCTCGCGTTTTGTCAGACGGACATGTGGGCGTGGTCTCTTGATCATGTAGCCGAGACGGATGACAGATGGGCGCGGATACACCGTGCGGACGGTGTGGATGTAACCCCGTCCATTGAGCAGCATCTCGGCTTTTCCTGCCAGGAGCAAGCCGAGTGCACGTCGTGTCCGGCAAACGTTGAGAGGCTCGTAATTTGCGTTTAAAACGAGCACAGGCGCATTCATCGGTTCGGCTCCTAATTGGGGGGATTATACCATTCCTAAAAGTGATCGCAACTGCATCCGGCGTAAGAAAAAAAAGAGCCTCGCAGGCTCTCGAGCAGCTTGCCGGGGCTCTGAATATTTATGGTTTCGGTTTCTTTTAGACGAATCGCTCGCGAATATTGGCGCTGACGAAGTCCAGGATCGCCACTGTGGTGGCGATAAACCACACTGCGATACCAGCCGATTTATAGTCAAACAGGCGAATCCATTGGATGAGTACAAAACCAATACCGCCGCCACCCACTAGGCCGATCACGGTCGACATGCGGACATTGATGTCCCAGCGGTAGATCGTGAAGGAGACGAAGGGAGGGATGATCTGAGGGACAACCGCGTAGATTACAGTCTGCAGCCAATTAGCGCCGGTGGCATGTATGGCTTCAATCGGACCTGGATCGATGGATTCAATCGACTCGGAGTATAGTTTGCTCAGAGCGGCGATAGAGTGCACCGTTAATGCGAGGATTCCGGCGAAGGGACCGAGACCAACGATGATGATGGCGATCACCGCCCAGATGAGAGGCTCGATCGATCGGATGATGTTTAAAATCGTTCGAGTAATGAAGTAAACCGCCAATGTAATCCATGTTCCCGACATCAGATTCTTCGCAGCCATGAAGCTGATTGGGATCGCTAAGATGATGCCGAAGAACGTTGCCATCATGCCGAGAAAGATTGTTTCGATCATCCGGCTAACAGCGATTCCAAGCTCGGTGCTAAATTTAAGAGCACCGACTGCCACGCTTTGCCGAGCCTGGACCTCCCACATCTTAGGTCCCACGGCGGCGCTGGGTGGTATCAGCCTGTAAGGTATGACAACCTGGAGTTGGAAGCCTCCGTTTTCATCAGGTGTAATCGTAACAGCTTGGCCGGATACTCGCTGGCGGAAAGGATTGCCTTGGGGATCCTCCCACCAGATTTCGGCTTCAACACCAGGCGTGAAATGGCTACCGGTTAATGTGAGGGTTGATCCTGGATTTCCGTCTTGGTCGGTGGCTACACCACAGTTTGGTTCAGCAAGTAAGATGGGCGCATCATCGGTTTCAAAGGCAAGTGGAGGAGGGGTATCCGAGCAAGGAACCTGGATCTGTGCACGCCCTACTTTAAGGTCTTCTGACCGGCTGAATGCTTTCTCCCACGGCCACATAACTTGCATGAGGAGGGGCCCGCCATCTTTCGCACCGGTGATAAGCTCTACGGGTTCAATGCCTCCAATCTGCCAGCCCAATCCGAAGAAAGCGATGATGACCAATACAAAAACGCCTGGAAGCCCGCGGCTTGGACGACGGGCTTTAAGGTACGCGTCAATGGCGATCCATAGATAAAGGATAATAACAAGGATGCTCAGAGCCATCGTGAGAGGTTGCAGATGAAAGGCTTTTCTCACGATTGCGACCAACTCTACATCGTACCTCGCAACTATAGTGATCCGCCAGGCGAGTAATCCAATAATGGTCACCACGCTTGCCAATAACAGCAACCCACGTTGAGAGAAACGGGCCAGGATATGACCCAGGCCTGGGATGATCAAGGAAACAAGGCCGGTGACTATTGGAGGGGCAAGACTGGGCTTCATGTCTTTGGGGCTGTACGACTTTTGTTTTCTCATTGCTCGCCCCCTTCACCAAGACCAATATCGCCGGATATACTGGATACTCTTTCAGCTTCTTCCCCATAGATATCCTTGAATTCATTATCCGTCATGGCCCGGATTTCTTTGCGAGTTCCCTTATAGACTACTTGTCCATCTCGCAAGCCGATCACATTCGTGGCGTAACGTTGGACGAGAACTAAGTAGTGAAGAATACAGATGATGTCGCTGGGACATTTACTATCAAGTTCTCATTTTGGTTGAGGCGCTCAAGGTGTTCTAGAATGGAGTGCGCCAATACAGGGTCTAGGCTGGCTACGGGTTCATCGGCCAGGATTATTTCCGGTTCCTGCATCAGCGCCCGAGCGATTCCCACACGCTGCTGCTGACCGCCGCTGAGTTCGTCGGCCCTTTTGTGAGCTTGATCAGTGATGCCGAGACGGTGGAGAGCCTCCACCGCAAGAAGCTGATCCTCTTGGGAGAACCCACCCATTAAACTGCGCCAGGAAGGCGTGTAGCCCAGGCGCCCCGCAAGCACGTTCGTGATTACCGAGGATCGTTTGACGAGGTTAAAATGCTGAAAAACCATGCCGATTTTTCGCCTGGCTTTACGTAACTCCTCACCTGCCAGCTTGGTTAGATCAACGCCGTTCCAAAGGATCTCGCCTTCTGTAGGGTCGATAAGACGGTTAATACATCGCAGGAGCGTGGATTTACCAGAGCCGCTGAGCCCGATGATGATCAGGAATTCGCCATCCGGAACCTTGAAGCTGACATCCTTCAAGGCCACACATCCATCGTCGTACACCTTGGTTAAATGCCGCACTTCGAGCATGAAAATCGCCTCCGACAAATAAGTGGGAGGACACTAGAAACGTCCCCCCACTCATCTGCTGCGTTTAGCTCACAGCTTCCTATTGATAATCTTCGGGGGACTTGCCAGCAGCATCTAGAATCTGACGGAACGCATCATAGAACGAGTCGTCAATCAGCAGTAGTCCACTCCATTGATAGGCTGTATCCAGCGCTTCCAGCCCTGCTTCTGACTCAAGCAGCGACAGCATCGCGGTGTTGATTTCATCGCGATATGCACGAGCCAGACTTGGGACATACTGGAGGCCATCATTGGGAACATCGCCTGTGATGTATATGACCTTGATTGCCTCCATCACATCCGGATAATCCGCTTCAATTCGGGTCCGGGCGTCAACATAGGATGCGCCCACGTCGCAGTCGCCTTGGTATACGCCAAGGACATTATTCTCATGGGCTCCCGTGTCCATGATCGTGAGGGTCGAGAGATCTACACCGGCTGCGGCCAACTCGATGCTGGGGACGATCCAGCTGCTGGTGCTGAGCTCGTCATTCCGGCAGAATGTCAAGCCTCCCAGTTGAGAAATATCTTCGTATTCGCTATCAGCACGAACAAAGATCTGGCCGTTATAGGTAGGGCTTCCATAGCGGGTCGAAACCAGTTCGGCCTCGGCACAGCCGCGGGCTGAGGCGAGCAGATAGGCGAACGTCGCCAACGAACCCATGTGCGCCTTGGGCGGATCACTGCACATGGCCTCGATCACGCCCGCGTATTCGGTGGCGACAAAGGTTTCGATGACCAAGCCAGTATCTTCGTAGATCAGATCTGCAACAGTTTGAGCACCCGTGGTAACACGCTCCATCTCACCAGAGGGCACGAAGGCCCAGATGAGTGGATTCTCCTCCGTCCCCAATACAGGCGGTGGGGGTTCCGTCGGCGGCGGCGGTGGCGGTTCTGTTGGCGGTACTGCGGTCGGTTTCGGGGCTGGCGCTTCGGTTGCCTGAGCGCAGGCGCCCAGCACGAGCGCAGTGATTACAAGCAAGCTTAGGACTAGTAGGAAACGATTCTTTCGCATGATTCTTCCTTCCTCCTCGGGTTGAAATTTGTTCCCATAAATCTGAAGATTTTGAGATGGAATAGTTGCCGCAATCTTAGGTCGAAATCCCTCCCTTCCTATGTATTTTTGCCGAATGATCTTATCCCGATTCCGCTGCGCGTGCAAGGCAAGATGAGCACAACAAACGATATGGGGCTTGTCTCTTTTTTTAGCCCCGGTTACAATTCAATCTCATGGTTGATCAAGCTTATCAAGAAGCACTGGACTATATCTATAGCTACGTTGATTATAGCAAAGAACGTAGCTATCGCTATGCTGCAGATGTCTTTGACCTCGGGCGAGTTGAGGACTTGCTCGCTCGCCTCGGAAGTCCCCATCAGAAGTATACATCAATTCACATCGCGGGTACCAAAGGAAAAGGCTCCGTTTCGGCGCTGATCGCTTCAGCCCTTCAGGCTGGAGGCTATCGCACCGGCCTTTACACCTCTCCGCACCTTCGGCGCTTCACAGAACGCATCCGCGTGAACGGTCGTGAGATCCCGCCCGGTGAGGTAGCATGCCTTGTGGATGTGCTCAAACCGCACGTCGCCGCAGTGCAGGACCTCACCGCCTACGAGATCATCACGGCGCTCATGTTTGTGTATTTCGCGGATCAGGGTGTCGATTGCGCCGTCGTCGAGGTCGGGCTGGGCGGGCGGTTGGATGCCACCAATGTGCTCGCGCCATTGGTGGCAGTGATCACTTCGCTCTCGTATGATCATATGCACCTTCTCGGCGAGAGCCTCTCAGACATTGCGCGTGAGAAAGCGGGAATCATCAAACCCGGCGTCCCTGTCGTGATAGCACCTCAGCAGTACGAAGCTGAGCGCGTCGTCGAGGAGGTCGCCGCATCCCTGGATGCGCCGCTGTACCGTGTCGGCCGGGATTGGCTGTTCTCACCGGGGAACCACACATTGGATGGCCAATCCTTATATGTATGGTCCTCCGATGAGCAGGCATTGATGGACATGTATGTGGAATCGGCAGGTGGTGATGAGTGGGCGCCACCCCGTTTTGATATCCCTCTCTTAGGGTACCATCAGGTCGTCAATGGTGCGGTTGCCTACGCCGCCCTCCAGGTCGCGAAAAGGCGAGGCCTGGCTATCCGCGAAGTAGCTATCCAGGAAGGTTTCCGGAAGGTCTCTTGGCCTGGCCGCTTTCAGGTGGTCTCACGCGATCCGATTATCGTCATCGACTCTGCCCACAACCGAGATTCGGCGTTGAAACTGCGAATTGCACTCGAAGACTACTTCCCGGCTCAGCGCGTGACTTTGATCTTTGGGGCGTCCGCAGATAAGGATATCCCTGGTATGCTGGCTGAGCTGCTGCCGCGTGTCTCCCGTATCATCGCCACGCAAGCGGTCCATCCACGCGCCACCGATCCGGATGAACTGGCGGACATCGCCCGTAGCTATGGTCTGCGGGTTGAGATCATCGTGCCTCCCGTAAAAGCGCTCGAGAGAGCGGTGCAGTCGGCTCGTCCTGATGAAGTGATCCTGGTTGCCGGAAGTATCTTCGTTGCAGGTGAGGTGCTCGCCGCATGGGAAAACATGAGCCTTTCCGTCAAACCGAGCGCACGTGAAGCAACGCGATGAGTAACTTTCGTCTGGATTGGAATCACATTCCCTCCGAATGGAGCAGCGCTATAAGCCGTCGTACCGATGAGCTCTACGCTGTCGACGACGCCTTGCTTGACGATGAGGGCTTGATCACGTGCTCCGTCCTGCCGCTGCGAGATGTCGTGTTGTTTCCCAACATGGTCACACCTCTTTTTGTGAGTCACGAGCCTTCCCTGCTTGCCGTCGAAGAGGCGATCCACAACCATGAGACGCTTATCGCGATCGCTCAGCATGATCCGGATATCGAGCATCCAGGACCCAAAGATTTGTACACCGTCGGTACCGAGATCGCCGTCGGTCGCTTGATGCAAATCCCCGACGGGACCACCTCCGTGCTCACCCAAGGCCGCCGCCGAGTGGAAATCGTCGAGTACATTGCCCTGACGCCATATCTTCGTGTCCGTGCGCGCCCCATCGAGGAATCCCTGGAAGCGACCAAGGAGACCCTCGCGCTCATGCGCGCCGTGCTCACCTTGTTTGAAAAATGTGTTGAGCTCAATCGCGGCCTTCCGGAAGAGGCTTATCTCTATGCGGCAAACATCGAGGAACCGGCATGGCTGGCGGATCTGATCGTCTCAGCACTCACCATCACACTCCCAGAGCGTCAGGAAATCCTTGAGATCTTCGATCCGGTCGAGCGCTTGCAGAAAACAAGCGTACTTCTGGGGCGCGAATTGGACGTGCTCGAGTTGGAGGATAAAATCCACTCTCGCGTCCAGGATCAGGTAGATCGCTCGCAGCGCGAGATTTATCTACGCGAGCAGATGAAAGCAATCCAGAGCGAGTTGGGCGAAGCGGACCTTTGGACACAGGAGATCTCCGAGTTGCGCGAGCGGGTTCATCACCTATCGTTACCGGACGAGGTGGAAGCCGTCTCTCTCAAGGAGATTCAGCGGCTGAGCTATATGCCTTCGCTTTCACCTGAGGTAGGTATCATACGGGCCTACTTGGACTGGTTGACGGGCCTCCCTTGGAGTCAGACCACGGACGATAATCTCGATATCCGTCATGTGGCCCAAATATTAGAGAGCCAGCACCACGGCCTCAAGCAGCCCAAAGAACGCATCCTGGAATACATCGCCGTGAAGAGCCTCGCGCCAACCAAGCAACGCCAGCCGATCCTGTGCTTCGTCGGGCCTCCCGGAACCGGAAAGACCTCGCTTGGCCGCGCAATCGCGGAAGCGTTAGGGCGCAAATTCGTGCGCATCTCATTGGGCGGAATCCGTGATGAATCGGAAATACGTGGACACCGGCGAACATATATCGGCGCAATGCCGGGTCGGATCTTGCAGGGTATGCGGCGGGGAGAAACCGCTAATCCACTCTTCATGCTGGACGAGATTGACAAGTTGGGCTTCGATTTCCGCGGTGATCCTGCTGCAGCACTGCTCGAAGTACTCGACCCCGAGCAGAATCACGCCTTCTCAGATCACTACTTGGAGATTCCCTACGATCTCTCTAAGGTGCTCTTCATCACCACTGCCAATACGACCGAAACCGTACCACCAGCGCTGCTCGACCGACTCGAATTGATCGAATTCCCAGGGTATATCGAAGAAGAGAAGCTTGTCATCGCGGAAAGGTTCCTTGTTCCGCGGCAGTTAGAGCTGAATGGCTTGGGTGTGGATGAAGTGAAATTTTCACAGGGTGCTGTGCGAGCCATGATCCGCGAATACACCTGGGAGGCAGGTGTTCGCAATCTTGAACGTGAGATCGGGAAGATCTGCCGCAAGGTTGCTCGCCGCAAGGCCGAAAAGCATAAGATGCCACACCGAATTCTCCCCTCGATGCTGCCGAAGTTGCTCGGCCCACCGCAGATTTTGCCGCATGAGGCGGAGGTGGAAGATCAGGTCGGCGCAGCGACTGGCTTGGCGTGGACAGAGAACGGCGGGGATTCTCTCACAGTAGAAGCCCTACTGATGGACGGAAAAGGAGAGATTCAGATCACGGGACAGATAGGGGATGTAATGCGGGAATCAGCGCTCGCTGCACTGTCCTATATCAAATCCCGAGCCCCGCAATTGGGCATCGATCCTGAAGTGTTCGAGAAGACGGACGTCCATATTCACGTCCCGGAGGGGGCGATACCAAAGGACGGCCCCAGTGCAGGTATTACCATGGCGACTGCCCTCGCTTCTGCTTTTACGAAGAGAGCAGTGCGTAGAGACGTGGGTATGAGCGGCGAAATCACCTTGCGGGGTAGGGTTTTACCGATCGGCGGCGTTCGTGATAAGATCCTCGCAGCCTACCGTCTCAAGCTTGGAAGCGTGATCATCCCTGAGAAAAATGAGAAAGACTTAGTCGAAATTCCGCGCCAGGCAAGGGCCGCGCTACAAATTCACCTTGTTGAGCACATGGACCAGGTGCTCGAGATCGGACTTCGCCCGCCAAGTAGAAAGTCTACCCGTCGCACAAAATCTCAAAAGACGTCTTCATCCCGTAAAAAAACGACCCAATCGGACTAGCGTGTCTTGACCCCGACGACGATAATGCACGAAGTAGATAGAAAAGCTCACCCTCCTCCAGGATGGCAATCGTCGTCAGCCTGCTACTTTTACTGCTTTTACGTCACGGTCCTGCTAAGTGCCATGCTGTTCGGGTGCTCACGATCTTATGTGCCAGTATCCAGCATCAGTACGAATATCGCCTCAACCTCAATGGCGACACCGACGCAGCTCATCAGTACGCCTACAGGTGAAGAAACCTTCCAGGGTCCTAAGTTCTCGGTTGTATGGGTGCCTGAGAATGAAACCCTCAATATCCACAAACCAGCCGGGATCTCGGGGGCTAAGGTCGGTGAGTTGGCATTTGACCAGGGTGGTATCGAACTTACCGGTGCGAGCTCGCGCCTGGGAAGCTCCACCTGGATGGAGATACGTATGCCCGGCGGAGGGACCGGTTGGGTCAACGGCTGGAACCTCACGGAGAGCGTCTCACCAGAATCTTTTTGTAACGACGAAGGTGTCCCAGCAATTTTGAATGCATTCACCCAGGCGGTTACAGAGCAGGACGGTGCACGTCTAGCTGAACTAATAAACCCGCAACGGGGCCTGATCCTTCGCCATGACTGGTGGAACCCTGAAGTCTTGTTTCCCGTGGAGACCGTTGGTAATGTCTATACGGATCTTTCTTCGCTAACCTGGGGCACGATAAGCGGGACGGACTTTCCAATTGAAGGCTCATTCAGCGAGGTTATTGCGCCGCAACTTAGCGATGTTTTCGAGGTCGCACCGAACGCTTTCTGCAATGACTTGCTTATCGGCGTGACTACACGCGAGATCGCGTGGCCGGATGAATACCGCAATATCAACTACTATTCCTTCTATCGCCCTGCGCCAGAAGGGGGGAATTCTTTCGACTGGCGGGGTTGGGCCTTAGGCTTTGAGTACATTCAAGGTCAACCATACCTCACGTTACTGGTTCAGTTCCGTGGAGATATCTGAGATCAATCCTTAGGGAACATGCTAGGCGAGTCTCAATTCTTAGGATGATCGCGCTTGTCTGAATTCCCTCAGCGTGACTAGGACCTCGACGAGTCGCTCGGTCCAATCGCGGTCTTCAGAGCGTGTCAGCCAGAGGCCGCGTTTGCTGCGGCGCACATCATGGCCAAGATGCGGAAGGTGTCTCTCCTGATCTTCGAGAGGAAGTTGCAGGAGTATCTGGCCGTTTTCGGTAGAGATCGCATCGATTCCTGCGAAGGCTGCCAGGATCCGGACGCGTAATTGGTAGAGCAAGTTCTCGAGCTCAGGCGGAGGAGGGCCGAAGCGGTCGGCCAGCTCCTTCGTAAGAGCCTCTATGCCTTCCATGGTGCGTACCTCGGCCATGCGACGGTAGAGCTGCAGGCGCAGGTCGCGATCCGGAAAGTAGTCGGCAGGGATTGCCGAGGGCAGGGGAAGGTCGATGGCGGTAGGCAGCGGTTCGACGGCGAACGGCAGGGCGTCCAATGGGGCATGAGGCGTGATCGTTTCTTTGAGGTGGCGCACGGCAGTGGTGAGCAGGCGGGTGTAAAGGTGAAAACCGATGGCAGCAATATGCCCGTGCTGGCGTGTTCCCAAGATGTCCCCGGCGCCGCGCATCTCCAAATCGCGCATGGCGATGTTATAGCCTGCGCCTAGTTGTGGGTTGGCGGATATGATCTCCAGGCGCTCAAGCGCCTCCTCGGTCGTGCGCTGCTGCGTGTGGCGGAAGAAGTAGGCATAGCCCTGGGAGGCACCACGTCCAACGCGCCCTCGCAGCTGGTAGAGTTGCGCCAGCCCGAACATGTCAGCCCGGTCGACGATAAGTGTATTGGCGTTGGGGATGTCCAGACCTGATTCAATGATGGAGGTGCTCACGAGCACATCGATCTCACCGCCCGTGAAACGCTCCATCACGGAGGCCAGCTTGCGCTCCTCCAATTGACCATGCCCTACCGTGATGTGCGCTTCGGGCACCAGCCGTTCGAGTTGATGCCGCACCGTTTCGATTGTCTGCACGCGGTTGTGCACGAAGAACACCTGGCCGCCGCGATCGATCTCGCGCAGGACTGCCTGGCGCACAAGTCGCGGGTCGTACTTGCCGACGTGCGTGATGATCGGCAGGCGCTCCTCCGGTGGCGTGTTGATGGTAGATATATCGCGTGCGCCTGTGAGCGCCATGTAGAGCGTGCGTGGGATGGGAGTCGCCGTCATCGTGAGCACGTCGACCTCGGTCCGCATTTGCTTGAGGAATTCCTTGTGGGTGACGCCGAAGCGCTGTTCCTCGTCGATCACGAGCAGGCCTAAATCTTTGAAGGTCACATCGTGTTGGAGCAGGCGGTGGGTGCCGATCACGATATCGACCTCGCCGGCCGCCAGTCGTCGAAGGATTTCGGAGGTCTCTCGCCGGCTGCGGAAGCGTGAGAGCATCTCCACCTCGACTGGGAAGGGTGCTAGGCGCTGGCGGAAGGTGTTGAAGTGCTGCTGGGCGAGCACGGTCGTGGGTACCAGCATCGCCACCTGTTTGTTGTCCATCACGGCTTTGAACGCCGCACGCAGCGCGACCTCCGTCTTGCCGTAGCCTACATCACCGCAGATAAGGCGGTCCATCGGGCGCACTCGCTCCATGTCCCTTTTCACCGCCTGAAGGGATTTGAGTTGGTCTTCGGTCTCTATATAGGGGAAGGATGCCTCCAATTCCCCCTGCCATGTGGTATCCGGCGAGAAAGCGTGGCCCTGGATGGATTGGCGCTGAGCGTAGAGTTCGAGCAACTCGCGTGCCACCTCGATCACCGCCTCATGCACCTTGGATTTGGCTCTCTCCCAGGTCTGTGTGCCCAGGCGTGAGAGGGTGGGGGGTCTTGCATCCGCACCGATGTAGCGCGTAAGGCGGTCAGCCTGGTGGATGGGCACATACAACTGCGCACCAGCGTCGTATTCCACCAGGAGGAACTCACGCTGCAGGCCGTCCAGTACACGCTCCACGAGACCCTGGAAGCGCCCGATACCGTAATCGACGTGTACGACCCAATCGCCTGATTTCAAGTCGGCGTAGGCTGACTCTGGCGCGGCGGCCACACGGTGTACACGAACACGCGGTTTGGGGCGCGACCAACCGAAGATCTCGGCGTCAGTCAGCAGGTGGATCTGCGCACCATCTGGTGCGTCGAGGATCCAGCCTTCCGTGAGCGCGCCCTGCACGAAATGCAGGTCGCCAGGCTCTAGCTGCGCGGGCAAGCGTTCCTGGACAGGGCGCGGTGTGTCGCTCTCAGCCCAAAGTTCGGAGAGGCGAGAGGCCTGGCGGCTGACGATAACAAGCGTGTGGTGTTCGAAGAGGCGTCCGGTGAGATGATCCATCAGTGGACGGAGCTTTCCACCAAAACGGGGGCCAGGCTGGAAGGCCTCGCTCAGCGTGATCTCATCCTCGAGCGCGCTCGACAGGCTTCCCAGATCGAGCGTCAACCCCTGCGAGAGCGTGTCGTTGAGCTCCGCCAGCGTGAGATAGGAGAGCGGGAACGAATCGGGGAGCGCGCCGGCTTCGACCTGGTCGCGACGTAGAGAGAGGGCGTGTTCCTCGACCTCGCTTACTGCATCCTCAAAGATCGCACGATCGTCGAACAGGACGATCGCCTCCTCCGGAAGGAAATCGAGCAGGCCAGAGGGGGCGGGGTTCATTAGGGGCAGGGTGAACTCAAGGTAAGGATCTCGCAGCGGTCCCTGGAGCGGATTGCCAGGTGGGAGAATGTCCTCCCACGCCGCCTTGAATAAGCGCGGGATGCCCTCCCGAGCGGGCGTGATGCGCACCTGGGTCAGCGTTTCAATCGAACGCTGGGAGGCGGGGTTGAAGCGTCGTAATGAATCAATCTCGTCGCCGAAGAACTCTACACGTACGGGTGCCTCCTCAGCGGGCGGCCACAAGTCGAGGATGCCGCCTCGGCGGCTGAACTGGCCTGGTTCTGCGACTAAGCTTGAGTGTGTGTAACCGTTATTGACGAGCAGATCGATCAGGCGGTTAAAACGAAAAGTGCTGCCGGACTTCAACCAGCGGGCATTGGCGATGAAGGTGCGCGGGGCGATCGTGCGCGTCATGGCGGCGCGCGCCGAAGCCAGGATCAAGGTGGCCGTACCCTCTGTCGCATCCCTCCCTCCGGGCTGGCGGCCGGTGGTGAGCCTCGCCAACGCCGTCACACGCCTGCGCAGCGTACGCGGCGACCACGGCGCGCACTCGTAGGGCATCGGGTTTGGGTCTGGGAAGGAGAGCACCTCGAGCTCAGGCGCCCAGGCAGGGAGCTCTTCCTCCAGCGTGAGCATACGATCAGCTTTGGGGAGCAGGAGTAGGACCGGGCGCCGCAGGTCACAGGACAGCGCAGCAGCGATGGCGGGGCGCACAGCGCGTGAGAGGTGCAGTGGGTGAGACGGCGGATTTCCCTCCCGCAGGTTGTCTTGAAGTTTTTTGTATTCAGGGAGCGAGCGAATATGCTCGAGAAGCGCGGCAAGTTCCATCATAAAGAATCGACAGGATTGAAACCGTTCATGGCTGCCTGGATATCTTCGAGGATGAAAACACGGACACTCTGCAACCCCCTGTCAAGGATGGCTTCGAGTTCGGTGTGCTGCTCGGCGCTGAAATCCTGAAGCACGTAGTCGGCCGGGTCCATCCGCCCGGGCGGCCTGTCGATGCCGATTCGCAGGCGGGGGAATTCATTTGTCTGGAGATGGTCGATGATCGAGCGCATGCCTTTATGACCTGCCGAACCGCCGCCAGGGCGAAGCCGCAGAGCGCCGAAGGGCAGGTCGAGATCGTCGTAGATCACGAGTATGTTCGAGGGCGGGATGCGAAAGTAGCGCGCCAGCGCGCCTACCGATTTCCCGGAGTTATTCATGAAGGTAATCGGTTTGGCCAGGATGAGTTTCCGGCTTTCAAGGCGGCCCTCCGCAAGACGCGCGTTTCCCTTACGACGGGCGAACTGCAGCCCGAGGTCTTCCGCTAGAGCGTCGGCGAGCATATAGCCCACATTGTGGCGGTTGGCACGATGACCTTTCCCGGGGTTGCCGAGGCCTATGATCAGGATGGTATCCTCGCTCATCGTCTGCGCCCCCTTCGCCGGTCGTCGCGCCAGTGTGTGATACTGCTCCGCGCCGAAGCCACACGAAGACGCAGGCGACCCCGTAGCAGCGAATAGGCCGCCAGCGCGACCAGAAGGAACACACCTGCCACCGCACCATAGGCAAGCGCGCGCAGGACACGCGAGGAGCCTTCTTGTACGGGAATCGGTGTAGCAATAACCTCCGGCGCGGGAGTAGCCGCGGGCGGGCTTGGGCTGGGTCTCGTGACTAGCGGCGCGGCGGATGTGACGGCCTCGATCGGGGTAGTGTTGCGTACGCGCAGCCCCTCCACGATCGCCTCGAGCGCCGTGCCGCTCTTCAGTACGACTCGCAGCCGTAGCTTGTAGTCGCCGTCTGTGATCCCTGTGGTGTCCCAGATGCCAAGCCGACCGTCCGTGACAGGAGTCTGGACGTCGTCGATGATCGGGAACCAGGTGCCGGTCGGATCGTCTTCAAATGCAAAGGCGAGCTCATAGGAAACAAAGGAGGGGTGTGCGGCGGAACCCTCGATCGTGACCAGACCGGTGAGCGCTTCACCGCTGCTCGGTCGAGTGATGTCGGCAAAGCCGGGCGCCTGGGCGGAGGCATTGGGGAAGGGATGTGCGGCGGCAGCCAGTGATACGAGAGTTGCGAAAATGGATCTCCGCAGGGTCATGAGTGTCCTTTCGGGACCATGAATCGGCAAAGATTGAGTCTAACATGCCTGAAGGAGCGGGTCAACGCGTATACGGTCTGCGCACCCAATACCCCTTGTAGCAATGGTCTGGCGAGGTGTCTTACGCAGGCATAGCATGCTGTTACCCCTACGCTTGGGCAGCCGCAGGTTGCCTCTCCAACCAGAGATGATCTTGCATGCAAATCGCCGAGAACCGACAACAATGACGGATCCCACGAGGCAGCGAGGAGAGGTACGATGATTTTGAAGGTGATGAAGCTTCACAAGGGCGCGCACCCCCCAGCCTATGCGCATCCGGGCGACGCCGGGTTGGATTTGTTTGCCTATGAGGAGGCTGTGATCGCACCCGGCGAAGCAACCTTGGTCGGAATAGAGATCGAAGTCGCGCTCCCAACCGGCACAGAGGCACAAGTGCGACCGCGCAGCGGCCTGGCGCTGCAGCACTGCATCACGGTGCTGAACGCGCCCGGTACGATCGACGCGGGCTACCGCGGTGAGGTGGGCGTGATCCTGATCAATCACGGCGCGACGCCGTTCCGAGTAGAGTTGGGTATGAAGATCGCCCAGATGGTCATCAAGCCGGTGCTGACCGTGACGGTGGAGGAGGTCCCAGAACTTTCGAGCACGACGCGTGGTGAGAGCGGCTTCGGCTCAACGGGCGATGGTTAGGCTCGTACCCTGCGGAAGTGTATATCATCACGTACGCGATGCGGTCGTTCTTTTGTATAATACTTCGATTGGTTGGATTATCTGATGAAGGATAGGACGTGAATATCGATGACGGGTGTTCACAGAACAATTAATCCTCCCGAGAACGGTCGACATGCGTAGACGAAGACGAAAACCCAGAGGGGAAGTGCAACGATGTGGAAATGGTTTTTCTTGATAATCTTAGCGATGATGATGCAAGCACGCAGTCCGGATGCGGCGCCGACGATGAGCGATAGTTGCTATGCGGAATTAAACCTGACGGACGAAGAATGTTAAAATATCGGCACGCATACCTACAATTCATCTGGAAGCACCGAGGGTATCGGTGGGACAGACTGCGGTTTTGAAGATGGCAGCGCTTATTACCAGGAAACCTACGCCTATACGATCGATTTTATAGGTGATGGTCGGGTGGAGTTGATTCATCCATCCGAAGCGGTGTGGGACGCGTATAGCCACACCTTCCAGCGAGTTGATACGAACATCTACGTTTTCACCGGAACCGTCGAGGGCAACATCGAGACAAACTGGGAGATCGAATTCGCCTGGTGGGGATTCAAGGAGGAGCTGACATCGACGTATCCATGCGCAGAGGGGACCTGCGGCTGCATAGTGACGGGGGAGAATAGGCTCAGCAAGTGAGGCGGCTCTCCTTCGATGGGGGATGGTAGTAATGGCGTGGGACCAGACAATTTGACAGGACACGATTCTGACCAACGGTGGATCTATGTGGCGCTTGGCGATTCGACGCCGGCCGGGTTCGGCGTGGGCGGCGTGTCTTACGTTGCCTACTACGCTGACCACCTTCAGGAAGACCTGGGCGTCGAGGTCGAGGTTCGCAATTTCGCCAGGTCCGGCGAAACCACGGGAGATCTTCTAGAAGCGCTGCGCGGCAATGTCGCCCTGCGTGCCGCGCTGGGGGAGGCGCAGGTCATCTCGTTGTGGACGGGCTGGAATGACTTCTGGCCCGTGTTATCGCGATTCATGCTTGTCGGGAAAGTGAATCTCGAACCCATCCGACATGCGGTACAATCGCTGCGAGCGAATTTTGACGCCATCCTAGACGAGATTCTAAGTGTCAGACATGCAGGGAGGCGGATTGTCCGCATTGCAGATGGCGCCAATCCTTTCGTCGACGATTGGGCGGAGCGTGGCTGGCTAGAGGTGCTCCAAGGCCCTTGCTTTGAATCCTGGCGCATCCCGCTTGTGGAAGCGGCGAAGTCTCACGGATTCGGAGTTGTCCATACCTACCATGCTATCAACGGTCCAACCGGCGCCGAGCGAGGAGGCGATATTTTCCAGGAAGATGGTGTGCATTTTAATCCCGCAGGGCACAAGCTGCTGGCCACCTTACACCGCCAGACGGGGTACACCGAGGTGGCAACGCCCTAGCAGCGCAGTGAGCGTGTTGAATTTGATGAGAGTGTGAGGGAGGAGCACGATGACCGATCCAGAAATCAGTGTCGAGGACTTCCGCAAAGTGTATGGCGACTTCGTCGCTGTGGATGGCATCAGTTTTGAGGTTATGCCTGGCGAGATCTTCGGTCTGCTTGGCCCCAATGGGGCTGGCAAGACGAGCACGTTAGAGAGCCTGGAAGGCCTGCGCGCCCCCGACGGCGGCTCGCTGCAGGTGGCGGGCGTCGACCCGGTGCGAGAGCCGCACAAGCTGCGCAATTTGATCGGCGTGCAGCTGCAGACCTCAGGTCTCCCCGAGAGCATCACCGTCGATGAGGCGATGCGGTTTTTCTGCGCCTACCATGGCGTTGAGCCGCGCACCGATCTGCTGGACCGCCTAGGGTTGGCCGAGAAAAGGGTCGCGCAATACCACCAGTTATCAACAGGCCAGCAGCGGCGTCTGGCGCTTGCATTGGCGATCGCTCACGAGCCGTCCGTGCTCTTCCTCGATGAGCCCACCGCTGGTCTGGATGTGGCCACACGCGTCGAGCTGCACAATATCATGCGCGAGCAGCAAGCCGCCGGTGTCACCATCATCCTGGCGACGCACGACATGGCCGAAGCCGAGGAGATGTCGGATCGCATCGCGATCCTGCTGCACGGTCACATCGCCACGACTGGGACGCCCATGGAGATCACAGCCACAGGCGCCGGTCTGACCAAGGTCTCTGTCCGCACCGCTGGCGCAAGCCTGGACGAGCAAGGAGTCGCCTTCCCTGCGGTGAGCCAGCGTATGTCCAAAGATGATTACAGCATCTACTTCAGCACTGATATCGGACCCACCGTCTCGGCCATCATCGCGCATATCGAAGCAGAGGGAGACAAACTGATCGACCTGCGTGTGGAACGGCCATCGCTGGAAGACCGGTTTCTGGAGATCACGACGGAAGGAACAGTTTGATGAACGCCTTTCTGAATCACTTTACCTTTGAATTCCGCACAGGTATCCGGAACACGCAGCTTCTTCTCATGAACTATCTGTTCCCGTTAGGTTTCTTTCTCATCATGGGCTTCATTATGCCAGCCATCAATCCACCCTTCCGCGAGAATCTCATCCCGGCCTTGGTCGTCTTCGCGATCCTGGCGGCAACGCTGCTGGGCTTGCCCGATCCGCTCGTCAACGCCCGCGAGAACGGCATCTTCCGAAGTTACAAGATCAACGGGGTTCCCGCCAGTTCGATCTTGGTCATCCCCGCACTGACGACGATCATGCATCTGTTGGTCGTGGCCGCGATCATCACTGTGACCGCTCCGTTTCTCTTCGACGCCCCTGCGCCGACCGACTGGCTTAACTACCTGTTGACCATTCTCGCTACGGCTGTTGCCTGCGCGGGGATCAGCTTGCTGATCGGCGTGGTCTCGCCCAGTACGCGCATGACCGTGCTGTGGTCGCAGCTCATCTTCATCCCTTCGATGCTGCTGGGCGGCATGATGATTCCGTACAGCATGTTGGCCGACAGCGCCGCCGTGGCCGGGAAACTATCCCAACTCCTGCCCGCGACGCTGGCGATGAATGCGTTTCGAGGGTTGGCTATGGGCATGGGGGCGGACTTCGCCCCCTGGGGCTCAGTCATCGTCCTGGCGCTGGGCGGCCTCCTTGCGCTGGGGCTGGCGATCTACCTCTTCAACTGGGACCGGCATAACATGACGCAGCGCGGCCATCCTGCCCTGGCGCTGCTAGCACTGCTGCCTTACGTCGTCGGAGTCTTCGTGCTGTAGCCACGCGGGGACAGGGCGCCCGAGTCTGTCATGTGCAAAATGGGCAAATCATCCCATTTTCACCATTGGCGTGTATATGATAAACTTTCTGTGAAATCCGCAGGTGCGGTGCCTGCGGAACAGCAGCCCCCAGCCTGACCCCCTCAGGTTGGGGGCGATTTTTCGGGTGGTCTCAAGCCCGGGGTAAAGGTTAAGGGGTTGAGGCTAAACTTGTGAGGTTCGAAACAGGCTGAAGGAGATGGTCCGCACCCTAGAGAAAAGCGACGATTCGCCCGAAGACCCCTCAGAATAGGTCATCCGATAATCCGCCACGCATCACACCAATGCATTGTGAGATCGGGAGTACACGCAATTGCATTTCGGCCAGGCGCAGAAGAAAGAAAAGGAGCTTGCCCTTGAAGAAGTGTATGATACATGCGGGGGAGTTCATCTGGATCATCGAATTTGTATGTATTGCATTGGATCTCATGTTGGTCCTTTGGATAAAGTCGTATGCCTTGCGGATTGCCTTTCTTCGAGCCAATCCGTCCATATCCATCGTGTCCATAATCGTGGGAGTGATTCTGCTTACCTCAGGAGGAATCATGGGCTATATATCCCACGAGTCATTCAATCGAGCGGTCTCAAAAAGCGGACAGGTCCAAGTTCTGATGATGGATGGTGCATATGGGTTTTGCAGGCATCCCTTTTATCTGTCTCAGATATTAATTAGCTTTTCGCTGATCCTGTTTTTTCACTCGTACATCCTGCTCGTGGGATGGCTGCTGGCGACGACCATACTCGTTCGAGAGGCGCGAAAGGAGGAAAACCTTCTGATTGAAGCGTTCGGTGAGGCCTATGCAGCCTATCAGCGCGAGACCGGCATGTTCTTCCCCAGATACTATTCGAGGAGATGATTTGCAATGTTTGTGTACTCGCTGGAGCTAATAGAAAATGCAGCGCGATTCCCCATCAATATTTGTTAATTGAGCTATGCGATATTCCAGATAAAGTGACATCTCAGTCTGAGAAGCCTGAAAGCCTTAGCTACCGTTATGACCCAGTGGTAGAAAGCGATCCTCAATGGACAAGAAAGCCCTTACGCGCTCTTTGCATCACCTTGCTCATCACCTTTCAGACGCAGATCCAACATTGTCCCCTTGGAGTTCGGCTGCATGCGCAAGCGGTATGCCCCAGCAATCTGGCATTATGATCCTGTGTACTACGATAGGATGGCTGCGTGGTTGAATGAAACCGGGGAATAGCCTCATGGGGTGGCGGCTGTCGAACCCTTGGTGAGTGATACATGGTTTAATAACAATGTTGCGTCTGGGTGTCGCGTGCGCGATGCCGCAGGAGCGCAGCTTGAATGCAGGAGGTCCGTAGGATGCAGGAACTGAAACCATCCGATTTTGATCGAGTCCGTCCCCTGTTCCAGAATGTCGACTACAGTCTTTCGATTCAGGCTGCGATGGCAGGGAACAATCCAGGCCGGATCTTTGTCGATGAGGTGCAAGACCCTCGCACGGCCTTTGCGCTCACCGTCGAAGGGTATTTTCTGGTGGGAGAGGATGGGGACCTAGAGACGCTTGGTGCGCTCCGCCGGTTGCTCAGTGACAAGATCTTCACAGGGGAGGTCTTCGTGAACGGCGACGAGTCTATGTCGCTGGCGGTTTATCCCACGAGTTGGGAAGCCAGGCTGCCGGAATTGATCCCCACGCACGAAGTGGAGAAGATCGAGCGTTATCACTACCTGTGCCGGGCGCTGGATTTCGACTGGCGAGGCCACGTGCCTGAGGGGTACTCGGTCCGCCGCGTGGATCACGCCCTGCTGGATGACCCGGAGGTCGTCTTTCTTGATCCGGTTCGGGATTGGATGGACTTCGATGAAGTTTGGGGGTCGGAGGATAACTTCCTCTCCAAGGGGGTCAGCTATGCGGTCTTGCAGGATGGTGAGGTGGTGGCATGGTGTACACCCGATTGCGTAGCCGGTGATCGCATCGACGTGGGTGTGATGACCCATCCGGCCCATCGGCGACGAGGGCTGGCCTCGGTAGTTGTCGCTGCAACCGTTGAGCATTGTCTGGGGCATGGTTTCAGCGCCGTGGGGTGGCACTGCAACGCCCGCAATCGGGGCTCGTGGAAGACAGCCGAGAAAGTGGGGTTCGAGCGAAGCTGCGAGTACGCGTACTATTATTACATCTATGACCCGGTTGATCATCTCGCGGAACTGGGTTGGTACTACTACCTGCGCGGTGAATATGACCGTACTGTGCAATACTACAAGCAGGTGTTTTCGCTTCGAGATGAGAACCCAGACTATTACTACCACCTTGCGGCCTCAGCCTGGGCGCTGTTGGGGAACCGGGATAAAGCGCTCGAGTATCTGAGCGCTGCTGTGGAGGCTGGATGGTCGAACGGTCCCGTCTCGCTGCCCCTCCGCTTCGCTACGGGATGCTCGCGGGATGAACGATCCAGTCA
>CAYLOP010000033.1:22712-24525 GCA_964385305.1 uncultured Anaerolineaceae bacterium | reverse complement strand
GTGCGGTCATCCCAGGGGAACTCTTCCTCGCCAAAACACATCGACTGCTCGTGCCCTTTGCCGCATGCGATCACAAGATCTCCGGGCTGAGCGCGATCCACGGCGAATCGCAGCGCATCGCCGCGATCGGGGATGCACCAGAACGTACGCTCTCGCTGCCCGCCTTTTACCTCAGCGCCAGCTGCCATCTCTTCCAGGATATCCTGAAGGGATTCGGTGCGCGGATCCTCAGCGGTTAGGATCGTCAGGTCAGCCCCTTCGGCGGAGACTTCAGCCATGAGCCGACGTTTCTCCCGATCGCGTAAACCCGCCGATCCGAAAACCGCGATCACCCTGCCCTCTGTGATGCTGCGTGCGGTCTCAAGCGCCCGGCGAAGCGCGTTCGGTGTATGGGCGAAATCCACAATCGCCAGGAAGGGTTGCCCGAGATCGATGATCTCCATCCGGCCGGGAACACCTTTTAGATTGGCAACTCCTCGTGCAGCAACCTCTGGCGCAAGCTGCAATCCTTCAACCGCAGCTGAGAAAGCTGCCAGGCAATTATGAACGTTATACTCGCCAATTAATGGGCTATGCAATGGGAGGGAATAGTCACGCCCTTCGATTTGAAATTGCAGCCCCGACGAGCTGCTTCGAATCTCTCCAGCACGAACATCACGATCCTCCCCGATGCCGTAGGTGATCTGCCGCACGGGTGTGATCTCGGTCAGGTAAGCATAGGAGCTATCATCTCGATTCAAAATGGCGACCTTTTCAGGTCCACCCCGTTTTCGCGCGCTCTCTCCAAGCCCACGGAAGAGCAAACCCTTCGCTTCCCGGTAGCCGTCATAAGAGCCGTGATAATCCAAGTGCTCATGCGTGATGTTGGTGACAACGGCGAGATCAAAATCACATGCCGCTACACGGTGCTGCGCAAGACCATGTGAGGTGGTCTCCAAGATGCAATGGGTCATCCCGGCTTCAACCATCTGAGCAAGGTACCCTTGGACCGCCAGGGAATCCGGTGTGGTCACATGAAGCCCTGTGGCCCGCGTTTCATCACCGATCACGGCGCTCACCGACGTGATCATCCCCGCCTTCAGACCTGCTTCAGTGAGAATTAAGTGAAGCATGCTGACGGTCGTCGTCTTGCCGTCGGTGCCCGTGACGCCGATCATGACGAGCTTTTGAGCGGGATATCCATGCCACGCAGCGGCCAGTTGCGCCAGTGCCAATCTCGAATCGTCAACCCGAAGATAAGGCACCCCCGGCTCCGGATCTTCCCTCTCTCCCAAGACAACCGCTGCTCCCCGCTCGACGGCATCTGCAATAAAGTGATGTCCGTCCAAGGTGCCACCGCGGATGGCGACAAACATCGCGCCAGGGGTTACCTGACGCGAGTCGGCGGTCAGTGCCGAGATTTCAAGATCTGGCAGACCGCCGAGGTCAATCGTTGATTGATTGCGGAGTAAATGATGAAGACGCATCATCAAACATACGCTCGGGGGCAGTTCGCCCCGGACGAATGGCGTACCCCCTTGTACTGGATCAGCTCAGCGTGCGACGCAAACCTTCGAGTTTGCCTGCCACCGAGCCATCTAACACCTTGTCTCCAACCCGAATGAGCAGTCCGCCGAGGATGCTCGAATCGACGCGGAAGCTGATTGTGGCACCCGCGCCCAGTTCACCCACGATTTGATCGCGAACCACGGCTTGCTCTTTCTCGGTGAGCGGAAGCGCGCTGGTGATCTCAGCGGTTGAGCCGCGCAATGTTTCGCCTTCGAGCAAGACGACCTTGCCAGCCTTGACACCGCTGAAGAACTCCTCAATAAGC
>CAYLOP010000033.1:1870-22612 GCA_964385305.1 uncultured Anaerolineaceae bacterium | reverse complement strand
TCCGCGGCGACGCGTGCGTCTTCCAAGCCTTGTGCGATAGTCTTACGGCGATTCTCGAGCATGTTGAGAATCGGCCTGTAAACCCATGCAATCAAGATCACTAAAATGATCAGGAAATTGAATACCTGGACCAATAAATAGCCGAGGTTAATACCTAAAGCATCCAAGGAACCCCTCCTCTCATGAGGCGTGGTCTGCGCTTCGGCCTCCCGTTCCTGCGAGAATGCAGGCTCTGCAGACGATCTTGGAGACCTTCGTGTCCCTGTTGTGACCGAAGAAGATCAGCCGACGAACAGGATGAGCATCGCCACGACGAGGGCATAGATGGCCACGGCCTCTGCGAAGGCGATAGCCAGGATCATGTTGATCTGGATTTGTCCGGCCGCGTCCGGGTTGCGGGCAATGCCCTGCACTGCCCCACTCCCCAAAATGCCGATACCAAGGCCAGCACCTAACGTACCGACCATGGCCAGGCCAGCACCTAGAAATTTCAAACCGGTTGCGATTGCTTGAGCAGCTTCTACGTCCATATCGCGTCTATCCTCCGTCGAAAAATAAGTCGTTCATCTACACAAAGAACGATGATGGCGCATCCATCACTGGACTTCGGCGTGCTCCTCATCGTGGTCATGTCCTGCCGTCGCCATCGTCATAAAGACCATGGTCAGCATGCCGAACACCAGCGCCTGGATCAAACCCACCATGAACTCGAGCATTAAAAATCCGGACTGAACAACGACCGGCACCAGGGATCCAATCACGAACAAGAGAACGGAACCGGCAAAGATATTGCCGAAAAGTCGGAAGGAGAACGAGATGATCTTAGCGATCTCAGCCACAGTCTCGAGGATTCCGACAAAGATATCGATGAAAGGCATGATCACTTCAAAGGGGCCTAGGCGCTCCTTAAACCACATGCGCCCAAAGTTCCCGAAAGCCAGGAATTTCGAGAAGTAGCCGGGGCCGAGTGATTGGACGCCGATCACCTGGGTCATGACCACCGAGATCAACGCCAGTGCTACGGTGAAGTTGAGGTCGGTAGACGTCACACGCACAAAGGGTGTGAAGCTCATGAGGTGTGACTCGCCTGACTCTTCAGTGTCGCTTTCCTCCATCTCGACTTCCTCGGTGATGGTGGTTACGCTGAGCGTTCCGATTTGTAACACTTCACGGGTCTCGTATGCCGGGTGGCCATGATGCGGTTCGCCCAGGATTCCGACGCTATCTACACCCGGGATGAGCTCGGTCCAGTTCACCACAAGCACCATGAGCACGATGGTCGCCATCCAAGGAAAGATCTTGCGAGTCCATTTGCCGGCTGTAGATTCAACCAGGCCATAGAGCGCTTCAAGCAGGGTCTCCACCACTCCAGCAAACCCGCTTAAAACCATAACGCCCGGGCGTGCGGCGCGCCGCACGGAAATGGCCATCAGGAGCAGCAACACATCCGCGATCAAGATCGCGATGAGCGTGTTGGTCAGATAGAGTTCACCTAAGACTGGGAGTGTGAAAGGACCGAAGACATTCTCCGCTGGAACCGTGACGTGTGGCATCACTGGGGAAAAAGCACGAGCAGCAAAGACATTACCCACAATGATCAGGACAACAAGCCAACGGTAAAAGCCCCATCTCCGTTTATGTTTGGTTTGCGCTGCGTTCTCCACCTTCTGGACCCTCCTCATCCTCTGAATCCGTGGGTGGTTGATAAGCGTTCTCAATTTGAGGAGCGAACTTGAGGACCACCCGAAACATCAGATACAACGTGACTGGCACACTGGCCATAACAAGGACAAGGGCAAATAGCGGCCGGGTGTGAAACTGGTTGTCCAGCCACAACCCGGCGATTAATGCCAGAAAGATGATTGCCAGAGTCAGGCATCCCACCTGACCAACAACGCCCACAAGGGCCATTTTCAGTGCCTGATTTGCCCGGTCCTTGTCGGGCGTTCGACCATCCTGGGTCATCGTCCGAAGATTTTATCATAAGGGAAAACGAGGGTCAATCAAGCCGCTCCTCGTCCCACTAGAATAACGCCTGAGCCGCTTCAAGCGACCATCCGAGCCAAGGTCCGCTGAGTGTCCCGATCAGGATGATGCCGAGCGTGCACAGGCCCAGCCCAATGGCGTAGATTCTCGGTATGGAGATCGGTCGATCCTCATATTCCGATCGATAAAGATATACAACCTTTAGCACAGTCATGTAGTAGTACAGACCGACGATCGCATTCAACACGCCCACAAATGCCAGCCATATCCATCCGCTTTGAACCGCAGCAGCGAATACATAAAACTTCGCAACGAAGCCAGCGAGAGGCGGCATCCCAGCGAGGGAGAGTAAAGCTACGAGCAAGATCAACGCCAGGGTTGGTGATCTGCGGCTTAAGCCGGCGTAATCCGCGATCTCCTCCGAACCGGCGGCATAGGAAAACATCGTGACTACGCCAAAGGCAGCCAGATTGGTGACCACATAGCCGATCAGATAGAACACCAGACTGGCCGTCCCAAAGGCGCTCAAGGCCACAAGTCCGATCATGGCGTAGCCCGCATGGGCGATGGACGAGTAAGCCAGCAGACGCTTGATGTTCTTCTGCGGGATGGCAAGGACATTCCCGAGCGTCATCGTTACGGCCGCGACGATCGCGAGCATCATCGTCCAAGACGCCTCAATGGCCGGGAATACAGCCAGCATGAATCGAACGAGCACAGCAAAGCCTGCCGCCTTCGATGCCGTTGAGATGAATGCAGTGATCGGTGTCGGCGCGCCTTCGTAGACATCGGGGGTCCAGAAGTGAAACGGCACAGCCGCGACCTTGAAGGCGAAGCCCACCAGGACGAGGAAACCCGCACTCAAGAGCAGCACTGGCGAGATCTGACCAGAACGCATGGCCACGGCGAGGCTGTAGATATTCGTCTCTCCACTAAACCCATACAACAGGCTGAAGCCATAAAGCATCACCGCCGATGTCATGGCGCCGAAGAGGAAATATTTCAAGCCTGCTTCGGTTGATTTCTTGTCGCGCTTGATAAAGCCCGCAAGGATGTAGAGTGGGATCGACGTCGATTCAATGGCTAGGTAGAGCATGATCAGATCTGCGGAGGCCGCCATCAAGCTCATGCCCAACGTCGCGAGCACAAGCAAAACAAAGAATTCACCATGCCCGGCGAGGTCATCTACGCCCCAGGAAAGCAGACTTGTGATTGCGGCTGCAAACAGGAAGAGGATCTTGAAGGAAAACGCGGGCCAGTCATGGCGGAGCATACCCCCAAAAATCAGTCGCTGAGCAGTGTCGGGGCGGCAAAAAACCAGGGCGATGACCAAGACAGCCGCCAGCCCGCCAGCTGAAAGCCACACCAACCAATGCTGTCGAGTCGGTTTCCAGATCAGATCCACCGTCAGGATTAAACCCGCCAGCACCAAGAGAAGGATCTCGGGCAAGATGGAAACCATCATCGAGGGATCAAAGCTCGCGATCGCCACTTACACACCTCCGATCAGGCCCAGCACAGCTTCCGCACCTGACTCGACCAAAGGTGCCATAATGGCTGGATATACACCGATCAGAATCAAGATACCTGCCAGAAGAATGAGCGCCACTTTATCCTGCCACAGGATGGGGGTGATGTGCCCGACGAACTTTTCGGGCATCTCCCCAAAGAAAACGCGGCCGATCACACGCATGATATAGGCTGCGGTGATGACGATGCCAAGAATGGCGACAACGGCGACGATAGGCTGGCGCTGCCATAATCCCATGAAGATCGGGAATTCAGCGATAAAACCCGAGAATCCGGGCATCCCCATCGAGACCAGGCCGCCCACGATGAACGCCACGGCGACGAGCGGCATCGCCTTGGCAAATCCGCCCAGTTCCGGAATCTCACGTGTATGCGCCCGGTCGTAGACCATCCCGACAACCGCAAAGAAAAGAGCCGTCATTGCGCCGTGTGAGAACATTTGCAGGCCAGCACCTGTCAAGCCCTTCAGGTTGAGGGTTGCAAATCCAAGCATCACCAAGCCCATATGTGAAACCGAAGAGAATCCGATAACGTATTTGAAATCGCGCTGCACCATGGCGATAAATGCGCCATACACCACATTCACTGTGGCCAAGACGAGAATTAAGGGCGACCAGAATCTTGCCCCCTCCGGCAGGAGCATGATCCCAACCCGCAGCGCGGCGAAAGCGCCCAACTTCATCAACACACCCGCGTGGAACATCGAGACGGCGGTCGGCGCGGCGACATGCCCGTCGGGGGACCAATTGTGGACGGGGAAAATGCCACCAAGCACCGCGAATCCGAAGAAAATAAACGGGAACCAGAACCGCTGGAAAGCGATTGAAAAGCCTGCCCTCTCGAGCTCCAGAAGATCAAAGGAATTGAAGCCGGCTGTGAAATAGACCGCCAAGCCTCCGACAAGTGCGATCACCGAACCGATGAAGAGATAGAGTGTGAGCTTCATCGCGGCGTACTCGCGTGTGACTTTCCAACCCCATATCGCGATCAACAAATACATCGGGAACACCGCAATCTCGTAGAAGAAGAAAAGATGGAACAAATCCAGCGCCACAAAAACGCCGAAGACGCCAGTTGCTAGGATGAACAAGAAGGCAAAGAACTCACGTGGCCGGTCGTCGATGCCCCAGGAGATCAAAACCCCTGTAAACATGACCAGGCCCGTCAGAAGCACGAGGGGCAGGTTCATCCCATTCACACCGACATGATAGGAAATCCCCAATTGGGGCACCCAGGTTGCCTTCTCAAGAAATTGATAGCCGCCCGCCGTTTGATCGTACGCGAAGTACACCCAGATGGAGAGCACGAATGCTATCGTGGCTGCCGAAAGCGCGACGCCGCGAATGACATTCTTGCGGTCACCTGGGATCATGAATAGCAGCAGCGCGGCCACAATGGGTGTGAAAACGATCATGCTAAGAAAAGGAAAGTCCATAATTCGCTCTCTACAGCTTACTCACGCAAATTTCAATCATCCGATCAGCATGCCAACGTCCGCTGACCGCTGAGATCCGTACCGGAATACCTCTGACGCCTCTATCCAAACAGCCTCAGGATCGTCTTGTTGATCACATCCAGGATCCACGAAGGCCAAACACCGATCAGCAGCATGAGTGCCATCAGGGGCGCAATCGCGATCACCTCACGCGGGTTGATCTCCAAACCGTGTCCCAACCACTTTTCGTTGAGTGGACCATGTAAAACCTTCATGATCCCCTTGAGGATATACGCACCCGTGATGAGAAGTCCGATCACCGAGATGGCTGTGTACAGCGTAAAGATCGGCCATACGCCTCGCAACACCAGGAATTCAGAGACGAAACCGTTCAAACCGGGTAATCCCAACGAAGCCATGGCCGTGAAGGTCAGAATGCCGCCGTAGATGGGCGCAAGCGGGAACAACCCTCCATACGCATCCAGCTTGCGTGTGTGGGTGCGCTCGTAGATCACGCCGACGAGTAAGAACATGCCTGCCGCCGAGAGACCGTGGTTGAACATCTGCAGCACAGAGCCATTCAGGGCGATGACCGCATCTTCCGTCGCCAAGACGCCACCACTGTACGCGGCTGCTGCAATCCCCAAAACGACAAATCCCATATGGTTCACGGAGGAATAGGCGACGAGGCGTTTGAAGTCATCCTGACCCCAGGAGGCGAACGCGCCCAGCACGATTGCCAGCGTCGCCAAGATCGCTAGGACTTCGGCAAAGCGAGCCGCCTCGGCAGGATATAGCGGAAGCACAAGCCGCAGAAAACCGTATGCGCCGAGCTTAAGCAGCACACCGGCTAGGATCATGGAACCACCTGTGGGAGCCTCGGTGTGTGCATCGGGCAGCCATGTATGAAACGGCCAGACAGGCACCTTGATGGCGAACGCGATCACAAACGCCCAGAACGCGATCGTCTTCACCGTGCTTGTCGCCAGTGTGATCGGCAGGCCGAAGAGGGAGAGAGGCTGGTCCAGGCTCGACCAGGTCGATGTGATTTGGATAAGATCGAAGGTTCCTGATGTGACGCCGATCAACTGAATGGCGAGCAACAAGCCCAGGGAGCCGGCCATCGTGTAGATCAGGAATTTAAACGATGCATAATCTCGATTAGCGCTGCCCCATTGATTGATCAGGAAGTACATGGGCACCAGGCCCACCTCCCAGAATACGAAAAACAAAAGCAGGTCGAGCGAAAGGAAGACGCCCAGCATCCCCGTCTCGAGGAGAAGGAAGAGCGCCATAAAAGCCCGCACACGTTCCTTGATGCTCCATGAGATCAGGATCGCCATCGGCGTAAGCAACGTTGTGAGGAGCACCATCGGCACAGAGATACCATCCACACCAAGATGGTAGCTCGCCCCGATCGCTTCATACCATGTGGCTTTCTCGATGAACTGATAGCCCGGCGCCGTGGCATCATAGGCGATCCACAGCCAGACAGAAAACGCCAGAGGGATCAGACTTGCCAGGAACGCCGCCCAGCGGATGAGCCTCTCCCGGGAACTGGGCAACAACGTCACAAAGACCGCCGCCAACGTCGGCGTGAACAAGATCAGCGTCAGTAAATGCTCTTGCATAAATCCCATCTTACTCGCTCTCCATCCTCAGCTTATTCCGCTACGGGCTGAAGAAAAGAACATAGGATAACAACAACCCCGTGAAGATCAAGCCTGACATCACGTATTCTTGAACCCGCCCTGTTTGAACGACCCGAAATACACGCCCGGCTTTCTTCACGCTCTCACCCACCAGATCGGCTGAACCGTTTACGACAGGTAGGTCAATATAATTGCGCAGGAAGGCGCCAACCCGCAAAGCTGCTCGTCCTACAGCGTGTAAAACGCCATCGATCAAACCCCGGTCGATCCAGCGATACACAAAGGTCTCGGCTAGCCAATAGGCAGGTCGGATGACGACGGTGTCATAAAATTCGTCAAAGTAGTACTTGTTCTTCAACAAGACATAGATCGGACCGAGCGGACGAACGAGTGGATCTTCCGCGCCCGCAGCTTGACGGCGGTGGACCAACCAGCCAAGCAGAAGGCCGCCGAGCGCTACGCATACCGAAACCAGCAGGGGGATCGCGTTAAAAGCGGTGGCGTGATGTTCCTCGGGCAGGGTGCTGCCCACAAACGCATGGAACCAGTTTGGCACAAGCCCACCGAGCAGGGGGAAGTGTTCTGGGATCCCCACCCAACCTGCTGCCACCGCAAATACCGCGAGGATTATGAGTGGGAGGGTCATCGTCCAGACAGACTCATGGGCATAACCCGCAGCTTCCGTGCGCGGCTCCCCGAGGAAGGTCAGAGTGATCTGCCGCATGGTGTAGAAGGCGGTCAGGAGCGCTGCCAGTGCAAGGACGATAAAGACAACGACGTGACCGTTGCCGAAAGCGTCGGCCAAGATTTCATCCTTCGACCAGAATCCCGCCGTCAGGAGGGGAAATCCCGATAACGCAAATCCGCCGATCACGAAGGTCCAGAAGGTGATCGGCATCTTGCGCCGCAAGCCGCCCATGTTAAACATATCTTGGGGGTCCACATGTTCGTGTGTTTCATGCACGCCATGTTCCATCCCATGGATCACCGAGCCCGAACCTAGGAAGAGCAGCGCCTTGAAGAATGCGTGGGTGATGAGGTGGAAAGCGCCGGCGACAAAAGCGCCGATCCCCACCGCAGCCACCATATAGCCAAGCTGCGAGATCGTCGAATACGCGAGCACACGTTTGATGTCGTTTTGCGAGACGGCGATCGTCGCTGCGAAAAGCGCAGTGAACGCGCCGATGAAGGCGACGATCATCATCGTCGGGGTCGAGGGATCCCCTGGATGCCAGCCTGCGGTGAGCAGCGGGAAGAAGCGAAGCGCCAAATACACGCCTGCAGATACCATCGTGGCAGCGTGGATCATGGCCGATACCGGCGTAGGGCCTTCCATTGCGTCCGGCAGCCAGACATGCAGCGGCCATTGCGCCGATTTGCCAACCGTACCGAGGAAGAGCAGCAAGCCGATCAGACCCGCCGTCGAGAAACCCCCGATCACAGCGGGCGTATGCGTCAGCATCGCCATCATCTCTTCATTGAATAGGATTTCACGATAGTTCAACGATCCCGTCGCGGAATAAAGATAAGCAATCCCCAACAGCATGAACACGTCGCCGATGCGCGTGGTGATGAACGCCTTGACCATCGCGTCCCTTGCCGATTCCTTGCCATACCAGAAACCGATCAAGAGGTAGGAGCAAAGCCCCATGATCTCCCAGCCCATGAAAAGCAGGAGCAGGTTATCCGCGAGGACCATGGTGAGCATGCCGAATGCGAAGAGCGAGATGAAGGCGAAGAAGCGAGCATACATCGGCTCGATCCCGCCGGCGTGTGGCGGCAGACCGGGTAGGTCTTCCGGATCACGGGCTTTGCCGAAGTTATGATAGCCGATGCTGTAAATAAAGATCGCCAGACAGGTCCAGGCCACGAAGAAAAGTGAAACTGCGCCCAGAGGATCGATAAAAACCCCGAAGCGCAGTGTTGACCCACCTACTGAGAGCCAACGGATGGAACTGGTGATGGGATGTCTGGCTAATTCCACGGTGCTGATCGCTTGGAAGAAAACAACCATTGCCAATCCCCAGGAGATCAGCATGCCGCCCACCGCAATCCGGTGGCTGAGCCGATTGTTGCGGTATGCCCAGAGGACGATCAAAAAGAATGCGAGGATCGGCGGGAGTGGGATGAGCCAAGTTAATATCTGTGGTTGCATGATACCTCGTCTACCACTTCATCATGTCGATCTCTTCAACGGCGACGGTTGTGCGGCTTCGATAGATGGAGATGATGAGCGCCAAACCAACCGCCGCTTCTGCGGCAGCTACCGCAAAAACGACCAGGGCGAAAACCTGACCGGTCACTAGATTGGGCGTCAGATAGCGCCAGAACGCGACCAGGTTTAGATTGACGGCGTTGAGCATCAACTCTATGCCCATCAAGATTGCAAGGGCGTTGCGTCTGGCGAGTGCGCCATAGAGCCCGACGCAAAACAGCGCTGCCGAAAGGACAAGATACCAGGATAATGGAATCATCCCTACCCCTCCTCCGATGGTTCCTTGGGAGGCCTGGCGATCACCAGAGCGCCGATTAAAGCTGCCAGCAGCAATACCGAGGCGACTTCGAAAGGCAGGATGTATCGATTGACATCCACGAGGGATTGCCCGAGATCTTCCAGGAATGCTTCGGATTCCCCAGGGAGAGACGCAGCCGTAAGTCCAGAGGATGGCAAGCGTTGAACAATCGCAAGCAATCCCCCCAAGATTAATACGGCCACCAGAGCTGCGAAAAACCACCTGCGGTTCACCTGCGAATCAGTAGCACTCATCACATGCCGGGTCAGCATTACGACGATAATGATCAGGATCGCGATGGCATCGATATAAACCGCAACTTGGACAACAGCGAGAAATCCGGCGTTCAGAAGGACAAACAACACGGCGATGCCCGCCAGGGCTAAGATAAGCCACAGGGCTGAGTGCACTAAATTACGGCTTAACACAACCAGGCATGCAGCAAGCAGTGTGATCGCGCCGGCGATAAGGAAGATCAACTGGAAAAGGCTCATGAGACTCTCACTCTCAAAAAAAGAAATAATGCCCGAAACTAAAGAGGTTGGACCACCTTTACGCTGCCGGATGCATTTGCTTTCGCAAGTCGTCGCCTTGAACGCGCATAGGCTCGTAAGATTACAAAGGTCAGTACGATGAGAACCAAGTTTCCAGCTGTGTGAAGGGCAAAACGGTTGAGGCCCATCTGCACGGCTAGTTTCTCTATCACGGCTGTTGTGATCAAACTGGCAAGCGCCAGTGGCGTTATGAATTTCCAATTGAGCGTATTCATCTGGTCGATGCGGATGCGAGGAAGGGTGGCTCGAATCCAGATGAGCACAAAATACACAATGGATGTCTTTAGTATGAAATAGAGCAGCCCAAGGATCGGGAAGCTCACCGCACCAGGTCCCTGCCAGCCGCCCAGGAAGAGCACGGCAGTAAGTGCAGAGACCGTGAAGGCATGCAAGAATTCCGCGACGAAAAACATCCCAAAACGAAGCCCGGAGTATTCGATATGAAACCCGGCCACAAGCTCAGATTCAGCTTCTAGCAGGTCAAAGGGACCACGTCCAACTTCCGCGATGGAACTCACAAAGAAAATCAAAGCCGCTACGGGCGCAAGTATGATGAACCAGATCGTGCTTTGTTGCTTGGTGATCTCGAGCATGCCCATCGAGCCAGCCAGCAAAACGGGCACGAGTAGGGAAAGGACCATCGGCACGGCATAGGAAACCATTTGAGCGACGGTGCGGAAACCCCCAAGTGTGGCATATTTGTTATTGGAAGACATCCCGGCAAGGAGTATGCCCAACATCCCGACGGCTCCTATAGAAACGACGTAGAGCACGCCAACGTTTAGGTCAGCGCCGAGAAGATTCGGTGCTAAAGGAATGACACCCCAAAGACTGACGACCGACATCACTGCCAGAAGTGGGGCGATATTATAGGGGATCCGATCTGCGCCGCGGGGTGTGATCAGTTCCTTCGTGACCAACTTCAAGAAGTCGGCGACCGTTTGGAAAATCCCAAACGGTCCCACCCGATTGGGCCCCAGGCGGTCCTGAATGCGTGCCATGATCTTGCGTTCTGCCCAGATGAGGATGAACGTGGATAGAAGGGCAGCCATCCCCATGATCGCGGCACCCAACAAGTTGAGTACGAAGCCGGCCAAGCCCGGCGCCAGGCCCCACCCTTCGAATAGAGTACGCAGGAACTGGCCAAACCAGCCAAAAGGATCACCAAAGTCAAAACGCATATCCAGCTCCCCACAATCGATGTTTCGATGGGTTGAAATACTCAACCGTGCAATGCGGTCCTACCGGTGTGCTTTTAGAACCACTCTAAAGCGCCTTTGCGCCAGGCGTAGACGAGACCAGTTGCAAGGATGATGATGAATAGAACACCTTCCAGGACCATAAAGAACTGGAGTTTGTCGTAGGCCACAGCCCACGGGAAGAGGAACACCGCTTCGATATCGAAAACGAGAAAGATCAAGGCGAAGATGTAATATTGCCCCTTAATCTGCACCCATGATTCTCCCACGGTTTCGATGCCACATTCGTATGTTGTTTCTTTGATGGCATTGGGTTTTCGTGGTGCGAGGATCCAATTGATAAAAATAGCTGCGCCCGGAAGGATAAAACCCACTAACAGCAAGAGGCCTATAAAGACCCAGGGACTGATCATGGATACTCCTCTAACCCACTTAAAAAATCGCAGGTAGCAGTTTAGCCTACCAATGCGACAGATGGGACGAAGTTTATCACGTTAGGTTATCTGCGTCAAAGCGTCCGGTACGGCCGAACATCCCTTACAGGCAATTTTAAGCTCGATGGTATAATGCCGCCGTGACCACCAAGAACGTCAACCCAGCATGGGAATCCACCCTCGCCCAACATCCCGATGCGCACCTGCTTCAATCCGCGCCGTGGGGTGCGCTGAAAGCCGCCTACGGATGGGACGTCGAAACCATCCAGGATGAAGGTTGTGGGGCACAGGTGCTCTTCAGACGCTTTCCGCTCGGCCTGAAGCTGGCTTATATTCCGAAGGGACCCGTCGGCGACTGGCTGCCCAACCTGCTGCCACGACTTGACACACTATGCCGGGAAAAAGGGGCTTTTGCGCTCAAAGTCGAAGCCGATGCTCAGGACGATACATCCTTTGCACGCGATTTACAGGCATCTGGATTCGCCCCCAGCCAGCATACTGTCCAACCTCGCAGGACCATCATCGTAGACCTTCAGGGGCCGGAAGAAGAGATCCTTGCACGCATGCACCAGAAGACACGTTACAACATCCGTCTTGCAACGCGAAAAGGCGTCATCGTACGCCCCTGGGAAGATTTGACTGCATTTGGACAAATGATGCAGGAGACCGCCGTGCGTGATGGCTTCGGCGTCCATGTGCCCGCGTATTACCGCATGGCCTACGACCTCTTCCACCCCCAGAGCGCGTGCGAGATCTTCGTCGCAGAATACGATGGGATACCCCTGGCAGCCATCATGGTCTTTGCACATGGATCGCGCACCTGGTACTTATACGGCGCCTCAACTGCACGCCATCGCAATCGTATGCCGACGTACCTGCTCCAGTGGGAAGCCATGCGGTGGGCGCGCGCCCGCGGCTGCACGCACTATGACCTGTGGGGCGTGCCGGATGAAGACCTGGATACGCTCGAAGCACAATTCACCGGACGAAAGGATGGCCTCTGGGGCGTTTACCGGTTCAAGCGAGGTTTTGGCGGGAAGCTCGTCCGATCTATCGGCGCGTGGGATCGGCCGTACAACGCGCCAATCTATTGGCTTTATCGCCAACTCACCTCGCGCGGAAATAGGTGATCCAGCCAGTGAAACGTAGATCCGTTACGGACTTAAGAACTTGGAACGATCTGGTCGCGTCCTTGCCAGGGGGACACGTTCTCCAGTCCTGGCAATGGGGCGATTTTAAGGAACGCTACGGGTGGCGGGCAGAGCGCATCGCCTGGATGGATGAGAACGGCGACCCGCAAGCTGCCGCACAAATACTCAGCCGGTGCCTGACACAAAACCCCATCGGCCGGCGGCTTCGTGTTCTCTACTGCCCAAGAGGACCTGTGCTCGATTGGACTCAGGAAAACCTCCGCCGGCAAGTGCTCTCCGATCTCTCAGACCTTGCAGCCGAACATGGTGCGATTTTTCTAAAGATCGATCCTGATTTGCCGACCGGGTATGGCCTCCCTGGGGAACCGGACGCGGAGGATGACGCGGTCGGTCTATCGGTGACCGAAGACCTGGCATCCCACGGCTGGCGCGAATCTGCCGAGCAGATTCAATTCCGCAACACGCTCACACTGGATCTCACACTTCCTGAGGAGGCCTTGTTGGCGGGCATGAGGCAAAAAACCCGCTACAATGTGCATCTGGCGACACGACGTGGGGTTTCCGTCAGACTGGGGGAGCTGGGTGACCTGAACTTGCTCTACCAGATGTATGCGGAGACATCCCTGCGGGATGGGTTCGTTATCCGCCGTCCCGAATACTACCAGGATGCCTGGGGCGCGTTTATCCAAGCGGGCATGGCGCAGCCCTTCATCGCGGAGGTGAAAGGAGAACCCATTGCTGCAATTGTCGTCTTTCGATTTGCTGGTTCGGCGCTCTACATGTATGGCATGTCGCGCCGCGAGCATAGGGAAAAGATGCCGAACTATCTGCTCCAGTGGGAGGCAATCCGTTGGGCGGCTCATGTTGGCTGTGTGACCTACGATTTCTGGGGTGCGCCCAACCGGTTTGATCCTCAGGAGCCAATGTGGGGCGTTTACCGCTTCAAACAAGGTTTTGGCGCACGCCTCCTACGAACGATCGGCGCCTGGGATATCGTGAATCGACCAGCGTTGTATTGGTTTTATAGCGCGGCAATGCCGCGGATTTTATCCCTGATGCGAGCACGCGGGAGAGCGCAGACACGCCAAAACCTTGATTGAGCGTTTGTTTGCCTTTACGAGCCTATGCAAGTAGGAGAGCTGATCCCACACGGGAGCGAAGATCACGTATTCGATTCAAAGATCCCTTATTCGCACCACACATGCACACGGCGTGACGACGTACACTTATGAAATCATGAAAGCTTATTGATAATTTATCCGATAATCTCTCTTTCAGCTTTTTTCGAGGTCCCACATGACAAAATCATCGAGTGTCCGCATACTCACCGATACCACCGCCACCCTGCCAGCCGACTATATCCAAGCACACAACCTGGAAGTGATCCCGCAGATCATCATCTTTGGGCAGGAAAGTTATCTTGAAGACTTTGAACTTTCCTATCCAGATTTCCTTCAACGTCTGAAGAGCACGAAAGAGCTTCCCAAGACCGCAGCTCCGCCCGTGGGTGAAGCGGTGAAATCGCTCGAGAAATACCTCTCGGAGGCTGAGATCGTGATCTGCCTCCACCCCTCCACCGAAGTGAGCGGGACAGTCCGATCGGTCCAAACCGCGAAAGAGGAATCCTTCCCCAACGCTGACATCCGTATCATCGATACGCGTGTCATCGGCGGAAATCTCGCGGAGATGGTTAAACTCGCTGTCAGTTGGGCAGAAGCCGGCGTGGAGGCAGACGAGATCGAAAAGAGAATCCATGCGCTGATCCCCAGGGCCATCACCTATTTCCTGGTCGATACACTCGAGTACCTGCACCGCGGTGGACGCATCGGTGGCGCATCGTCGCTTCTAGGGAGCGCTTTGCAGATCAAGCCCATCCTGCATGTCGTCGACGGGAGAGTCGATGCGTTCGAGAAAGTACGCACACGCCATCGTGCCATGGAACGCCTCATCGAGCTGGTTATGGCGGATTTCTCAACCCCGGAGGATGCGCACCTCTGCGTGATTCACGCCGATGCCTATGACCGTGGGATGAAACTGATTGCGGCGTTCCGCCAAAAACTAGGGATCGAGAAAATACCCCTCTATCCAGTCGGCGCAGCGATCACGACACACGCCGGCCCTGGCACATTGGGCGTTGCATTCTTCAAGTGACCACACTTGCCTTGTGAGTTTTGCTGTCGAACTGGTAGGCGGAAACTTCTCAGGCTGACGTTTGCATAGGTGTAAGATACTCATCAAGGTAAACACAAGAATAGGAGAACCGGATGACCGCAATCGCACTCCCCCGCCTTCAAATCGCGCACCTTCCCACGCCCATCAGTCTCATGCCACGCCTGACTGCGGAATTAGGCGGACCTCAGTTGTGGATCAAACGTGACGATCTTACGGGTTTAGCATTCGGGGGGAATAAAACACGTAAGCTGGAATTCCTGCTCGCAGATGCGCAGGCACACGGCTCTCAAACGCTCATCACGCGTGGCGCTGAGCAATCCAACCACTGCCGACAAACAGCGGCGGCAGCAGCGCAGGCCGGTCTTGCATGCATTCTCGTTCTCACTGGACGAGAGCCCGACATGACGAATGGTAACCTGCTGCTAGACCGACTGCTTGGCGTCGAGTTTGTGTGGACGGAGGATGAAGACCCCGACACCGTACTTAAGCAAACGTTCGACCAGGCATGGACCGATGGGCGCAGGCCTTATCTCATCCCCTACGGCGGCTCGAACGCACTGGGTGCCACTTCCTACGCTGCCGCGATCGAGGAGTTGCTTTCCCAAGACGTCGGCGTGGATCGAATCGTATTCGCCACATCATCAGGCGGCACGCAGGCCGGGATGTTGGTCGGAGCAAAAATCTTCGACTATTGCGGTAAAGTGACAGGAATAAGCGTCGATCCCACTGCAGACGCGCTCAAGCCACATGTCGCTGCGCTCGCGAACGAAGTTGGGAGTCTCCTGCAGCACCCCGTCGATTTCGGTGCGCAAGACGTAGAAGTCCACGACGCGTATCTTGGCGGCGGGTATTCTGTCATGGGTGAATTAGAGAGGGGGGCGATCAATCTTTTCGCTCGCACGGAGGGCATCATGCTCGATCCGGTTTACACTGGCCGAGCTGCAGGCGGGATGATTGATCTGATACGGAAGGGTGAAATCGGTGCGAATGAACGCGTGCTTTTCTGGCACACAGGGGGGACGCCAGCATTGTTCGCGTACGCGAACAAACTGAGTTAACCCAATCCCAAAAGTTCGTATACTTCGATCGGTTGTTCCTTGCCCTCGGCCATGACCGGGGGCATTTCTTTCAATTGGAGTGCGATTTTAATCGGCTCAGCCGCCACACGACTGATGAGGATCTGTCCCGGAAGCGCGTTCTCTTGGAGGCGTTTGGCTGTATTAACGCTGTCGCCGATGGCCGTGTACTCCAGGCGTTGCTGAGTACCCACCAAGCCCAGTAGCGCCTCCCCACTGTGGATCCCCACGCCGAAGGACAGTCGAAATTGCGCGGGTAGTTTGGTATGCAGATCCTGGATAGCTGTTTTCAGTTCTAGCGCCGCCCGCGCCGCTCGCAAGGCATGATCACGTTGCGGGATCGGTGCATTAAACCATGCCACGACGGCATCCCCAATAAATTTGTCGATGGTTCCCTCCTCCTGCAGGATTGCATCTGCGGCAGCTGCAAGATAGCGATTGAGCACACCGACCAACGTCTCGGGATCGGTCGTCTCACTGAAGGAAGTGAAACCTCGAATATCCGCGAAAAAGCAAGTGATCTGCGCTCGGTGACCGCCTAGCTGCAGGCTGTCAGGGTCAAGCTGCTCAATCACTGCGGGCGATACCATGCGCTCGAAGAGACGGCGCTGCGCTTCCAGGTTGTGCTTCTCCGTCAGATCATCGACCACAATGGCCACACCACGTGTTGTCTTATCAGCCATTTTTAAGGGGGAGATATTCAACGTCAAGTCGACTTCCCCACGCGCTTCGATCTTTGGGTGAATCTCCAGCCCGATGTAGCGTTGATCCATCAACTCGACATCTGAAAGTTTCTCTAGTAAGTCTGGTGAGAGCTGCTTCAAGAGATCTCGTAAGGAGGTCCCAAGCAGGCTTTCCTTCGATGTGGCTAAAATCGACCCCGCTGCCTGATTGCAGAGCGTGATCATATCGCCAATATCGGCGGTGATTACGCCGCTTGCGATGGAGGCAAAAACGTCCTCCATCAAGTTCTTCAACTCAGTTACCTCATCCAGCGTGCGGCGAACCGAGTCGAACAAGCGAGCGTTTTCCAGCGCAACTGCGGCTTGGTTGGCGAAGCCGGAAACCAGATTGCGTGCTTTCTCTGTAAAGAGCCCCTCCCTTACTCGGTTATCGGCGTAGATGACGCCGATCAGTTTCCCTTTAACTTTCAAGGGAACACAGAGGATGGAGCGAAGGTTATACGCCACGATGCTCTCTTGCGCGCCAAAACGAGGGTCTGTAAGGGCATTCGTCGTTAAGATCGCATCCCCAACCTGTAAAACCTGGTCAATAATCGTATCGCTGATCTGCAGCTCACCGGTATCGAGCGAAACACGCTCCCAATTACGTGCGACGCGTGTCTCCATTTTGCCTGAACGATCTTCGCGCAACATCAAAAATGCGCGTTCCGCACCGGTGAGCTGAATGAGCGTATCCATGACCTCATTGAGAACGGTGTTCAGATCCAGTGACGAGTTGACAACCTGTCCGATCCCGGCCAGTGCTTCCAGATTCCGTCGATCTTGGTCGTGCTCTTGGAATTGACCGTCGAGTGCCTCGAGTTTTTCGCCAAGGTTGCGGAGGTCATCCAATATGCCGATGGGGAGATCCACCCGGTAGCGCGCCAGGTCACCCTGATGCTCCGTAAGGCGTCGTCGCAAATTCTCGACGCTGCGGTTCAAACGAAGTAAATGGTCATGAATGGCGACCTGCGTATTTGGCTCTTTCAAGAAACCGTCCCTCTTTCCGCGAGATAATCCGTCACACGCAATCCGATTATATGCGAGGCGATCCGAGTCCTCAACTAACTGGCGCCGGCTAGCTCGTGTAGAACCAACCTCAGGTTCTCATCGAAGTAAGCGCCAAGCAACATCGATCACTATTTTCAACCCACGCCCTTCAGACGAATCCATAGGCCGAAGCTGGCGTGATGGGTATCAACGGATCGGGATCCATGGTTTGTATGTTGAGAAATCCCAATAACGCGGGGACGATGCTATGCCTGCTTTGAGCGAAAGGGATAGGAATATTAAATCGGAAGAGGTGATTTGGTTAGCGGGATGATTTCTCGCCATGCACAGTCAAGGATGCCTACTACCGATATAACCTCTTGGAGATATCCTTGCGTCGGTTGATATGCTTCTTGGCTCGAAAACGATCCATAAGATGCCGAAACCACGCTACAGCAAGCTGGGGTTGAAGAGTGCGCCACTCTTGTCGAACAGCTTTTTCCTTGGATGGGATGCCACCGAATCGCTCTCGCGCATAGGCTTTCACCAAGCGCCATGCAGATTCACCGGATTGTGGGAGGTGGGAGGCGAAGACCGTCGCCCGCTCATACGGCGTTTGCGCCGCGCTCAAGGGTAATCCTAGGCGAGAGAGCCATGCTGTCCAACGCATATAAATCACACCTGTAGGCGATAACGCCTCATGCTGTGGTGCCGTCAGGATGAGCGGCGGTTCAATACCAACGCGTTCGAATCCTTTCGCCACGATCCGGCGAGTCGTATACCATGAGGAAGGATTCACACGCACCCATAAAGCAATCAATACGACCAGGGCAGCCGCGACCAGCAGCCAGCGCCAAATGGACGGCGATCGATTCTCAATGGAGCCTTCCTCTCCGATTACGATATCCTCAAGCATCTCTTCCTTCCGCTCAAGGATGGATTCCTCATCCACTGGCGCTCCAATGAGATCAGATGCGAGATCCATTTCTTCATCATGTAGTAGCGACTCAGGGCGGGTCAACTCGGACTGTGAGACCGTGGGCTCGAATTCAACCCATCCATAACCTGGAAAGAATACTTCCGGCCACGAGTGGGAATCACTACTCTGAACGATATACGCACCCCTGCCGGGATCGAAGTTTCCGCGCGCATAGCCTGCAGCAAGTCTTGCGGGGATTCCCAATGTTCGCAGCATGATGACTTCAGCACTTGCGTAGAAGTTGCAATAGCCAGTCTGGTATTCGAATAAGAACCAATCCAGTGGTTCGAAATCTTGGGGAGGTGGCTTTGTAATTCGGCTGTATGTGATGTTTTTCCGCAACCAAGTGGTCAGCATCACAGCTTTATCATACGGCGTAACCACCCCGCTCGTGATTTCACGAGCCAATTCGAGCATGCGTGGTGGGATGGAACTGGGCACCTGGAGATACCTCTCGAGCAACCAATTCGGGTATTGCTCCCCAGCCCTTCGTAGCTGCATGGCTGTGGGGATGGCGACAGAGGCGAGTGCGCGATAGGACTCGCCCTCAAGGATGTACCGACTTGAAACGACTTTTAGAATGTCAACCGTTTCGCTGCCATCATGGAGGACCGAGAGTTTCGAGGTCCTGTTGACCCAGACCGGTTGTGTAGGAATATACAGGGATGATATTGCGGAGGCTCTCGGGAAAACGACAACCTCGATGACCTCCCGACTTTCATAGGCGGGTAGTTGGATCTCGCCAGTGGAAGGATTGAGCTTTACTGTATCGACCGCGCTAATTGTCCAACGCCCATTTTCGTATTTATCGTAAACATGTGAGCGCCAGTAGAAACGCGCACCCTCGCTCGGCATCCGCTCAGGTTGCACATTTAACACAACCGTGTCCTTGGGTTTCTCACCGGCATCTAAAAGCAAATCATCACCATAGGCCTCTGTTAGAGCCGCATCTGGTACGCGCAGGGAATTGAACGCATCGCTGAAAAAGTCCCGCACATCCAGGAATTGGCCTGAAATAGCCGACCATAGCTTTGCTGCATTCTCTTGTTTGGCGAAGGAGGGTCCAATCCACGAGAAACTCACCAAGGCGAATGCCACAATTGCCCCAGCTCGGCTGATCCGGTAGGTAGCATCTGTTGGGACACGCGACCGCAATTCTTGCCACTCACTCCCTCGCCTGACAATGTCCATCCGCATGATAAGGAGCAAGGATACAAAGAAAAAGCCGGCCAGGTGGATATCGCTGCTCGATTGGTCCACATAGAAATAGGTATTGATCAACATAACCAGACCTGAGGGGATGATCGCGGACCAGACACCACCGTACCGAAAGACCCGCCAAGCTGCCACCACACCAAGGATCCAGAACAAGACCGACATGACCAAGACAAACATCAGAGGATCTTGGCTGGGCTCGCTGCGTACCAGTTCCAAGAAAAACACACCCAATCGTCCAGTGATAGACAGGATCTTCTCACGCTCCATCAACGCCGTATCAAGCGTGAGGCTTATTCGCCAAACGACGAAGAAAATGCCATAGATCGTGGAAAAGAATGCGGCCAGACGGCCTGAGAAACGGCTCTGCGCAAGCGCTGTCCCGGCCAGGACAGCCATGGCCCCCACAACAGATACGACGGAGAGGTAATCCGTCCATTCTGCAGACGCCAACGCCCAACCCGGGATCATTATCAACAGGGTCAGGAAGCCGAGGGTGGGCCAGTCAAAGAAAGGGGAGACACGATTATTTCTCATGTTGCTATTCCAAAGATTCGCCCTGGTATGCATCGCTGTAATAGATTATATCGGTGCAACTGATCGTCGTGGAGCGCGTTTCTTAAAGAACTCTTATGCTACAAGAAATACCCCCTGAGGGATTGAAGGGTTCAAGTTTAAGATGCTTGCTGCACCCTTTCAACCCTGGTAAGATCGCGTTATTACCATGATAAGGTTTCGGGACGCCACAACCGCACGCCGTCGCTTATACACCATTCTGGCTGGGATCATCCTGGCAACTCTGCCATGCTACTGCGCGGGATTTGTCGCGCTTCGCCGGGCTCCCACCGCGATCACACCCACACCCACATCGACAACAACTGCGCAGGCCTCCTCACCTCAACCCACAGCTTCTCTGACCCCAACGGCTACACAGACCAATACGGAAACGCCAACCGTCACGCCGACGAGTTTTGTGCCGCCCTCCAAGACACCCAGTTTCACACCCCCACTGCCAACCGAGACAGCAACCCCCACACCTACCCTGCCCCCTTCCGACACACCCACGCCTGTACCCTCGGACACGCCGACCCTCCTGCCAACCCACACCCCTACCTTCACGCAAGCGCCCTCTTC
>CAYLOP010000033.1:0-1770 GCA_964385305.1 uncultured Anaerolineaceae bacterium | reverse complement strand
CGTAGGGGCGCACCGCGTGCGCCCGTAGATGTGTTTAGATGGGCCGACATCAGGTCGGCCCCTACATGTTGCATGCGGATGATAGGGACCATGTATAGGCGGCTGTGAAAGGCATCTGAAAACAAAAATGGGACTGTCTCCTCTGAACAGCCCCATCAGATGATCCAAAATGGAAAACCAGGCTCGACTTTACTACACAACCGAGGTCAGATCGGGCGGGGGCGCCTGACCGAGCAAACTGCCCGGTACGCGCTCGCTCAACAAACCGACAATCGCCTGCGCATCCCCTTCCCTGGCAAGCTGCACCAGTTCGTGGATGGCCGCATCCAGCTCGCTGCCCTCTAAAAAGCCTGCATCTTCGACCGAGACGATATCGGGATGCTCGGTTGGTTGGTAATTCAACCCCTCATCCCACAGCGATTCGCTTAGTTTTTCACCAGGCCGGATCCCCGTAAACACGATTTCGATATCCTTCCCGGGTTCGAGTCCAGATAGCCGGATCAGATCTTCGGCTAAGTTCATAATGCGTACTTGCTCTCCCATCCGCAAGACAAACAGTTCACCACCCCGCCCCATGCCAGCCGACTGCAGGACAAGATGAACCGCTTCTGGGATGGTCATGAAATAGCGCTCCATCTCAGGATGGGTGATCGTAACAGGCCCACCACGTGCGATCTGGCGTCTGAAGATCGGGACGATGCTCCCCCGGCTGCCAAGCACGTTCCCGAAACGGACCGCGACGAAAGGCCGACCGCTGATCTCAGCCGCATCGCGCACGATCATCTCGGCGACTCGCTTGGTCGCCCCCATTACGCTCTTCGGCTCCACCGCCTTATCGGTGGAGATCAGGACCAGCCGTTCCGTCCTGCATGCCAGTGCAGCCTCCACAACGCTCTTCGTACCCAACACATTGTTGGTGACCGCCTCCTCGATGTTCACCTCCATGAGCGGCACATGCTTGTGCGCTGCGGCATGGAAGACAACCTGCGGACGGAAGCTTTCAAAGACGCCGTGCAGCCGGTCCACATCACGTATGTCGGCGATGATGGGGATCAGAGGCAGGTTGGGATAATCCTCCGCCAATTCGAGCAAGGCATCGAAAATGCTGTTTTCACCATGGCCCAGCAGCCCGAGTTGCAAGGGACGCCAGCGCGCCACCTGCCGGCAGAGTTCGAGACCGATCGAACCGCCTGCGCCGGTAACCAGGACGCGCATGCCTGTCAGCGTGCGCCCGACAGCCTCATCGTCGATCCACGCCGGCTGCCTGCGCAGCAGGTCGCCGATGTCGACTTCTCGCAAGCGGCTGACGCTGACCTTGCCGCCGATGAGCTCATACATCCCAGGCATGGTTTGGAAGGGGATACCGCGTGCGCGGCATATATCCGTGACCAGGCGCACGATATGGCCAGGCGCCGTTGGGATCGCGATCACAACCTCGTGGGCATGGTTTCGATTCACAACAGAGGCCAGCTCGCGCAGCGTACCATCCACTGGCACACCGTGGATCTCTTTATGCAGCTTCTCCGTATCGTCATCGACATAGGCCACGGGCAGCATGTGCATCTGCGGGTTGCGCTGCAGTTCCCGCACCACAAGCACCCCCGCATCACCTGCACCTACCACCACAACACGGCGCGCGCCCGCCAATCCGTCTGCTTTCTGGCTGACCTGACCGCTCTCGGCCAGCATACGCACGATCAGCCGTACTCCACCTACGCTGAAGAGCGACAGCAACCAGTCGATCCCCAAAACGCTGCGTGGGAAACCGCT
>CAYLOP010000032.1:0-24914 GCA_964385305.1 uncultured Anaerolineaceae bacterium | reverse complement strand
CTGGAACTCTTCCGTAAACATTCCCTACCGCGTCACAGGATACATCCATGAGCTGCACATCCTCAAACTTTGCCTGTATAAATTTGGCCCTCGCGCTTTCTTGAAAGGTGGGTGCAGGGATCGATTGGATTTCGAGCGTGAGATCAATCAAACTTTTCAAGTTCATAACTCAGACCTGCCTGATCAGTGGCCGAAGCGCTTCCAACCGTGCGTTCACAAGCTGGGGTAGGACGTCGAGGGCATAGAGCGCACCCATGCCTTCCAGTACAATCGAGGCAGATACGCTCCCCCGCAGTGCTGCTTCCACTACATCGCCGGTTTCGACCAATCCGACAAGAAAGCCGCCGCAATAGGCGTCTCCCGCACCGGTCACGTCTCTGAGACGGGCGGGGTAGGCCGGAATGCGCCAGCGTTGGTGGGAATCTCGGTCCCAGATACATTGCCCCATCGGACCGCGTTTGATGACGATAAAATGACAGCCCATATCGGCGAATGCCTCTGCCATCTCCCAGACAGTGAGGTCATGCGGCCTGAAAAAGGCGCGTGCATCCCTTTCACTGGGGAGGAACGCGGTGATGCCGTTCACGATCAAAGGGAGATCGTGTTTGAAACTTGGTTCCATGTAGCGCTCAGAGGGATCTAAGCAGATGGTTTGTACGCTGAGTTCTCCGAGTCGATAGGGGGTGGTGGTATGTGTGAGGAAATCGGAGGGCGCGAGATGAACGCCTCGCGCACACGCGATCGATGATGGAAGATCGTCTGGGCGAATCGCGAGGGGACCAAAGTTCTTGCGATCATCTTGAAATTCCGTAGAAGATTTGTAGTCGATTAATTCCTTGGGTAGATGCTTGTTTATCCTCAGGAAATGGGAGGCGGGATTTGTATCCACCCGTTCTTCCATGGAGAGGTATGCGTAGAAGGTGCGCGTGTCTTGAGGGTCTGGCAAGACTTTGATACCATCGGTGTTGAAGCCCCGGTCCTTGAGCTTCGCAAGCCACTCAGGAGGATAGTTCGATCCCACTCGACTGACCAGGCTGATGGAGGAGTTGGTCCACAAGCGAGCGCCAACGGCGGCAAAAACGGCATTCCCGCCGATTAACCCGAGATATGCACGACCTTCAGGAGTGATACAATAATCTTCGCGTAAACCGCCGAGGAAGGCGTATTCCATTTCGGGCGAACTCATGATTGCCCATTATACCCCCAGGGGAAGAAACTTCATTTGACGGACTCACTAACACTTCAATCACAGATGGCAGCGGAATATATCGCCACCGCATGGGCGCAGGTGCACCAACGGGCACGCGATATCGACCTCTCGTGGACCAGCAAGATATCCCATATCTTGCTGTGCGGTTGCGGAGATTCACACCACGCTGGTTTGGGCATGGAGATGGCCCTCGCAACCTGGACGGGCAGAGACGTACGAGTCGTCCCATCTCTATCGGCAGCGCGCTATATGATTCCTCGTTGGGGATCCCATGCTGCTGGGAAGCTTGTGATCGGGATCTCCGCATCCGGCGAGGTTGCCAGGACCATCGAAGCCCTAGAGGTTGCAAGCGTTGTAGGGGCGCATTCTCTTGCGATCACTACCAGCCCGGAGAGCACGCTTGCAGACGTCGCGGAGCGGACATTATCAATCGATATACCTGCGATCCCGCATGGCCCCGGGCTGATCAGCTACTTGGCTTCTATGATCATGATTCTTGGCATTGCGAATTCGCTTGCACCCAGCGCCGCACGTATGGAACTTTCACATGCGCTTGATATGCTTCCCCTCACGCTCGAGGCCTGGAAAGCGGAACAGGAATCTCTGGGCACCCGAATTGCGGAACGGGTTGAGGGGGATGCACTTGTGATCTTGGGCGGTGGTCCTGCCTATGCATCGGCGCTCTTTGGCGCAGCAAAGGTGATCGAAGCCGCGGGCGCTTATGCATGGGGTCAGGATCTGGAGGAGTGGGCGCACTTGGAATACTTCTGCGCCTCTGCACGGATGCCGACCTGGTTGCTCACAACGGGTGGCCGAAGCGCAAGCCGAGAAGCCGAGGTGCTCGCGGCTGCTCAAAGGATAGGGCGCGAGGTCGCTGTAAGCCGATGGGAGGTCGGGAGAGGTGTGTCAGAGATTGCGTCGGAAGCGCTCTCGCCGCTCGCACTTTGGGCTGGTCCGTCTGCATGTGCTGCAGCGTTGGCGGCGCGTCAAGGCGAGAAACCCTTTCGAGATTTTAGGGGTGGCCGGAGTGTGGAGGAGGGCGGTGGCGCAAGCCGCATTCGGAGCAGTGCGCGGATTGATCCGAAGAAGATGGGATTACATACATATAGAAAAGTTAAAAAGAACTAATGTCTCATTTGCGAGCCTTATAGAAGCGTGTATAATGGCCTGGAAGGACGACAGCCGGGGGAGAGGCTTTTTTACGTGAGGATCCATCCATGACGACAGCTAAAATTCTATTGATCGAGAGTGGGCGTGCAAACGCACCATCCTTCAATTCCGCGCTAGAACGAAAAGGGTACGCTGTCAAAGTATTTCATAAGGTTGAAACCGCTCTTGCTTCGGCAACCAAGCGGAATACAGATCTGATTATCCTCGATGCCGCTTCCATGAAAACCAGCGGTGCACGCATGTGCCGCAGGACCCGCGCAGAACTAGATGGGGTACCAATTATTCTGGTTTCACCAGAAGGAAGCCGGCTCGACCCAGGCAGCGGGGCGAGTGTGACGCTCGTGTATCCATTCACACCACGTAAGCTGCTCAATAGGGTAGCTCGCCTCCTTCCTGGAGATGAAAGTTACAATGTCGAAGCCGGTCCGATTAAACTCAACCTCGCGCAGTGCAAAGTTAACTGCCTTGGCAAGGAAACCCGCATGACCCCCAAGCTCACACAGCTGCTTGAAGTGTTCCTTCACAATCCGGGACGCTTGATGACACGCAAACGCCTCATCCGTATCGTGTGGCATACCGACTATGTGGGCGATACGCGCACGTTGGATGTACACATGAGTTGGCTTCGCCAGGCGATCGAACCCGATCCAAAACGACCTTGTTTCTTGAAAACGATTCGGGGGATGGGCTATCGCATGGATATCCCTCAGAAGAAATAACACCAAGTTGTGCCTTACCTCCAAGACGCTCGCAAGGGCGTTTTTATTTTTCTCCGAATCTGATCTATGAAAAAAAGGCTTGGATTTGCGCGGGGATGAAATGGTCGGATGGGAGCAATGCGGCTAGGCGCTGAGGCTGAGTTTCTTCACAGCCGTCCCGTAGTTGCCCTTGGAATCGGCCAAGCGCACGCAGATGGCACGCTCCCCGGAGGTGGAATAAGTATGGGAAAGCCTGGAAGGTACGGTGTCTTCTTGCCACAAGCGTACAGCTTGTGATTGGCTGTGGAAGGTGCTCCCGTCGAAATTCCAGTCGATCTCCCACAAGTCTAGCTCACTCAGATTCCCCCGGCTTTCAGGATCACCACCCAGCAACCCTATTAACGTGACCTCGACATTCAGTTCGGATTGCTCGATCTCGATTGCAGGTTTGAGCGTGTGCGGTGCCATCTCTTGCAGTGTTGACCACACGGAGAAGTGTGGCGTGGGTTCATGCAGCAGCAGGCGGCGATAGGTTTTATGGAGCGCCATATCCTGGTGATCACAGGTTATCCAACGGCGATCGAGTCTATCGGCGACGGCTGCGGTTGTACCGGATCCACCGAAGAAGTCGGCGACGATATCGCCAGGATGGCTGGATGCTCGGATAATGCGTTCCGCCAGCGCCTCTGGTTTCTGTGTTGGGTAGCCTGTGCGCTCTTTGTGCAGGCGAGCGACGACAGGAAAATACCACCAATCCTCGGGTACCTTGCCGCGTTCGAGATCGGGAATTTTACCAAAACCTGCTTTGCGTGAGCTGGCAAATGTCTTCACGGTCGAAGATGCATATGGCACGCGTACGGCGTCGGCGTTGAAGGTGTAATGGTTGCTTTTGGTATACACCAGGATGGTGTCGTGCTTGCGCTTGAATGCAGAGCGAATGGGGGAAGGACCGTGGTAGACCCAGATAATCTCGTTGAGCAGTCGGTCGGAGCCAAAGATCTCATCGAGCAGGACCCGTCCATAGGCGGAGGCATGCCAATCGAGATGAAGGTAGAGCGTACCCGTGGGCGCCAGGAGTGTATACATGAGTTTCAACCTGGGGTAGAGCATGTCTAGATAGTCGGCGCCATCCTCCCATGCGTCGCGGTAGCCGTCGACAGTCTGCCACTCGGAAGGGCGACGGGAATCTTCACCGCGCCCAATGCGAGCGGCATAGGCGTTCCCGGTGAGAAAGGGAGGGTCAATGTAAATCAGGTCAATTTTGTCCCGCCACTGTGGCAGGAGTGCAGCCATCACGCCGAGGTTGTCGCCCTGGATCAGTAGGTTGGGCGCCAGCTCGTGGGTCGTTTTCTCGCCTGCTCCAACTACCGAACGACGTTCGAGGATGGCCGCCTCGAATTCTGTTTCTCGGCGGCTATCCCATTGCAAACGCGCGAAGGAACGGTTGTGTGTCTCTTTCGACATAAGGGCTATTTGCGGCCGAACTTCTTCTCGATCAATTCGGCTAGTGTTGGCTGACCGATTACCTGCAGCTCGTAGCGTATGCGTTGCGAAGGTTTATTGAGCTTGAGCAGCCGGCCCAGGTCAATCGGGGTTCCGATCAAGACCAGGTCGACATCTGCACCATTGATGGTGGTTTCGAGCTCGTGCATCTGTGCCTCTCCATATCCCATGGCTGGAAGGACATCGCCGGTGGTGGGGTATTTTTCATAGGTGGCTTTGATGCTTCCAACGGCATAGGGGCGGGGGTCAACGATCTTGCCGGCGCCGAATCTCTTGGCAGCGATCCAGCCTGCGCCGTAGGCCATCCCGCCATGCGTAAGTGTGGGACCATCTTCGACAACGAGCACTCGCTTACCGCGAATGGCATCGGGATCCTCCACGAAGATCGGAGAGGCAGCTTCCAGGATAATGGCGTCGGGATTGATCGCCATCAGGTTCTCGCGAACTTTCAGCACGGCTTCGTTCGACGCCGTGGACACCTTGTTGATGAGGAGCACGTCAGCCGCGATCACATTCGCTTCGCCGGGGTGATAGGAGATTTCATGGCCTGGCCTGTGCGGGTCGACAACGACGATAAGCATATCCGGTTTGTAGAACGAGAGGTCGTTGTTGCCGCCATCCCACAGGATGATATCGACTTCAGCCTCGGCTTGACGTAAGATGCGTTCATAGTCCACACCGGCATAGACGATCACACCGCGATCGATGTGAGGCTCGTACTCCTCGCGTTCCTCGATGGTGCACTCGTGTTTTTCAAGATCTTCATAAGTGACAAAACGCTGCACGACCTGCTTGGTAAGGTCACCATAGGGCATCGGATGACGAATGGCTGCGACGCTGTAACCCATCCCTCGCAAGATCTCGGTGACCTTGCGGCTGGTTTGACTCTTTCCGCTCCCTGTACGAACTGCGCAAACGGCAATGACAGGCTTCACAGACTTCACCTGCGTGTTGTGTGTGCCCATCAAACGGAAGTCTGGTCCGACGGCTAGAACCTTTGAAGCCTTATGCATGACGTACTCGTGGGGAACATCGCTGTAGGCAAAGATTACTTGGTCGATGCGATGTTCTCGAATTAACTCTTCAAGCTGCGCTTCAGGATAAATGGGGATCCCTTTAGGATAGGCTGAACCAGCCAGTTCAGGTGGATATATTCGCCCTTCAATGTTGGGGATTTGGGTTGCCGTGAATGCCACGACTTCATACGATGGGTTATCGCGAAAATAAGTGTTGAAGTTGTGGAAGTCACGTCCTGCTGCGCCCATGATGAGAATTCGTTGTCGTTCCATAGTCTTATCAAAACCCCTTTCTCTCATGTGTTGTTCTTATTAAAACGACCGCCCGATATGGCGGTCGATTTCTCGTTACATAACTTGTGGAGCCTGGATGCCCATCAAGCTAAGTGTGAGAGCAAGCGTCTTACGTGCTGCTGCTGTGAGCCTCAGGCGAAAACCGCGCACCGTTTCATCGGCCTTCAATACGGGACATTGCTGGTAGAAATCGGTAAAGGTCTTCGCCAGATCATAAGCATAGTTAGCAATCGTAAGCGGCTTGTATTCCTTGGCGCTCCTTCGAACTTCGTCGGGAAAACGCGAGATCCTGTCGAGGAGCGCGATCTCTTGCGGCGTCAATTCGTAATTGAGTGGAGTCGCTTCGAGTTCACCGTCGAACTTCGAGAGAATGCTGTTTGCCCGAACGTGAGCGTATTGGATATAAGGCGCGGCCTGACCTTCGAAGTCCAACGCTCGATCCCAATCAAAAGTGGCTACCTTGTTGTTATCGACGGATAACATCGGGTACTTGAGGGCACCAAGCGCAACGATCTTCGCAACCTCGTGCTTTATTTCGTCATCGAGAAGGGGATTCTTCTCTTCTACGATCTGTGTTGCGCGTGCAATGGCTTCGGCGAGTAAATCCTCGAAGTAGACGACTGTACCCTCTCGTGAAGACATCGTGACATTTCCAGGCAAATTGACGATCTCGTAAGAGAGGTGGTAGCAATTGCGCCCTTGCTCAAATCCCATGAGTTCCAGCAGCTTGAAGATCTGGCGAAGATACAAGGATTGGCGCACGTCGATGACGTAGATCGAGCGGTCGATGTCCCACTCCTCGAATTTCCGGATCGCAAGTGGAAGGTCTTTGGTGGCGTAGAGCGAGGTGCCGTCACTTCGAAGCGCGACCAATACGCGATACGTCTCTTTCTCGTATCCCAGGAGCTCGTCTAGCTTGACGACGACGGGTCCGCCGCTGGACCTTTCGTCGATCGCCAGGCCGCGTGCGATGAGATCCTCGACAAGTTTCTTCCCTGGCTTTTCAACCTCGCTTTCGAAGAAGAAGACGTCGAAATGCTCGCCTAAGATCTCGTAGATCTCATTGAAACCTTCAAGGCTCCACTGGCGCGTCACCTCCCAAAGAGCTTGGATCTCCGGATCGTTTGCCTCCCAGCGTGCGAAAATCGTGCGGGCTTCAGCCTCGTATTCGGGATTATTTTCCACGAGTCGGGTCGCTTCGGCGTAGATATCTTGCATCCAGCGCGTGCGATCGCCGTGAGGCTCCTCGCCGGCGTGGAAGCGCATGTAACACCAGATCCATTTGATCACATGCCAACCGATGTCGCCGATGTAATTAGCCCGTACCGTGGGGTACCCGGCATACTCGAGGATATTCGACATTGCACCGCCAAGTATGACGTTGCGGAGGTGTCCAACATGAAAAGCTTTATGGGTGTTGGGCTGAGAATATTCCACCATCACCCGCTCATCTTGGGGGTCGCCCTTCCCAAAAAGCGTTTCCCCATCCAGTACGGCTTCGAGCACGCGCTGCGCATAGACATCGGGATCGATGTAAAGGTTGAGATAGCCGCTCTCTGCCGCGACATGCGCAAAACCCACTTCGTTCTCGATCTTCTCCACGAGGGCTTCGGCGATCTCCTGCGCGCGCTCAGGGACGTTGAAGCGCTTGCCCGAACGGGCTTCGGCGGCTGCAACCTGAAAACATACGTTGCTGCCGAATCCCCACGAACCCTTAAACGGCGTTGGCAGCCAGCTTATCGGCTCCATGACGGGGGCGTATTGCTGGATGTGCTGCTGTATGATCTCGTTGGCTTGGGCGAACTCGCGTTTGAACATGGACCGATTCCTCAACAGACTGGATTATAGCACGCAAGGGTTAGACGCAAACACGACGCACCAATAGGTGCGTCGTGGGTTGCACACGACAGCCTAACCGCATCTCTGCAGCTAGGATAGTTTCTTAAGCGCTGCTAATTGCTTCATAAGGCGGCCCTTGCGGCGAGCGGCGTTGTTTCGGTGGATTACACCCTTACTTGCCGCGCGGTCTAGTTCAATGGCCGCCAATTGCACTGCACTCGCCGCTGCGTCGACTTCACCTGTTACGAGAGCAACTCGAGCACGCTTGATGTAGGTTCGTGCCCGTGTGCGGTAAACACGGTTTCGGTCACGGCGTTTGACGTTCTGCCGTATTCGCTTCTTCGCTGATTCTGTATTAGCCAAAATGTCCTCCGAGGACGAATATTCTCACAAGTGTCTATTTTATCGTAGGCGGATCATTCTGTCTAGGATAGCCCAACATCAAAGTGCCATCTCGCCATTTCTCACCCTCTACCGTGTCAACTGTCCCAATCTGCTGTATCATTAGCTCGCTTGTTAGCGTTTCAACCGGATCGACGGCAAAATGACCCTCATAACAATCGACAATCTCAGCGAAGAACAGCAGCGTATTGTCACAGCACCCTACCGCGGCACAACCTTTCTTGAAGGTCCGCCGGGGAGTGGAAAGACCACGGCCGGCGTGACTCGGCTTCTGCACATGCTTGAGAGCGGGGTCCGGGCGGATAGGATTCTCATCCTCCTCCCACAGCGCACGCTGGGAAGTCCCTATGCAGAAGCTTTGCAACAGCCGGATGTGCCTGCAGGCGGCCAGGTGACGCTGGTGACCCTCGGCGGACTTGCCCGTCGGATGGTGGCGTTGTTTTGGCCCTTGATCGCCGGGAAGGCGGGATTCTGCGACCCAGACAGCCCGCCTACCTTTCTGACCCTGGAGACCGCCCAATACTACATGGCGCAGGTCGTCCAGCCATACCTTGATCAGGAATTCTTCTCAAATATCACGCTCGAACGCAATCGCCTCTACAGCCAGATCCTTGATAACCTAAACAAAGCCGCGGTTGTCGGTTTCCCTCACACCGAGATCGGTGATCGCATGAAGGCAGCCTGGATCGGTGATGAGAGCCAGAAGCGCGTCTATGATGAGGCGCAAATTTGCGCCTCCGCATTCCGTGAAATGTGTTTCGAAAACAATCTCCTGGATTTCTCCCTCCAGGTAAACATCTTCCTGGAATATCTTTGGCCGCTCCCACACGTGCAGCGCTACCTGGGAGAGCGTGCGCAACACATTCTGGCAGACAATGTCGAAGAGGACACGCCGGTTGCCCATGACCTGCTTTCAAAATGGTTGTCGCAAGCCGAATCGGCTTTGGTGATCTATGACAGCGGCGGGGGGTATCGACGCTTCCTGGGTGCGGATCCACAGTCGGCTCATGCGCTTAAACAGCAATGCAGTGAGCACGTTCACTTCCAGCAATCCTTTGTAACCTCTCGCCCGGTTCAAGCGCTCGGGGCGAGATTGGCGCGCGCCATGGATCGAGAAGCCGAACATGTTCCTGAGGACGCTCGCGGTGCCCTGAACTTCGAATTCCACCGCTACCACCCCCAAATGCTGGGATGGGCTGCAGATCAGATCGCTGACTTGGTTCACCAACACGGCACGCCTCCTGGTGAGATTGCGGTTCTTGCCCCTTTCATGTCGGATGCCTTGCGGTTCACGTTATCCAACTTACTCGAGCGGCATGCCCTTCCAGTTCGTTCGCATCGACCATCACGAGCGTTACGTGAAGAGCCACCAACACGTTGCTTGCTTACGTTGGCTTGCTTGGCGCATCCTGAATGGCAGATCTCGCCGAGTCAACCGGAGGTCGCCTACGCGTTGATGATGGCGATTGAAGGCATGGATCTGGTACGTGCGCATCTCTTGTCGAAGATCCTCTACCGCAAACGGGACGGCCTCCTCACGCTAGAATCCTTCACACCTCTCAAGATGGAAAAGCAGGAGCGAATCACCTTCACGCTGGGTGAACGCTACGAACGCCTGAGGACGTGGCTGGAGGCGTATAACAGCGATGAGGCGCTGCCCTTAGATCACTTCCTAGCGCGGCTTTTTGGAGAGGTCCTCTCTCAAAGCGGTTTCAGATTCCACGCAAGCCACGACGCTGGCACTGTGGCAGCGAATTTGATCGAATCCGTGCGCAAGTTTCGTTGGGCATTGGGAGAGCATTTCCCAACACGGTCAGGCGAGACGGGCCGGATCTATGTCAAAATGGTACAGGAGGGATTGGTCGCATCGCAGTACGTGCGCAGTTGGGAGGTGCAAACGCTGGATGCCATCCTGCTCGCACCGGCGCATACCTTCCTGATGAGCAACCGCCCTGTTGATTATCAATTTTGGTTGGATATCGGTGGTACGGGCTGGTGGGAGCGGCTCTACCAACCGCTGACTCATCCCTATGTGCTCAGCAGGGCATGGAAGATCGGAGACCCATGGACGGATGTAGATGAGACTCGCACCCGCAATGAAGCACTCTTTGTGCTCACGCAGGGCTTGATCCAGCGTTGCAGGCATGGGATATTCTTGGGGCTCAGCGAGCTTGGGGAAGGGGGCTTTGAGCAGCAAGGTCCATTGCTGCGGGTTATCCAGAAAGCGATCATGGCTGATGACAAGGGATCAGGAGCTTCCCATGTATGAGCCCAGGCCGAAGCAGAATGAGGTGATCGCCTTCCGCCACGGAAAGATGGGCATCTCCGCGGTTCCGGGCAGCGGCAAGACGCAGACCTTGTCTTACCTGGCAGCGAAATTGATCGCTGAAGGGTTGATCGATGATCATCAAGAGATCCTGGTTGTGACCTTGGTTAACTCGGCGGTGGAGAATTTTTCCCTCCGGGTCGCGAATTTTGTGCGAGCGATGGGGCTCATGCCGCATCTGGGCTACCGGGTTCGAACGCTTCATGGCCTTGCTCACGACATCGTACGAGAGCGCCCGGAACTCGCTGGGCTTTCCGATAATTTTCAAATTGTGGATGAATTTACTTCCACCCAAATCATGAGGGGAATCACAGATAGTTACATGAGGATCCATGCGCCGGTCTTAGAGAGCTTCCAAAGAGCGGATCTCACGGCTCGCGAACAGGAAAATGCGCGTAAGCGAGGGTGGCCTCAGTTGATGACCGCTCTCGCGACAAGCTTCATTAAGCAGGCTAAGGACTTGCTGCTTTCACCCGATGTCTTAAATCAACGGCTCGCCGAACAGCGCTATGTGCACCCCATGCTACAGATGGCGGCCGATATGTATACGGATTACCAGAGGGCGCTGAACTACCGTGGCGCTGTGGATTTTGACGATTTGATCGGCAAGGCCTTGCTGGCACTACAGGCGGATGCAGATCTGCTCGAGCGTCTGCGTTCGCGTTGGCCTTATATCCTGGAGGATGAAGCACAAGACAGCAGCCGCCTGCAGGAGACCATCCTACGTTTGCTGGTAGGCCCCCGTGGAAATTGGGTGCGGGTCGGTGATCCAAACCAAGCCATTTTCGAGACGTTCACGACAGCCAGCCCGCAGTTCTTGCGAGATTTCCTGAATGAGCAGGGCGTGCAGGCGCGCACGCTGCCGGATTCTGGACGTTCAACGGCGAGCATTCTGAGCCTTGCAAACCACTTGATCGATTGGACACTTTCAGATCATCCCATCCAGGAAGTGCGCACCGCTCTTGCACCACCCTATATTGAACCCACACCCAGCGGAGACCCACAGCCCAACCCTCGCGATGACCCCGACGGCATTCATCTGATCCATTCGATGTACTCCTCGAAGGAGGAGGTGCGCGACGTCGTTCGCTCTGTGATCCAATGGCTCGAGGAGAATCCGGAAGGCACCGTCGCCGTGCTCGTCCCGACCAACGTCCTGGGAGCCAGGTTGGTCGAGCAGCTCAAGGCACACGGCGTCCCTTATACGGAATTATTGCGTAGCACATCCGCGACGCGTGAAACCGCGCACACGCTGGCTGCCGTCCTCCAGCACCTCGTCAATCCAACCTCTCGCCCGCGTATGGTCGAGGCGTTTCAGGCTTGGTGTAAGGTGATTCCTGCTACGACGGAGGCGGATGCTGTTGCTGAAGCTGCTGCGAGGCAAATGGGAAAATGCCGCCAGGTGGAGGGCTATCTCTGGCCGCAACCCGGGGATGATTGGCACGCGAACCTGTTCCTTACAGACGGTGAGGCTCGCATTCAAGATCTTCTGACGGAATTCCGAACCTGCGCCCAGCGGTGGCACAGTGCCGTGCTCTTACCTATCGACCAACTCATCCTCACCCTCGCGCAAGATCTGTTTACCGAGCCCGCGGATCTTGCGATGTCGCAAAAATTGGCGCTTCTACTCGAGCGCTATGCTCGCATGAACCCGGCTCTGGGGCTGCCGGATCTGATCCGTGAACTCGAGACTGTTGTGAAGAATGAGCGTGCCCTGCTTGGACTCAGCCATCAGGATCTCGGTTTCGATCCCGAGCGCCATCGTGGCGTTGTCGTTGTGGCGACGGTGCACAAAGCCAAGGGGCTGGAGTGGGATAGAGTTTATTTGATGTCGGTGAATAATTACGATTACCCTTCCGCTGAACCGGACGATGAGTTCTATGCTGAGAAATGGTTTGTACGGGATCGCTTGAATCTAGAGGCAGAGGTGCTGGCGCAACTTCGTGCTTTGGTGGAGCCGGGTGAGGGTAAGCCCTATGTAGAGCATGAGGAGACGGCGCAGGCACGTTTTGAGATCGCCGCTGAGCGCCTGCGACTCCTTTTCGTCGGGATCACGCGCGCGCGCCGGGAATTGGTCATCACATGGAATGTCGGTCATAAAAGCGATAAGCACCAGGCGACACCATTTGCGGAGTTAGGAGCGTATTGGGAAAGGAGACACCATGATCCTTCCCAGTGATTTTCGCTTCAGCCAGGGAAGCCTGCAGGACTTTGTCGACTGTAAATATCGCTTCCTGCTACGATACATGAAGCGTTTAGCGTGGCCGGCACTCGTGACCGAACCGGCTATCGAGCATGAACGTCGGATGTACCTAGGCGCTCGGCTACACCAACTCATCCAGCAGCATCGCCTCGGTGTTCCGGAGCCGCGCCTGCGTGCCACCGTGAAAGATCAAGCGTTGATGCGTTGGTGGGAGCATTACCTGCAGGATGGCCCCTCAGATCTGCCTGACACGCAGCACGTGGAACTCGTGCTTACGGCGCCGCTGGCGGGCTATCGTGTGATGGCAAAGTACGACCTGCTTGCTCTCGATCCCGGTCGAATGGCGGTGATTGTGGATTGGAAGACGGCTTCTCGCCCTCCACCCTACGACGAACTCGCAGAACGCTTGCAGACCAAAGTTTACCCTTACGTGCTGGTGAAAACCGGTCGAGAACTGAACCAAGGGGTCCCCATTCAACCGGACCAGATTGAGATGATCTACTGGTTTTCAAATCAACCCCAATCTCCCGTGCGCTTCCGGTATGATGAAAACCAGTATGCCATGGATGAGTCTTATCTGACCTCGCTCGTAGGGCAGATTACGGACCTCGAGGAGGCGGACTTCGAGCGGACATCGGATGTTAGATTTTGCCGCTACTGCGTTTATCGCTCGCTCTGCGAGCGCGGCGAGAAGGCTGGGGACCTGGATTCATGGGAAGATTCCGACGAGACCGATGATGAATTGGATTTCGATATCGATTTCGATCAAATCGCCGAGGTGGATATCTCATGAACGCCACCAGGCGTTGGCGTGAGCCGGACGATGTAAGCGTAAACCCCGACCTGGAACATGTGGTGGGTGGTCATCCGCTCGTGGCGCAGGTGCTTGTACGACGTGGATACTCGACGGTGGAGCGCGCCCTCGCATTCTTGGACCCGATGCACTATAAGCCCGCACGGCCCCAGGAGTTACCAGGATTGGAGCGCGCGGTGGATCGTGTGGAGGAGGCTATCCACACGGATGAACGCATCTGTGTGTGGGGTGACTTCGATGTAGATGGTCAGACCTCCACAACATTGCTGGTCTCGACTTTACAGGATCTCGGGGCGCAAGTCTCGTATCACATCCCTGTACGTGCGCGTGAATCACACGGAATCCACCTTCCGACATTGAAGAGAATTCTTGAGGGTGGGCTGCAGCTCATCCTGACGTGCGATACAGGTATCAGCGAGCACGAAGCGATCGACTACGCGCGTTCGCAGGGTGTTGATATAGTGGTCACCGACCACCATGATCTCCCCATCGAGCTGCCTGAGGCGACAGCGATTGTCGATCCGAAGATTCTGGAAGACGAGCATCCCCTACGTGAGTTACCTGGGGTGGGTGTGGCCTATAAGTTAGCGGAAGCGCTTTATGAGCATGCCAATCGTCCCGATGAAGTTACTCGCTATCTAGATCTGGTGGCACTGGGCATCGTGGCAGACGTCGCTGTGCATCATGGGGACGTCCGATACCTGCTTCAGCGAGGGCTCGAAGCGCTGCGAGAGACCCCGAGGGTCGGCCTGCAAATCCTTATGGATCTTGCGGGAATCCAGCAGGAGCGGCTCACGGAGGAGCATATCGGTTACGCGCTCGCGCCACGCATGAACGCCTTAGGGCGCTTATCGGATGCGAATGTCGCTGTAGAATTCCTCACGACAGAGGACGAGGAGATCGCTCGCGTCCTGGCTCTCCAAATGGAGACGCTTAACGCCAAGAGAAAGCTGCTTAGCGACCAGGTGTTTCAAGCTGCTCAGGCTCGGATCAAGGCAGATCCTTCGCTGCTTGAGCATGCGGCCCTCGTGCTGGACCACCCATCGTGGCCAGCAGGTGTGATCGGCGTTGTGGCAAGCAAATTGGCGGAGCGCTATGGACGCCCAACCGTCTTGTTAACAGCGCCGAGCGGAGAGCCTGCGCGTGGATCGGCGCGCTCTGTCTCTGGCATCGATATTTCCGCAGCGATCGCGCGTACGGAAGAATTGCTTCTGGGGTACGGCGGTCATCCAATGGCCGCCGGCATGGCCATGGAGGCCGAACACATTCCAGCGTTTCGCGAATCGCTCTCGACCGCGGTGCAAGAGATGATGGCGGAGAGGGTGGAGGAGCCCGCACTGGTCGTCGATGCTATCTTCCCATTGGCGATGATTTCTCTCGAATTGGTGGCTGATCTCGACCGACTTGCGCCCTTCGGTCCCGGCAATCCCCCCGTGACTCTGCTGGCACCGGGTGTCGTGCTCCAAAACTCGCAGCTTTTCGGTCGCGAGGAAGAGCATGTCACGCTGATGGTGCAGGATCAAAAGGGAGCGATTCATAAGGTGGTCTGGTGGCAGGGTGCTGGGAGGCTGCTGCCGGAGGGTGTTTTCGATCTGGCATACCACGTGCGTACGAACGATTACCAAGGTCAACGCGAGGTCCAGGTGGTCTACATGGATGCACGCCCGGCGCAGGTGATAACCCTGCAGGACGAAAGTTTGGCCGTGAAACGCAGATTTGTGGACTATAGGCATGTCACAGATCCTATAGACGTCGTCGTGCAATTGGAGGATGAGGATCTGACGATCTGGTGCGAATCGAAGCATAAAGCAGCCGTTCAAGGTTCGAGCCGCTATGAATTACGACCTGCATTAGCGTTAGCTATCGTGAGCATTCCTCCAGGTCCAGAGGAGGTTAGAGACGCCCTGGCTCAAGTCTCACCGCAGGTTGTTTACCTCTTTGCCGTCGATCCAGGTTTGGGTGAGAAGGAAGATTTCCTCAACCACCTGGCCGGGATGGTTAAGCGAGCCCTGCATGCAGAGGACGGATGGATTCAGATTGCGAAGTTCGCGGCTGCCACCGCGCATCGTGAAATAGCTGTGAGGGTTGGGTTGAAATGGCTGATCGAACGCGATGTTGTAAGGCTTGTTGAGGATGGGGGAGATGAAATAAAAGTGGCGAGGGGCGAAGCGAAATCCCGACCGGCGCGCAAGCATACGCGTGAAATTCAGGCGATCCTGCGCGAGACTGCCGCTTTCCGAACGCACTATCGGAAGGCATCACCGGAGGATCTCCTGGGTGAGGCAGAGCATAGGGGGTAAGCGGCACATGGAGACTAGAGGTTTTCCGGCGTACTACCGAGAAGATCGTAAGATGAACAAGGGTATAACGGCTTAGGCGCCAACCCCAGAAAGCGCGTCTGTTGGTTTAGCATTCTTATGGACGCTGGTCATTGTTTAGGGGGTCGGTGAAGGGCTGGCAGTGACTGTGCGAGTGGGCGTTCGGGTTGGGGTTCGGGTTGGGGTTGGGGTTGCGGGTATCGCTGTTGGCTCCGGGCTGGAAGTCGGTGTTTGAGTTGGAGCTTTCCCTGTCAACTCCTGGAGATGGGCTTCTGCTAAGGTGCGCGTTTCCGGGCGAACGTTTTGCAACTGTAGAATCCATTCCCAATTGAGGATGGCGTCATCAACCAGATCGGGATTGGTCTCATAGATGAGCGCGCGCAGTGCGTAGCCCTCCGCGAGTTTTCTCCCGCGTAAGCTAATCTTCTTCTCAGCGTTGGCTTCTGAGATAGACGAATTGACGTTCTCGAGCGCTTGATCGAAATTGTCCAGGATGTACTTGATCCGAGCAGTCGCGAGGTAATAATCGTAGGTAGGCACGCTATAGCGCCGCGCGGAGGTCAGGTCTTGTTCGGCCAATTCGTATTCGCCGAGCTCCGTATGGAGAATGCCACGCGCCAAATGGGTGGGTGCGTATGTATCACTAACCTCAAGTGCCCGGTCGAGGATCTCCGTAGCAGCTTCGAACTCATCAAGGCCAACTTGCGCTCGTCCGAGCGCAGCCAAGGCGCGTTGATCCTCAGGCCTGTAAGTGAGGTAGGTTTGAAGCGGCCATTTGGCGGAGTCGAAGTGAGATTCTTCCAATTGATTGATGCCGACGGCAACATAGGCGCGTCCAATCGCAAGGTACCCTTCAAGAAGGCTGGGGTCGTTTGCGCTGCCCTCAAGCGCGCTCTCCAGGGCAGACTGGGAGTCTCCATTGTTAAGCTGTGCTTCGCTCAACCGAAGATACAGCATTGGGGTTGTTAATCCCAAATCAATCGCGGTTTGCATCGTGCTTTCTAGCTTCAACCAAAGGTCTTCTGATGCGTAGTAAGAAGCCAATTCCAAATACGCACCGGTGAAGGTTGGGTCGATCCTAAGCGCGCTGTTTAAATCCTTGAGCGCTTGAGTTACATTGCGCTCCATGAGTACTTGACCGCGACCGAGGTAGGCGGGGGCGAAGTTGGAATCGATGTTGAGTGCCCCCTCGTAGGCGCGTATAGCTTCCGCGATCTCGCCTAGTTGGCGGAGCGCTTCACCTTTGAAGTAGTACACGTCTGGAAGATCAGGGTCGGACTTAATAATCTGGTCCATGAATGTCACGGCCATTTCAAAGTTGCCCTGTTTGAGGGCCTTCAAGCCTGATTCATAGGCTTCGAAGGGGTGGGGTGTGACTGCGAGAAGAGGTGTTGGCGTTGATGTGCGCGGGACAAGATATTCCAATGGCGTGGAAGCCATTTCAATTGGGACCGGCGTGCGCATCGCACGCGTGGCGGCTGGGATCGGTGTAGCAGTTGGCGTACCCGGTTTGGGCGTATCGGTCTGCGTAGGGCTAGGAGCGGGAAGTGTGGATGCGGGGCGATAACCCCGTGTGCCTAGCATGGATCTCACCAGTGGAGCGAGAAAGATGACGAGCACTGCGACGGCTGCGATCGCGATCAGTCCAATGGAGCCCGTACCTAGCTTTCTCCAAGGGATATTCAAGCTGCGCTCGACTTCCAAGCCCTTCGGGAGGAAGTCGATCTTTCGGGTGGGAACCTTAACCGCAGCAGCTAGTTCGGCGTCCTCCGGCACTCGAGCGCCCAGGATCACCAAGCCGCGCATAGCGGCTCGATTGGTGGGGTCGAGGCGGAGTGCTGATTCGAGACAATATATTTTTTCGCGTTTCGACTCGACGACAGCGCTCATCCAGATCCAGTACTCAGAATTGGATGACTCTGATCGCAGCAGGCGGCTGAGCAATTCGCGGGCGCGCGCTCGGTCGCCCATACGAGCAGCCGCGATAGCTTCGGTGATCATGCTGCTGGAAGGTGTCGTCACACGTGTCTCCTAATCTTGGTTCAAAAGTCTAGCATAGGGCATCTGATCGCACAATGCAATCATCCATTGGTATAATCGCCCTGTTGTGGTTCCAATGAAACGTTTGATTCTTTTAATGTGGTTTTGCATGCTGTCAGCAGCTTGCCAAGGCATGCAATCGCTGGAGACGGCTACGCCGACCCTCACGCTGCGCCCCTTTCTTCGGAGCACCGCAACACCAACGGTTGCCACGCGAGCCGCAAGTCTGCCCACCGCGCCACCCTTGGGGCCTACCGCCACTCCCTGGGTGCATATTATTCAAAGTGGTGACACGATGCTTGGCATCGCCGCGCGCTACGGCGTCGATTATGAAGACCTCCTGATCGCGAATCCCGGCATCGACCCACGTTTGCTTAGCATCGGCACGGAGATCCTTATCCCTGGCTCGGGAGGGGAGCCGATCACAGCACTTTTACCCACGCCAACCCCACTGCCGCTCAACCTTACCGATGTCCGGTGCTATCGTACGCCCTCTGAGAGCATGTGGTGTCTGACGGAAGTCCGGAATTCTTCTTCGGGGGCTGTTGAAGGGGTTTCGGTTTTAATAAGCTTGATTGATCCCCAGGGCGAGCTCTTGGTCAACCAGCAAGTCTACGGTCCACTCAATCTCCTGTCGGAGGATCGCGCTATACCGTTGGCAGCGTATTTCTCCGACCCCCCAAGCGATCCGTTCTTCCCTATTGCTCAACTTCTCAGCGCTGTGCTCGTTGCTGATCCTTCAAAACGATACTTGCCGGTCGAGGTCACCGAGACGAAACGCGAATCCATGCAGAACGGGATGCGATGGGATGTGCAAGGTGAGGCTGTCATCTCGGGTGAGGAATCGGTTCAGGGTGCCCAACTCAGCCTGCTCTTAATCGGCTTCGGAGATGATGGTGAGATGGTGGGATACCGAAAATGGACGCCGAAAGCACCCGTCGCACCGAGGGACGTTGTGGCATTCAATTTTAACGTTTTCAGTCTTGGGCCACCTATCGCTCGCGTGGAGTTGCTGAGCGAGGCGCTGGCGATCCCCTGAAGGAGTTGAAGATGGCGACCTGCCTGGTTTGGATGGAGGCGACATGATCCGCGCGTTCTTCCAGTTTCCACGTGGCTTCTTGTGGGGCACCGCGACGTCATCCCACCAAGTTGAAGGTGGCAACACCAATAACGATTGGTGGGCATGGGAGCAAGAGCCAGGTCATATTCACCATGATCACGTCTCGGGAGCGGCTTGCGACTGGTGGGGAGGGCGTTGGGCAGAAGATCTCGATCGGGCAGCCGGGTACGGGCAAAACGCCCACCGGTTGTCGCTCGAGTGGAGCAGAATTGAGCCGAGACCTGCGCTGTGGGATGAAGCTGCGCTGGAGCAGTATCGTGAGATGATTGAGGGTCTGCTCGCACGCGGTCTCATGCCGATGGTCACGCTGCATCATTTCACGAATCCGCTATGGGTTGCTGAGAAAGGCGGGTGGGCGAACCCCGAGATCGTCCGCCTATTCGCGCGCTATACACGTAAAGTCGTCACAGCGCTCGAAGATGTGGTCGGTTTGTGGGTGACGATCAACGAACCGAACGTACTCGCCGTCGGTGGTTTTTTACAGGGGATATGGCCGCCGGGGGTGCGGGATCTGCGAAACCTCCCAGAGGTCTACCGGAATCTCATCCTGGCTCACGCCGCGGCCTACCATACCATCCATGAAGTTCAGCCCGGCGCTCTCGTGGGACTCGCCCACCATTATCGCGGCTTCCATCCTGCCAACCCTCGCAACCCTGCGCATCGCTGGATCGCCCAACTCAAAGCAAATGGCTTCAATCATGTCGTGCCGCGTGCTTTGCGTGATGGTCGATTGCGGTTTTTGCATTGGCGCGGCCATTTGCCTGAAGCCGTTGGAACCCAGGACTTCTTCGGCCTGAATTACTATACGGTTGAAAGTACATCCTTTAATATCTTTCAGCCTATGAGTTCGATCGATAAAGGTGCTTATCCCGATGGAGCGGACCTGAGCCCCTCGGGTTTCATCGCCAACGAACCAGAAGGCCTTTGGGAAGCGCTGTCGTGGGCGCGACGACCAGGCCTTCCGATCTACATCACGGAGAACGGCGTCGAGGATAGCGAGAGTGCCATCCGGCCGCGTTATCTTGCCCAGCACGTCCATCAGGTGTGGCGGGCTGTCAATTTCAACTGGCCAGTGCGGGGATACTTTCACTGGTCCCTGGTCGATAACTTCGAGTGGGAGCGCGGGTGGTCGCAGCGCTTCGGTCTTTGGGCGTTGAATGAGAATACCCAGGAACGCAGGGCGCGTAAAGGTGCGGAACTGTACCGAGAAATATGCAGCGCCAATGGACTTTCCTCGGAGATGGTGGCGCTCTACGCACCCGAAATCCTCGATGACCTCTTCCCGCCGCGCGGGGCGATTGAACTAGCGCCCGAAGCCAATTAATCGTTTAATGCTATCCATGATGGCTGTTCATCGGAAATCTATTTTTCTCATCGCACTCTCGGGGATGCTTGCGTGGTTGATCTCAGCCTCCGCGCTGGCGGCGGAATCGCCACCTGAAGAGACGTTACCGCGTTTCATCCTTCCATTTGAAGGACCGCCTGGCCCTGATACGTGGTACTTCCTGCAGCCCTATGGCAACACGGTATTCGCATATCGGTTCCGCTACTCCACGTATGGTGCGGGACAGGGCTTGCACTTCGGCGTCGATCTTGCAGCTCCCTGCGGGACGCCGATTGTTGCTATAGGCGACGGTGTTGTAGACAGTGTCGATAGCTGGCACGGGGCGCGACCGCACAATTTGATGATCGATCATCAGAATGGCTATATGTCGTTTTATGGACACCTCCTGGTGCGCTCCAAGCTTAAACCTGGGGATGAAGTGAAGGCGGGCGAGGTGGTTGCACTTTCGGGGGATCCCGATCTGACTTGCTCCTCACGGCCGCATCTCCATCTCGAGATCCGATCCACTGACCATCGAACGGCTTACAACCCGCTCCTCTTCATCGACGTCGACTGGGAAAGCCTAGCGCTCATCGGTGGCTTCCCTCAGCGTTTCGAGCAAGATATGGACGATCCCCGCCGATGGCAGGATTTGTACGACCAACCCGACACTCGTTTTGGCTATCCTTTGTTGAATGATTATGGATTACCTTGGCCACCGGCGCGTTAGCGGGCGCCGTATTCGGAGAGCCTTTTTCGGCTTGATCGCAGGCGTTATCCTTGTTGGGATGGCGATGTTCTATGTGCGGGATGTGCGCGCGGCTGGGGGCCTGATCCCAGGGGAGTCGCAACCATTACGTTCCCGCTCCACACCCCTGATTCCAACCCGCGATCTCAACCTCACACCCTCACCGATCCCGTCCCCAACACCAGCCCCGACAGCACTCTTCGCGCCAGATGCGGTTCGTCTGACCTCTGGCGGTTGCTGTGCCTATCCCGCTTGGTCTCCAGATTCGCGCTGGGTACTGTTCCTTGATCGGCCCTCTGAAAATGCCCCTGCCGGGTTGTACAGTGTACCAGCGAACGGTGGGATGGTGACATTGGTCCATCCCGGTGTTGGCGTCTATAACCCTGATTGGACGCTCCTGGCTTATACCCAGGGCGAAAGGACGATCGTGGAGAGGCTCGCGGATAGCTCTCGGTGGTTCATCCCTTCCGAAGGGAACACAATACATTTTTCTCCAAGTAGTTCGTACGTGACTTGGGATGTGATCTCCTCCGGAATCTCGTTCCCCGACCTGCGGCAACGGGGGATATGGATCGCACATGCCGATGGTTCGGGGGCGAGAGAGATCGTCACGGTAAATGGCGGGGATTTCATCGGGTGGGATGCTGGCGAAGAGGCGATTCTCGTGAGCGGTAGACTTTCGCCAAATAGTCCAGCAGGGATATGGCGTATTGCCGTGAAGGACGGCGCGGGCCGCTTGCTGATCGAGGTCGATCGGGTTCGCAGCGCACTCATCTCGCCGGGTGGAGACTGGATCGCATTTATCGTCGCCTTCGATCCTGATCCAACTCGCAACGGTCTTTGGCTCGTGCGAACGGATGGATCATCTACCAGGAAGCTCGAATTTTTCGGCGCTTATCGCTGGCGCCGTGAAGGAGAGCTCCTCGTCATCCCCTTGGGTCTGGAGCCAGAAGTACCCTCGCTCTGGCAGGTTGATTCAAGCACAGGTGAGACCATTCGTTTGACAGACCCAAAGTACACCAAGCTACCTATTGCCAACAACGATTGGCAACCCTCACCCGATGGTACATCTGTCGTCTTTCTCTCGTATCAAGATCGGAATCTATGGCTTTTGCCATTGCCTGAACCCTAATCGCTGCGTATAATTGCCTGGCGTGGCGGAGGACTTATCCGCACGTCATTTTGGAGAGGTTGCGTAGTCTGGTCTAACGCGCGCGCCTGGAGAGCGCGTGAGCCGCAAGGCTCCGTGGGTTCGAATCCCACCCTCTCCGCCTATGGACACCGCATGTGGCGGTGTCTTTAAATATTGGGAAGTCGCAATATCCCTTCGGGGTCAACCGGCTAGGATTGACAGCGTTTGGGGAGACGGGTATCCTTCCAAACGGCGTCCGGGTGGGTCCGATGCGGCGGAGACTTTCGAACCCCGTCAGGTCCGAGAGGAAGCAGCGGTAAGGATGTTCTCTGGGTGATATCGGGAAGCCGACCCGGGCGTCTTTAATTCTCCTAGCGCAGATTTTTTATGTAGGGACCGGAGGTTTTTAATAATCCCTGAAAGGGATACTCGTCTGTCGATAGGATGACATGGAAAGTCTGTAGGTACACGTGTTTTAGTTTGATGCAGCGAGTGGAAATGGCATTCATATAGCAGCCGCAAGGTGTTCCGCTTTCATGCAGAATCCCTGCACGAAAGGGAGCTAGGATGTGCAGGTCATAGCCACGCTGTGATGGATGGGATGAGGGGTTGATTCTACGGAGGGCTGTGGAACGGATCTAGGACGTGGTAGAAGCGTGGCTGATCTCGTTTAAGTCGAGATCGGCATCCTTGACCATCTTGAGCACGTAATGAGGGCGTCGCCAATCCGCACCCCACTGATCCAAACGTTCCAGTAAGGTTAGAATTGCGTCGTTCGAATAAGGCCATCGTTTAGAGAGTTGGTCTGCAAGCAGGCGCTTCTCATAATCGCTAGCGGCATTGGACCTCTCTGATGCCATTCGCATGTCCCTCCTTCATTCGCTCGCATCATCCAAGGTCGGTAGGTATAGCTTACATCTATGGTCTGAAAGAATTAACTAGTACATGATTCCTAATTCCATTTCCTCTCTTTCTTTAGCCTGAGAGGACCTCCGTTATCGGGAGTCTTCGGTTAAGCGGGGAGCCCATTGGCAGGCCTAAAAGCAAAGTCTCTTCAACCTGGGCCTATCCTGATTTGGCTCATTAAGCCGCCGCAATTGTTTTATTTAATCAATTATGCAAATCATATACAAATCTGCCAGATGGATTTTGGGGCGCTGGATTGAGCAGAGATTCCTTGAGAGTTGGTAAAAAAAGACGAGCTCCTAGAGAGGATTTCCAGGAGCTCGCCACGCCAGGGGGAGGGGACGAGGATTGTTCGCGATCGGACTGATAGATCTAAGGTAAGGCTTACACTGAACCTATCGCGTTAAAGTTTTCCCACTCAAGCCTTATTTCCTGACCGACCTCCCAGGAATATCCCGCCATCGACAAAGTCTAGCGGAAAGAGGCGATTTATTTTGCGCACGCACTGGGATTTGCTGGATCCTATAAACCTTCCCAGCACAGCGCAGTGCCACGAACGTCATGAGAAGAAGGAGTGAGACAGTTGCCATATTCTTCACCACACGCCGCAGGTGGGAATGCTTCCCATCATGCGGTCGATCTATTGTTCGAAAGGGTTGTTTCTTGGAAGCAGGGCTTCCTAAGTGTCGAATGCACCAATCACACCGAAGCGACCGTGTTTGGATAGCAGCGTTCGACGATCAGGGCAGGGCGGGTTCACTCCCGTCTACAAGGAGGGCTGAACGGTTGGGCGGGGAGTGTTTCAAAAAGAATCGCCCGCTTCGGCAGCTGGCTGTCTTGGCTGAGCATATCAGCTTTAGACCCTGTAGCTTTGCGCCGCCACCTTTCGGTGGGTTTGCCCTTTCGACGAGCTACGCTCGAAGGTATATAAACTATCGCTTCTACCATACTCTTAAGTGATACCGATAACAATCCCCCTTCTGGACTATTTGTAGTCGAACGGGGTGTTCTCGTTCAATGTGTACCTGGGCAGGAGTGATGCGGGTGAAACAACAGCATGGGGGTGGTTCCGCAATAGGGTTCGATATCCACCAGTGGGGCTTTAAAGATGAAGCCCTCGCATCGCGAGGGCTTCGGATTCAACGTGTTCAGCTGGTTATACTAGAGAAACCTGAGCAGCCTGCAAGCCCTTGGGGCCTTGCTCAACGGTGAATTCGACCCGCTGGCCTTCCTCAAGGTTGCGGAATCCATCGCCCAAGATCGCTGTGTAGTGGACGAAGACGTCATCGCCGCTTTCGCGTTCAATGAAGCCATAGCCCTTGCCACTGTTGAACCACTTGACCGTCCCGACCTCTCGTTCAGACATTGCTTTTGACTCCTTCTGTCAAAAAAGGTTGTTTAGGTGCCTGTCATGTTCTTCGGGGGGTCGGGTTCTCCGGCAAGGCCGGGCTTGCTAACCAAATCGGCCCGAGCGTATGCAGCTCGGACCTTGATCTTACGACTTCCAGACAGAACTTGCATGCAGCCTACTGACGATTATTATACCATTTGTTTTAATATTTTTTGTATATATTTCAAGGTCATCTTGTAGAAGATTAAAAGGGGTTTTGTTGCTTGAATCGCCAAAATATCTCTGATGCACGCTCAATCGCAGTTCTTTAGTTCCATTGTAGCCGTGCGATGGGCTGAAGCTTCGCAGGGTGCTTCAGGATGTCCTGGCCATTCTCATCGAAGAGAATCCAATTTCCCCGCATCTCCAGAGCCTGCATGGCCAGCTTGATATTCGCCATACAAATACCAGCGTCGTAGAAACGATAAGCTTGGCCTGTGTTTCTGCCGTATTTAGGGTTA
>CAYLOP010000031.1:0-25390 GCA_964385305.1 uncultured Anaerolineaceae bacterium | reverse complement strand
TGCAATCCCCCAAAGTGTGCAGATCCTGCCCCGAAACATCACCCGGCATTTCCCTATCCCTGTTGTAGGCAGTTGAATCGAACATTGAACGGAGTTTATCATTAGTGGTGGACAATTCCGGCCTTGACGGCGCACCTGTGGTGATGGAGCTCAATCCCACCTACAGCAACCTTTTTGGTCGCATAGAGCATGAAGCGCAATTCGGGACGCTGATTACGGATTTTACGCTTGTGCGTGGCGGCTCTCTCCATCATGCCAATGGGGGTTACCTGGTCCTATCCGCCGAAGATCTCCTCCGTAATCCCGTCACCTGGCAGAGTTTAAAACGCGCCCTTTCCAATGGGGAAATCGCCATAGAAGACATCACCACACGCTATGGCCTGATCACCACCAAGAGCCTTCAGCCGGAACCCATTCCGTTGAATATAAAAGTCATGCTTATTGGAGAGGCAGATCTATACCATCTCCTGCGCGCGCTAGATGAGGATTTCAGTGAACTCTTCAAAGTCAAGGCCGAGTTCAGCACCCAGATGGATCGTACGGACGACAACATCCACGATTACACCGCCTTCGTGTGCAGACTCTGCAAGGAAGAAAAGCTGAAACACCTGGACAGTTCCGCTCTGGCCAAGATTGTGGAGCACGGCTCCCATCTCGCACAGGATCAGGATAAGCTATCTACGCGTTTTCGTGATATCGCTGACATCATCCGGGAGGCAAATTACTACGCCAGCCAGAGCAACGACGCGCTTGTAACTGCACAGCATATCAAGCAGGCAGTCGACCAACGCTACTATCGGTCCAACCTGCTTCAACAGCGCATCACCGAGATGATCGAGCGCGGCACAATCATGATTGATCTTGAAGGCGAAAGTGTGGGTCAGGTGAATGGTCTTTCCGTCATCGATCTCGGTGATATCGCCTTCGGCAGGCCCAACAGGATAACCGCCAGCATTGGTCTGGGGCGGGGTGGTTTGATCGACATCGAGAGGGAATCAATGCTCGGCGGTCCCATCCACACCAAGGGCGTGATGATTATCTCTGGATATCTCGCAGAGCAATACGCCCACGATAAACCCCTGAGTCTCTCCGCACGTCTGGTCTTTGAACAAAGCTACTCTGGCGTAGAAGGCGATTCTGCATCTTCGGCGGAACTTTATGCGCTGCTCTCCAGCCTCTCAGGCATACCTATCAAACAAGGTATTGCTGTAACCGGCTCCGTGAATCAGAAGGGGGAAATCCAAGCCATCGGTGGTGTGAATGAGAAAATTGAGGGCTATTTCGAAATCTGTAAAGCAGGAGGCCTGACCGGCGAACAAGGCGTGATCATCCCCCAGAGCAATGTCAAGAACCTCATGCTCCGGGAAGATGTTGTCGAGGCGATCGCCGAAGGTCAGTTTCATGTCTGGCGAGTTTCACATATCGATGAAGGCATCAAGATCCTGACAGGTGTGCGCGCAGGTGTGAGAAAAGACGATCGGACATTTAAGAAAGGCACCATTCATGCCCTTGTCGATGAACGCCTCTCAAACATGGCAAAAACGATGAAGGATTATTTCCGGGGTGTGGACTAGGACAAGCGCTCCCTGACCAAGGGCATCCCGGAACTACCTGTTATCGTAAGCCCACAAGATCACGGCAAATAGCATCGCCAATGCTTGTCCGTTTTGACACGGAAACCTGCGCGTCCTGTATAATCCACTTTTATGAGCGATTCAATCTCTTCGGCAAGCCGCCAAATCGCACGCGCGGCTGGCGTCGTGATGGTTGGCTTCATCCTTTCGAGCCTGACGGGCTTGGCCAGCCAGGTCTTGATCTCGCGCGCTTTTGGAACAAGCGCTGAACTCGACGCCTTCTTTGCAGCCAACCGGCTCACCGAGATCCTCTTCAACCTCATGGCGGGAGGCGCACTGGCCTCCGCCTTTCTACCCACGTTTACGGGTTTTCTCACACGCGACGATCGAGCGGGTGCTTGGCAACTGGCGTCGTCCATCGCTAATGTGATAACAGTCGCTCTCGCAGGTGTGTGCGCGCTGGCCTGGCTCTTTGCCCCATGGCTGGTCCAAAACATCCTCGCACCGGGTTTCCAGGATCCCTTTCAGGTGAGCCTGACCGTCAACCTGCTGCGTGTGATGTTGATCTCCCCGCTCATCTTCGGCGTGAGCGGACTCCTGATGGCGACGTTGAATGCACATCAGCACTTCGCTCTTCCTGCGCTTGCTCCCGCCGCCTACCGCTTCGGCATCATCATCGGCGTGTGGGGCCTCGTTCCTAAGCTAGGGGTCTATGGCCTAGCATGGGGAGTGATTCTAGGTTCAGCCTTACATCTCCTCGTCCAACTCCCCGCACTCTTTGGAATACGGCCTCTGTACCAGTTGAAGCTCAGCCTCGGCAATCCCGCCGTACGGCAAGTCGGCCGTTTGATGGCGCCAAGGCTGATCGGGGCAGCTGTAGTGCAGCTCAATTTCCTGGTCAACACCATCATTGCCTCTGGTCAGCCAGAGGGCAGCCTGACCGCTATTACCTTCGCGTTCCAGATCATGATCATGCCGCAAGCGGTGATCGCGCAGGCGATCGCCATCGCGGCCTTGCCGACATTCTCCGCGCAAGTCGCGCGCGGTGAACTCAGAGAAATGCGCGCCTCCCTGGCAAATACCTTGCGCGGGGTAATCTTCCTCTCACTGCCTGCAAGCGTGGGCTTGATCCTGCTGCGCCGTCCGGTGATCGAACTCCTTTTCCAGCGTGGGGAATTTACGGCTAGCTCCACCGAGTTGGTGGCCTGGGCGCTCCTCTGGTATGCGGCCGGCTTGGTTGGCCATTCGGTGCTGGAGATTATCGCACGCGCTTTCTACGCCATGCACGACACGCGCACACCCGTTGTCGTTGGGGCGCTGGCCATGAGCTTGAACCTGGTCCTGAGCATTGTGCTCTCGGCCTTTTTTGCTAGTATTGGGCGGATGCCTCACGGAGGCCTCGCTCTGGCGAACTCCTTTGCCACCGCCCTGGAATGCCTATTGCTCCTGTGGCTCATGCGCCGGCGATTGAACGGGTTGGATATGGCGCGGTTGAAGCGAGGACTCTTGGCTACGGTTGGCGCAACGACAGTTATGAGTGTCACGCTTGGGTTGTGGATAAGATGGATGGGTGGAACCTGGATAGGGATGTTTGCTGGTGGGGGAATAGCAATTGGATTGGCAACCTACTGGCTCTTTGCGCTTCTGCTTGGCGCACCAGAGGCTCGCCAATTGCCCCGACTGCTGCTCAAACGTGGGCTATAAAGAGCCCGTATCAAGGCGATAAATATGGCACCAAGATCTGCGCAATGGCAATCCCGAGCAGCAGACCGACGAAGGCTTCCAGCGGGGAGTGCCCGAGCACTTCCCGCAATTTCTCTGGTCGCAGATGACCGCTCTCAATCACATCCCGCACAAGAGCATTGATCATCTCAGCCTGCAGTCCTGCTTGACGTCGGATTCCGGTGGCATCATAAATCACGATCATGGCCATGGCGACGGATAGCGCATAAAGCGGGGAACCAAAACCCATCGTCAACCCGATGCCGTGGGTGACGCTTGCCACTAACGCCGAATGCGACGAAGGCATACCTCCCGCTCGAAATAGCAGCGCCCAATTCCACTTCTTCGTCTTGACATATTCAATCGGCAACTTCAACGATGAGGCCATCCACCAGGCGATGAGGCTGGCGATCAATACGCTATTGTCGAATAACGCAAGGGCGCTCACGCGTCTCCCTCGATCTCAAACTCGGTTTCGGTATAGGCGCCAGAATCATCGGGCGTAAGTGCGCGCAACTTCAACTCAGCACTCTCCAACAGAGCACTGCAATGATCGGCCAAATTCTGACCGCGCTCAAATTTCGCCAGGGCATCCTCCAGTAAAAGCTCGCCCGCCTCTAACTGAGCGACGATGGACTCAAGCTCCTCAAACGCTTCCTTGAAACTCAGCTTCTCGACCTTTTTTGCTTTCGCCATACGACCTCCCTTGTGAAAACCTCTCGGGCATCAGCAGTGCGTGCACTTTGAAGCAAGCTAACGCTCCTCCTCAGCATTCGCCTTCGGGCGCGTCACGCGGGCTCCAAACGCACCATCGCTCACGCGCACGCTTAAGGCTTCTCCGGGCTCAACCTGCGCCACCGAACGAACGAGTACACCATCCTCCACACGAGAGACCACTGCATATCCCCTACCTAGAACAGCTTGCGGTCCCACAGCTCGTAATGTTTTCGCCAAGCCCTCTACGGCTGCGCGCTGCATCCTGAGATCATGATACACCGCCCGAAAGGCCCGGTATGAAAGTTCGTCCAAACGTTGCCGCATGCTTGTAACACGCGCATGTGGTGAAACAAACCTTAAATCCGTGCGCATGTTCTCAAGACTTTGCCCCAGTCCATGGAGGCGATCCTGAAACGCTTGGCTCAAAGCCGTTCGCATATCCAAGATCTCCGCAGCCAACGCCACTCGTGACGGCGTGACGAGCTCCGCAGCAGCTGATGGAGTCGGTGCGCGCAAATCAGCAACGAAATCGGCGATAAGTACATCGGTCTCATGACCTATCCCGGTCACTACAGGCACCTGGGAATCCGCAATGGCGCGGGCGACATTCTCTTCATTGAAAGCCCACAAATCCTCGATCGAACCGCCACCGCGCACGAGGAGGATCACATCCGGCAGGCTGTGTTCATTCAGCGCATGCAGCGCAGCGACGATGCCCGCCGGTGCTGCATCCCCTTGAACCGGTGTGGGCGCCAGGATGACCTCCAACAAGGGAAAACGCCTGCGGAGCACGTTGATAACATCGCGTAGCGCAGCAGCCGTGGGTGAGGTCACCACACCAATCCGCTTGGGCCACGCAGGCAGGGGTCTTTTTCGCGCTGGGTCGAAGAGTCCTTCCGCTTCTAGCAGTGTTTTCAAGCGCAAAAACGCTTCAAAGCGGGCTCCTTCCCCCACGGCTCGGATGGTGTCGGCATAGAGTTGATAGAGACCACCAGCCTCATAGAGGCTGATCCGGCCATGGACCTCGATCGCCTCACCCTCCTGCGGTAGATGCTTCTGCCGCGCCACTTCCGGACGCCACATCACACATCGCAGCGCGGCGTCTGCATCTTTGAGGGTGAAATAGAGATGACCGGAAGCGGGACGCGAGACATTGGAAGCTTCCCCAGCCACCCACAGATCTTGCAAACGATAGTCGCTCTCAAGCATCTGACGCACATATCGCGTCAAATCCGCGACGGACCATATCCGTATTTCGAACCCGAAGAGGGAATTGAGATTCACATTGCGAAGCATACTCAAGGGTAGGGGGACTGTCAACTGCAAGGGTATAATGGCAAGGTGACAGCTCTGCAGCGGTTCAAGAAAGCCATCCATCGTGCTCAGATCTCTCGCCCTGACATACACCCAAAAGCAATGCGGAAGTTGCACATGGAGAACGCGATGCGTAAAGCACTTGAGATCCTGGCAGGCAACGCCCTGCGTGAACGAGGCTGGACCCTTGCACTCGGGGAATCCTGTACAGGCGGTTTGCTCAGTCACCGTATCACGAATGTGCCTGGATCCTCGGCGTACTTCCAGGGTGGCATCGTCGCCTATGCATATCCAGCGAAGGAAAACCTGCTGGGCGTTCGTCATAGCACATTGACCACCTATGGAGCCGTCAGCCGACAAACCGCGCTCGAGATGGCAAACGGCGCACGCTCAGCCTTCGACACGGATATTGGCCTCTCGGTCACTGGGATCGCCGGACCCGGGGGTGCCCAGCCGAAAAAACCTGTGGGACACGCCTGGGTTGCCATTTCGACCGCCGATGTTGAAATTGCCGAGGATCACACATTTAAGGGAAACCGCCTCGAGAACAAGTCGGATTTCGCCGATGCAGCCCTTCGCCTGCTTCTCCGTACCCTGGGAGGCGAAGCATGACAAAAGCCATTGCTGTCGAGGCGCGCTTCGAACCGGACGGCAGTATCCATCCACTGAATTTTATATGGCGGGGGCGACGCTATCGAATCGGTTCCATCGGGAGACAATGGGAGGAGGATGGCAAGCGTCATTTCCTCGTTATGTGTCTTGATGAGCGCGTTTACGAACTCGTATATCTGCCCGATCAAAGCACCTGGCATCTTGGCCGGCGACCCGAGGACTTCGGAGGACGCGGGGCGGTCGCATAAGTCTCGCCAGGGTTGGGTATGGCAAGCACACCCTTGTCTAGCGATTTGCACCCTTCTAGGATGCAAAACTCCGGTACAAACGTCTCGTCCTTCGTCCGTAGTTACATGTTTTTTTAAAAAAATAGGGAGGCGACCGAGTGATCGCCTCTTATATTGTCCGATGGGATCAATCCCTATGTCAGCTCAAGTAATCTCGCAGTTGACGCGAGCGGCGAGGGTGCCGCAGCCGGCGAAGCGCTTTGCCCTCAATCTGACGGATCCTCTCGCGTGTCAAGCCGAATTTCTGTCCCACCTCTTCTAAGGTGTACGGCCTGCCATTGTGGAGTCCAAATCGGAGGCGCAGGATGCGCGCCTCGCGCGGGCTCAGCGTGGATAACACCTCCTCAATCTTCTCGCGCAGCAGGTTTTGGGAGGCGCTTTGGGTGGGTGTTGGTGTGGCTTCATCCTCTACGAATGAACCGAGTTCCGTATCCTCTTCCTCCCCCACCGGGCTTTCTAGAGATAGGGGTCTCCAGGAAACGCGCATCATCCATTGTACCTTGCGCGAATCAACCTCCATCACATGACCGATCTCCTCCGGTGTTGCCTTACGCCCTAAATCTTGCTCAAGCTGGCGAGCGACCTTGTACAACCGGCGGATGCGGTCGGACATATGCACCGGGACGCGTATCGTACGTCCTTGGTCCGCGATGGCGCGCGTGATCGTCTGACGGATCCACCAGGTCGCATACGTGCTGAAGCGATATCCCCGGTGGTAATCGAATTTCTCGACCGCCTTCATGAGTCCCAGGTTGCCTTCCTGAATCAGATCGAGAAACGGCACACCGCGACCCATGTAGCGCTTCGCGATACTCACCACCAGGCGCGTGTTGGCTTTGATCAGGTGGTCCCGTGCGCTGCGCGCATCCTGGATGTAGCCCTGAAACTCCACCCGCTGTTTTGCGGATAAATTGCCATTGCGCTTGTAGAGACGTTCTTCCGCACCGTTTCCCCGCTCGATACGCTTCGCGAGGTCAACCTCTTGCTCGAGATTGAGGAGTGGCACGCGTGCCATTTCTTTCAAATAGAGCCCAACGGTGTCATCACTTGAAATGGCGCTAAGATCGAAGGGGGGTTTTTCATCAAGGCTTGACTCGTCCAACAAGTGCGATGGCACTTGCGTAAGATCCTCATAAACTTCGATCCCTGCATTACGAAAGAATAATTGGAGGCGTTCCATGCGCTCTTCTGCATCCTCAGCCTCCGGGAAAATGCTCAGGATATCGTCTGATGTAATAAAGCCTTGAAATTCGCCCTTTTCGAGCAATTCCGCAAAAGCTTCTCGTTTCTCCCACCTCTGTTTAGAGATACTCATGCTTGCCCTCCTGAGCATGAAAGAGGAGACACTCACCTATCACGATAAAAAGAAACCCGTACCGACTTACCAATTACGCTTTGTCGATTAGCGCTCTTAGCGCCTCGAGCCGGGAGTCTATCTCATCCTCCGTGTGGTTGCAGTCGCTTTCGTTTAGACTTTCCCCACACACAGGGCATAACCCCTTGCAATCCTTTCGGCAAAGCGGTTGTATTGGGATATCGAGTAAAAAGTATTCGCGCACGATAGGATTGAGGTCAAGAATCCCATTTTCAGGTATAGATAACAATGGATCGCTTTCCCTGTCGGGAGGGAAAGCGAATAGGTCATCCAATTCAAGCTTCAAAGTCTGTTGATACGGCGTAAGGCAGCGGACGCAATCAAGGGTGGTAGAAGCTTCCAAGCTCCCATGGGCATACAATCCTTCGCCAGTGCGTGTCAGCTGGATTGCGCCGCGCAAGTCTGTCAGATCCAGGTCATCGCCAAGCCGGACGGCAGGCTCATCAAACTCAAAGTTGCGGCTGTAACCGGTGTTCTTGTTGAGCAAGAAACCGACATTTAGCCGCAACACATGCTGGCTATTCAGGCGCACACCACCTCGCAAAAGAGTTTCCAAAAAAGCCATCGCATTATAACATAGTTAGCAAGCACGGTCAAGAAAAACGGTTAATACTTAACATAACTATATTCCTTATAACATAAATACCCTATATATAGGGTATAGTACTTTGGTAATACCTATGGGTGGGGGATCGGTACTGTTCGAGTAGCCATACAAAAAGGCAGAGACATGACCATCTTATTGCTCGCCAGCGGTAACCCCGGTAAACAACAGGAGCTGCGGGCATTGCTCAGCGCACTGCCGCTCGATCTACGCACACCCCAGGAGATTGACCTTCACATCCGTGTGGAAGAGAGCGGTGAGACATACGCTGAGAATGCACGCCTAAAAGCACAATTGTATGCACTGCGCAGCGGGATGTGGACGCTGGCCGACGACAGCGGGCTGGAAATTGATGCGTTAGGCGGTGCGCCCGGCATGCGCTCCGCCCGTATCGCTGGACCCGCTCGCTCCGACCGTGATCGCCGCCGCCTACTGCTCGAACTGCTCCAGCCCCACCCCCGTCCCTGGACAGCCCGCTTCCGTTGCTGTGTGGCGCTCGTCACCCCGACAGGGGAAGCGGATACCGCAGAGGGGATCTGTGAAGGTGAAATTATCCCGGAAGAACGCGGCACAGGCGGTTTTGGCTATGATCCAATCTTCCTCGTCCAGAATAGCAAGCGGACAATGGCAGAGCTGAGTTTGGCAGAGAAGAATCGCGTCAGCCACCGTGCCCGAGCGATCCGCGCGCTCATGCCAACGCTGAAACGTAGATTCGAGCTAACATGAATCGATTTCGTACCTCGGGGCAAACGCAATGATCGAGTTTGTGACACCCGATCGCCTTTTTATCTTCCTATGCTCTTGATGTTTCAAGCTTCTCCGTCGAATTCACACATGAAACGCAGAATGACATCCGCCACTTGCTTGGGCTTCTCGAGCATAACCATGTGCCCAGCCTCTTCAATCAGCGCCAGTCTTGCTCGAGGGATAGCCTCCGCCAGGTAATGGCTGTATTTCTCCGGCGTCAAGACATCTTCCCGCCCGCAGATCACCTGGACCGGAACCTTCAATGCGCCCAGTTGATCCATGACATCGAATTGATCACACGCGACGAAATCATGATGCAACACTTTGGGCGAGGTCTCTGCCATACGCATTCTCGCCATGTCGACCAAGCGCGGTGGCGCATGTGCGCTGAACGATTGTCCAATGATGTGGTCCACCAGCCTCTCAAAACGAGCGTCTCGAGCGGAGAGTTCAAGGATCATCGGATGGACCCGCAGACGTCCCCCAGTCCCTACGAGGACCAGCCCCGCGACCCGTAACGGGTATTCCAGCGCAATCCAGAGCGCGATCGCACCACCCATGGAGTGCCCAACGAACACCGCACGATCCAGATTCAAGGCATCCAGCCAAGCCTCCACACGCGCCGCATACGCCGCAATCGTCGCCTCTCCCTGACCACCAGAGCAACCGTGGCCAGGGAGATCAAGGCTGAGGACACGTTCTCCCACCATTCGTCGCACCTCAGGTGGCCAGTGTAACCCCAAACCCCCCGCGCCATGGATAAGAACAAGCGGCGGATGCCTCGAATCGGGTTCCGCACCGCTATATTCAACGAATGCAAATCCTGCAGCTTCAGGCATGCCTCACTCTTGCTCCTCCAGCCAGCGTTCCGCCATCATCGCAGCCCCACACCCCTGACCTACCGACGTCGCGATCTGCCGATAGATGGGGTCCTGGATCTCTCCCGCAGCAAACACACCTGGCACACTGGTACGCATGTGTGCATCGGTGATCAAATAGCCGCGTTCGTCCAGCGCCAACTGGCCCTCGAAAATCCCAGAATTTGGGAAATGCCCAATAAAAATGAAGACGCCATCAGTGGCCATCTCGCTGGTTTCCTCGGTTTTAACGTTGCGAAGGAGAACTTTCTCTACCTTGCCATCGCCCCCAATTTCATCGACCACGGTGTCCCATAGGAAACTGATCTTCTCGTGCTTTAGCGCGCGCTGCTTAAGCGCCTCACCTGCGCGCAACTCGTCGCGACGATGGATGATCTTTACATGATTTGCAAAGCGAGTCAGAAAGAGTCCTTCTTCCAAGGCGCTGTCGCCCCCCCCAACCACAACTACATCCTTGTCACGAAAGAAGAACCCGTCACACGTAGCACAGAAGGAGACACCTCGCCCAATGAATTCTTCCTCACCTGGCACATCTAAGCGCTTGGGGGAAGCACCTACACACACAATGGCGGCTTTTGATTCATACTCTTCGCTGTGCGTCTTAATGCCAAATGGTGATCCTGCATCAAACTCCACCGCCGTGACCTCATCGATCAGGATGCGCGCCCCGAAACGCTCAGCTTGCTTTTGCATAGCATCGACCAATTCCGGCCCCGTCGTGCCTTCCGGGAATCCGGGGTAATTCTCTACCTCGTTGGTGATTGATATCTGCCCGCCAAGTTGACTGCCCGATATGACAAGCGGATTTAAATTGGCGCGTGCAGTATAGAGTGCAGCCGTGAGACCCGCCGGGCCTGAACCGATAATAACGACATTCTCTTTTTGCATGGGTCCCTCACTTAATACTTACTCGATCAATCCGTTTCTAGAATTTCTGCTAGCCGTGCTACCGTATGATTCAGCCACCATCGCGGCGCCCGTGTGCGGATACGACCCTGGGAGTCGATCAAGGGACGCCGGCATGGGTCATCCGGATCTCCTGGTCGGCAACCCACCCTATGCGTCCCACATACAGAGCAATCACCTGGCATATCGGCAGCTGTCAAACAACGTGGGCAAAGAAATACCCACTCCAACGTGAAATCAACCATTCTGTCACCCCTCCTTGGTTGTTCAACTAACTAAGTGACTCCATTCACACGGGCATCAGCTTTCCAGAGCAACGCATCAAATCTCTCTAAAACGACCTGCAACCAAAGGTGAGATACGTTCCGGGCATTCGATCGACTCACAAGGAGAATTGAATGCCGCAGTCGCTGTCCCCATCCATCATGTTGAGAGGTCGGCTTCAGATATAGGATCGGCTGCGTTCACATCCATCGGGGTATCTCCATGGAGCGGAACGACAAGGGACACACAAGTCCCTTTACCATCCTCCGAGCGAATATCCAATACCCCGTTGACTAACTCTGCACGTTCGCGCATATTTACAATGCCCAAGCTACCGCGCTGTGCGTAGTCAGCATCCACAGCACCGATGTTGAAGCCAACGCCATCGTCCTGGACTTCTAGAACAATCGAATTTCCTCTCTGTATCAGGGAGACCCAGATATGCTCAGCTTCAGCATGTTTCCTGGCGTTGTTGATGGCCTCCTCGGCAATATAGAAGATCACACCCTGTCTGCCCATGTCCATCAAGTCGACCACATCAGGCTCGGCGTCCACGAGCACGCGTTGCTTATGGGTCTCACTCAACTTTCGAGCGAGTTGATAAAGCGCCGCAACCAACCCCTGCGACTCCAGGATGAGCGGTCGCATGGTGAAAAGCATATGGCGAATCTCCCTGGTGGTATTGCGCGCCATATGCTCGACTTTCAAGAGTTCATCCGAGGCTGCCGCTGCATCACGCTGCATAAGCCGGCGGATGAAGTTTACCTGCATGGCAATTGCAGCAATCGTTTGGGTGGGCCCATCATGCAGGTCGCGCGCAAACCTCTTACGGGCTTCTTCCTGAATCTCCGTGATACGCTCGTTCTCCTCTTCAAGAATCTGGTATAGTCGCGCGTTCTGAATCGCAACAAAGGCCTGCTCTGCGATTGCCTCCAGCATCTCAATCCGCTCATCTTTAAAATACCGGGGGTCAGGATGGGCATACAACAGCGCGCCAAAGGATTTTGACCCGTCCATGAGCGGCAAACAAAGTGCTGCCTTACACTCCCGCAAAGCGACCCACTGATCCAATTCGGGCTCCCGTGAGAGATCCTTGGAAAGCACCGAACCACCGCTATGCAAGACTTCCGCAAGAATACCCTGTTTGCCAGGGAGAGGGGTGTGTCTATCCGCATGATGCAAACGCCGGGCAGATACGACACGAAATGCGCTGTCTTTATACAGCAATAGTGCACTCACCATCGGGGCCTCTATGAGATCGGCATCTGCCATCGCCTGCGTACTCAGTTCAAGCACCATTTCGAGCACCCGCTCGTAATCCATCGTAGCATTCAACGCTGCCGCCGCACGAATGATCTCTCGTGCACGCTCGCGTTCACTCGTGCGAATTTGTGATGTGTCAACCTTGAGATCTCTTCCAGCGCCCAAATCCGTACGCCGAACCCGTTGACCGTAGTAAACCAGAAGAACAGCCAATAATCCTAACGCGCCTATGTGCATACTTGTCGGGAGGATAGCCGCCACACCCGCTCGACTCCCAACAATGCTCAAAGTCGTCGCACCCCCCAGCGCGAAAAGGAGCAGAAGCCCTGCTTTTTGCCACCCATGCCTCAGCCCCACTCCCGATATCCCAAGGAGAAGACACCACCATAAAGGACTCGCAAGCAAACCGGTAAGCGCAATGGCAGATAGCCCGAATCCAATATCCATCACGCCAAGTGCATGCCCAAACCGCCCGGACAACATGGCCCTATTTGAAAGCAGGATCTGAACCATCGTCACTGCCACCCATACAATGAGCAGGTATACTACCGGCTTCGAAAGAGCATTGTAGTAAGCAGCCACAAGTGGAAGTGCTGTTAAATAGAGCGCGCGCAAACAAAGATCGATTCGATCAAGGGAGGTGGTTGGGAAAACCTTCCGTATGCGTTGCATTATTTCCAATAATAACCACTTCCGTGGCGATTGCAATAAAAGGATACCCTCTCACTATCAAGCACACCGCCAAAGACAGAAACCTAGGACAGCCAAACGCGCGCGTCATCGAGTCGTCACGCTTGTGCGTTGGGATCCTTTCATTTGTCCGCGGGGAATCGGTATGTCATTAATGTGCACATCCCATTCCCTTATATGCCCTCAAGATAACCCCGAATCATCATGGCTGCCGTCGCTCCCTCGCCTGCAGCAGCTGCCGCTTGAGACGTGGCGCCCATCCCAACATCACCTGCGGCAAAAATGCCTTCTACGGACGTTTGGAGCGTCGAATCCGTGATCACAAACCCAAGGGTGTAGCGCGCAATTTCAGGGGGCAGGAAGTTGCTGTTCGGCGAAAAGCCCACGTAGATAAAAACGCCATCAGGATGCCAAATCTCCATTTCACCTGTCTTGTTTTCCTGGACCTTAACACCTGCGTAACGGCCATCCTCGGAAACGAGAAACTCCCGTACAGCGTGGTTGGTCACAACCTCCATATCGTCGCGGCTTGCGACATGGTCTTGTAGGATCCTGCTTGCTTGTACTTGAGGCAGTATAAATAGCCGCTGTCAAACCCGCAGGTCCGGCACCAATGATAATCACATCGTAAAATCCAGTTCTGCACTAGAGGGAATTGAAAGCTTTTCCGCCAGCTCCGCATTGGATGGCTCAACAAGTGTGCTTCCATCTGGGAATACGATTGTTGGGACAATGCGTTTACCCTCATTAATCCTTTCCACGAAGGCCCGCGCCTCAGCATCCTTTTCGATATCCACCCAATGGTATTGGATACCTCGCACCCCAAGAAACTGTTTTGCACGCTTACAATCCAAACACCAAGTCGTGCCATACATAACAATACGCTTAGCGCTATCCGTTATCTGCATATTCAACCTACCATTCCAACACCAACAGACATGATAAATGACATCCTACTTTCGGCATCGCGGACACACGTCGCTATACCTTCATGTAATAAACACACCATAAACAAACACGGATCGTCACTCATCCTCGTTTAGGCTTGCGAGTCCAAAGGGAGTTACGTCGCGTTGAGAACAAAAATGCAAGGACGAAAATACCCGTCTCCACAAGGACAATCGCGGGGCCTGACGCAATATTGACATAGAAGGAAAGGTACAAACCAATCAAAGATGCTAAAGCCCCGATCCCGGCCGCCATGACCATCATGATGGGCAATCGCCGTGTCATCAGATAAGCTGTGGAGGCCGGGGTCACAAGCATCGCGAGCACCAAGGCTACACCCACCGCCTGGATAGAGATCACGATGACGATGGCGAGTAAGATCAGCAAGAGATTTTCAAGGAACATTACAGGCAAGCGCAATGTCTTCGCCAAAATAGGATCAAAAGAAAGAACCAGGAATTCCTTATAGAAGGCGAAAATCGTGACCAATACCAAACCTGAGAGCCCCGCCATGAGGATGATGTCGCCGGTCGAAACACCGAGCAGGTCACCGAACAAGATGTGAGCTAGATCCACGGCGTAGCTTCGCTGCATAGAAATGAGCGCCACCCCAAGTGCGAAAGCACCTGCAAATACCACACCAATCGCAGCATCTTCTTTGATCTTTGAGCCCCTGCCGATGATACCGATGGTCAGTGCCGCCGTCACCCCCACAATGATTGCGCCCAAAGCCAAGGGCCATCCCAGAAGAAAGGAGATAACAACGCCTGGCAGAATGATATGCGCCAAGGCATCGCCCATGAACGCCATACCTCTAAGGACCACATAAGTCCCTATTATGGGGCAAACCACACCAACGATGAGTGAAGCCAAAAGGCCGCGTACCATGAAGGCGTACTGGAAAGGTCCCATTAGCCATCCCATAATTTCATGCATGGCGCTGATGCTCCTCGTCACTACAGCATGGCTCAGCAAGGAGAACCTCGCCGCCATTCTCCGGCAACGTGTGGATATATCCCCCAAAAGCCTGGAGCAAATTTGCACGATTCATGACCTCGCTGGGAGGTCCAAACGTAATGAGCCGGCGGTTGAGGAGCATGATCTGATCGAACCGTTCAGCTGCTACATTCAAGTCGTGGGTTGCCACTAGAAGAGTCACACCATCCTGTTTTAACTCCTCAAGGATTCTGAAAATCGCTTCTTTGCTTGGCAGATCGAGCCCCGCGAGCGGTTCATCAAGCAACACAAGCTCAGCTTCCTGTGCAAGCGCCTGTGCAAGAAACACGCGTTGCTGCTGCCCGCCCGACAATTCGCCAATCTGACGTTCGCTCTGCTTCTCCATGCCAACACGCTGTAATGCCTGACGGACAAACTCCCAATCTCCGCGACTTGGCCAGCGAAATAGCCCTAGCCTGCGGATGCGTCCCATCATCACCACTTCTGAGACCGTCACAGGGAAGCTCCAATCAACCTGACTGCGCTGGGGAACATAAGCGATGCAGATATGTCCGCCAGGTCCGTGCCCATAAACATACACCGAACCCTGGGTGAGCGGCAGGACACCTACAATGACTTGGAAAAGGGTGGTTTTCCCCGCACCATTTGGCCCAACAACCGCGACAAATTGTCCAGGTTGCAGATCGAAGCTGACATCATCCAGAGCATCTACGTCGCCGTAGCGGACGATGGCGTGCTTCAGTTGAACGGGTGGTGAGGAAACATCGTGACGGAGAACCTGTGATAACAATTGCGCCATACTACACTCTACTTTCCAAGCGCCCGAACGATCTCGCCCACATCATAGTGCATGAGATCGAGATACGTCCCAGCGGGCCCATCGACTGAACTTAGCGAACCGGTGTAGAGCGGGATCAACGCTGTTCCAGTATCCTCTACCGCCTGGGTAGCAAGTCGCTGGTTGGCGCCGACACCTACAAACACGGCTCTCACCTCGAGGGCGCGAATCGCATCTACCAATGCAGCGATCTCTTTCGCGGAAGGTTGCGCGCTTGTGCTGTACGCTGGGATGACCGCGCCCACGATCTCAAAACCATAGCGGTGGGCTAAATATTGGAATGCAAAATGATCGGTCACCAGGCGGCGCCGGTCTTCGGGAAGCTGCTCAACCGCATCCTGGATCCAACGATCCAATGCCCGAAGTTCGTCCTGATATGCCTCTGCATTGGCTTGAAAAAGTGAGGCTTGCTCCGGGTGGAGCGTGCTCATCGCTTCAGCAGCGTTATGGGTCCAAACCATGACATTCCATGGATCAAACCACACATGAGGATCCATGGACTCATGTTCATGCGTATCACCACCTTCGTCGTATTCGGAATCCGCATCAGGCTCGTGATCCGCGCTCGATGCAAACGCAAGCAAATCTACATCTTGGGATAAGGAAACGACGGGGACGCGCTGAGCCACTTGCTCAAGCGTGCTGCTCATCGCTTCCTCCAATCCAACCCCATTGATGAAAACCACATGAGCGTCGGACATAGCCTGGTAGTCTTTGGGGGAGGGCTCGTAGGTATGTGGATCCGCCCCAAGTGGAATGAGCGCCATCATCTCAATCGCATCCCCACCAATCGTGGAGATCACGTCCGCGACGATGTTGGTGGTGACCACCACATTCAAGCGCTCGTCCGCGTCCAACCCCTGCGGAGTCAGCTGCTCGATCCTGGTGATGTATCCGTCAACTTGAGTCTGGGCGGGACCTTCGTCAACGCCAGGTACACCCGTTGCGTCGTTCCCTAAACATGCGGAAAGCATGAGCAGACCAAGGATTACGATCATTAACAGTTCCGCCCATCGACAACAGGTTACCCAACAATCTCGTAAAGTGATTCTGGATTTGATTACTCGCGGCAAAATCAACATCATGTTTCTCTTAAAGCGAGGCAATCCGGACACACCCCAAAAAGCTCAAGCATGTGATCTTCGATGAGAAAACCTGTCTCGTGCGCAATGGGAGCGAGCATTTCCATCAACGCTTCCAAACCAGGGAACTCGACCACCTGATGGCAGGCGCGGCAGATGAGGTGGTGTCCATGTGCCAAATCTGTTCGTGCGAAGGCATTACAGCCGTTCTCAAGATGGACCCGTGTGAGATAGCCCATCTTCTCGAGTAGCGAGAGGGTACGATAGACTGTCACCAATCCGAGCGACGGGCATTCCCGTTGGGCAAGGGCGTGCACTTCTTCCGTGCGGTGCAGCCCTTGCGTTTCGGCAAAGACGTTAATGACAGCCATGCGCGGGCGTGTCAGACGAAACCCCGCAGCACGTAGATTCTTGATAATTCGGTCGCGTCGATTTTCTGGCATAATTGAAAAACTTTTTCAATAAATTAAGGATAATGTATCCACCCCTCGTTGTCAAGTTGAATACACAAATCCGGGGATTTCCAGCGACATACGACGAAGCGCAGACGCATGCAACATGCTCAATATGCGATCTTCTTGGCTTGGCTAAAAAATCACGTCCCCTACCGTAAACCCACGATGCACATCGACAGGTGCGGACCGATTCAATAAAAGGCCAAGCGTAGTGCTGCAGATCGCTCACAACCTGCGGCGCGAAGATCCTATATTCAATGTCGTGGACAAAGCTGGGAATGGGATATCAATCAAGCCTTGCACTATGACGTCGGTGTGGAGGCCAGCGAAGGTGTTGCAGAAGGCGTAGGCGTGAGGGTTGCCAGCAATACCCCCAGGAGCCAACCTTCTTCACCATCTTGCGTACGGATCTGCCACCAGATCTCATCCTCGATTGTCTCCGGTCCGCCGATGACATGCACCGCATCTGCCTCGGCCAGAAAACCCACATCGGTTCCGTCTGGCGCATCGCGCAGGATCGCACCCAAACCACCCGTGCGAACCACGATCGCAGAAGGTGGTGTCGGTGTGGCTGTGTGGGTGGGAGTATGTGTCGGAGTCACGGTCGGGGTGTTGGTTGGGGTTGCGGTGAGCGTGGGTGTGGCGGTAGGTGTCTGCGTTAGCGTGGGCGTAGCCGTTGGGGTGGGTGTTGGTGTGGGCGTTGGCACGGCAGCCAGGATTGAGGCACCTAATCCAGCCGCGCTGATAAGTGCCACGATCCCCATAAGGATCATCGCTGCCGCCAAGGAACGGCTGCTTCCTGTGAGAGGTCGAAAGCCCAGGATGATCAACACACCCATTCCGGCGACAACGCCCCAGGTGAGGTGCAAACCGAAGGTAAGCAAGGCGCCATGCCAAAGGCCGGAATCGCCACGCACCAACCCTACACTTGCTACACCCAAAGGAAGCGCCAACTCGTACGCGACGGCTACGCTTGGCAGTGCTGGAATTTCATGTCCTCCCGCGAGCTTGAGCGCCATCAGAACCGCGCCAGCGATCAGCAGGGTGAAGTCGATCACGTTGATACGTGTGTGACTAGCGGCCAAGATCAGATCAGGATCATCCCCGAAGCGTAAGCCGCCGCTCAAACCGGAAGCCAGTGCCAAGAGCAGGATGGCTACCACCAACCCGGCGAACATGCGCAGGAAGAAACGCGTGGAACCTGAAACCGCCGCCAAGGCCATCCCAGCCACGGGCGCCATGCGCGGTGCAAGCAGTGCACCTGCGACAAGGAGGGCTCGTTGATCGAAACGAAACCCCAAGCCGATTAAGAGTCCCGCAAGGATGGCGTAGACGAAAAGATCAACCGTTGGTGAGACTTGGCGCGCCAACCCTTCGAGGAACGACTCGCGCTCATCAGCTTGAAGCTGGGTCAGCATCCGGCTCGCCCGGCGGCGCCGTGCTCTTGAAAGGTGTTCGGGGTTATTTAAGGGTTCAGACGTTTGTGGACTCATCGGCGTAAGCTAGCGACCAGGCGCATGGGATGTTCGAGTAGCGCCAGGGCATTGTGGATATCCTTGGCAACCAGATCGGCTGCCATGAGTGTCTCGATCGCAAGGCCCTCGGGGGAGAGCAAGCAAACGCCAATCGCCGCCGCTCGCAGCATATCGGCGTCGTTCGCGCCCTGCCCAATTGCCACAACCTGTTGGGGGTTCAAATCACGCACATAGGCCACTTTGGCTTCCACCTCGTCGCCAGCGGGAATTCGCATCGCCTTGAATCCGAGCTGTCGGTCAATCGCTTCCTGTCTTCCGTGTGTATCAGCCGTGATCATATGGACATTCAGGCGATCTCGCAACCCAAGCAACGCTTTCGATACACCATCGATCAGCTTTCCATCCACCGCAATCGTCCCATTAACATCGCAAACCAGGTGGTCTAACTGGATCACCCCCCGCCCCGGGATGTTGAGTTCGATCATTCTCTACCCCACACCTTCCGAAGGATAACGGCTTGCCACCGGCTTGTGGAGGCATTATAGCACCGGGCCTTATTGGAGCAAACACCGTCAATTTACTGTCCGTGGAGCGTTCGTCTGAACAAACCAAGAACACGCTTCCTGTTCTAAGTAAACCTTTCAATTCTCCACGGATCTTATCCGTCTCACATGAATAGAACAAGGGAGTCATCTGGCATAGGTGGAGTCGTCGTCTATACAGTTAGCGAGTCGTGCCCGTTTATATGCTAGAATGACTCGGTTATGCCGACGCGGGGACGTTGGCTGACATGACGATGCACCACAAGAACACAAGATTGAAGGAGCAACTGTGGCCCAACTACTTGCCTTTTTAAAAGCCGACGCCATGCTGCGGACGAACGTCGGGGCTACGATCATGAAGGAGTTCATGGAGAACGAGGATGTGGAGATCCTCTCCTTTGAAGAACGCAGCGTGGATGCCGAACTCTCAGCAGAGCATTACGCGCATGTCGCCGATCGCCCTTTCTACCCATGGCTCGAACGTTACGTGACAGCTTGCCCTGTATATGTCATGCTTGTCGAGGTCGAAGACGATGAGGCCGTCGAGCGTTTGCGGGCTTTTCTTGGCAAAACCATCTCGCACCTGGCCGACCCCAAGACCATTCGGTGGCGCTTCGGACCCTACGCCGGCGTCAACTGCGTGCACCTTTCCGACAGCGTGGCCAGCGGAGAGGTGGAGACCGCGCTCTGGAAGGAACGGCTCGGCATCGCAGAAGGCAACTTCGACATGTCAATCGAGGATTTCATCGCCCGCTACGACCCCTCATTGCCCGAACACACGTCAGCACTGCGCCAACTGTGCATCCAGATCGCCGAGGTGGGGGAAGCAAGTGATGCACAGGTAGCCCAGATTCGCGTTTTGCTTGAGGAGGAGTGCAAAGGAGTATCGGTCGAGACGCTCGATCGCCTGACCGCTACGGTCGCGGGAAGCTGTCTGAACTGACGTGTATTTTTGTAAGCCGCCGAGATTCCAGGGGCTCTAAGCAGCAAGACCTTGCAGAAAGGCTCCGATTCCATTAGACTCATAGCGCAATCGGGCGCGTAGCTCAGCTGGTTAGAGCGCACGGTTCACATCCGTGAGGTCGATGGTTCGAGTCCATTCGCGCCCACCAGGAATCCACCGCTGGCAAGATGCGGTGGTTTTTCTTCGCATCATGGACGCATTGCTCACACAGCATCTTTGAAAAGATTCTCGATTAAAAATCAATATCCACTCAAACGCACACTCGTGGAAGCGGGTTTCCCCGATCTTCTATTGCATGAAGAATACAGGGGATTGAAACCCTCTCAGTGATTTCATGCTTACGCAACCTCTCCACCCAAGCTGCGCTGCTCTTTGGTATCTCCCGGGTACAGGAGCGCGATCAAACCCAGTGCCCCCATATCGGCAAAGAGAATCGGCGCCAGGAAAGGCGCGCCGCCGGTGAAACGCTCTGTGTCGACTACACCATCTGAAACCCGATCGATGTCGCTCCAGGGAAAGGTCCTGTTCCGACGAACCTCCCCCGGGCACCAAAAATTATGATCAAACATCCTTTTTCCGAGGATAAACTGAAAACGGTCATGCCGCCGCATGCAAATCTTCTTTTGCAGGAATCTTTGGATGGTGTCCATTGTTCACAGGGAGCAAGTAGGGAGTCCACATTGAGACATAGGTTGTGCCAATAACGTAACCTGATGTAGATTTAGGAAAAGGATGAGTAGAACCATTCCTGCATGAGAAGGCGTCGTCCCTCCTCATGCTTTAAAGCTAGCATGGTTATCGCGGATAAGGATGTGCTAATGGCAAAGCTCGAGATCATCGTGGAAACGCTTGAAGATGCCGTACACGCTGAGGCAGCGGGGGCGACACAACTCGACCTGACAGCAGATTCCCCAAAGGGTGGAGTAACACAATCGGCAGGAATGATCGAGTGCGTCTGTGGAACCTTAGAGATACCTGTTATGGTGATGATCCATCCACATGCCAGGGGCTTTGCCATGAGCGAAGCCGATATCGAGACCATGTGCAGTGATATCCGTATCACCCGCAGCCTGGGAGCGGAGCATTTTCTATTGGGATGCCTGGACGAAAAGGGTGATATCGACCGTGAAGCCTATCGACGGTTTCAGGACGCAGCTGGCGACGGATGCTTACATTCTCATCTGGTGTGGGAGATGGCTACCAATCCAGTGCAGGCGATGGAGGATCTGGTCACCCTCGGGGTGAGGAGTGCACGCACGACGGGGGGAGACGGACTCGGAGGGAACGTAGAGATGAACTTGCCCGCCGTCCGTTCCTTCGCGCAACAAGCCGAGGGAAAGATTGATCTCTTCCTGGCGGGCGGTGTCCATGCCGGAAATGTCGAAAGGCTTGTCTCAGAAACCGACATCACTAACATCCATGTTGGATCAGGGGCGCGCGAGCCTGCGAATCCTGAAGGTGTGGTTGACGAGAAGAAGGTCAGGCGGATTCGAGAAGCGCTTGATCGGGCAGTCGAGAACCTGACCTAGGATAGGCGGCGCTCCTTCGAGTCCGCATCCCCATGTGCTCGCATGCCCATCGGATATCGCGGTGAGAGGGCCAAATTGGGCATGTGGCTCCCAGGCGTGCAACCTTGGCCCTCGTTCAACGCGATGAGGAGTTCCACTTAGAGAAGATCCCCGCCTTCGTATCGGGCGATCCTCATCAAGTCGATGGATGGAGCAACATAGCAAGCTCCTCTTTCGTGCGCGCTTGCTTCACGTCCTGGAGGAATCCCTCTCGCCCAAATTGCCTCGCTAGGGAAGTGAGGGTGCTGATGTGCGCATCCGCGCCGGGGCTGGAAAAGGCGACAACGAGTGAAACCGGATCGTTTTCCTGATGACCAAAGTTGACTGGCGGCTCCAGTACCAGAACCGCGAAACACGTTTTTAAAGCTCCAAATTCTGGCCGTGCGTGCGGGATGGCGATACCAGGCGCGATCACGACATAGGGGCCTAACTCCAGCACGGTCCGAATCATGGCCTCGATGTAACGCTCCTCAGCTCCACCACATTTAACCAGCAAGCTTCCGGCTTTTCGAACCGCTTCCTGCCAATCCGCAGTGTGTACCCTCAGTAGGATTTGTTCTTGAGCAATGCCCATCTATTCATCCTAATGAGTGCGAAGCCGTGCCCCACCAAACTGTTCCATCAGTTCGGCGGTTCGCTCATCCCCTCCCGGAACATTCGCACTTATCCAAAGCGGGGGGTCGATGCCCTGGTCATACAGCCGCGTGGCCACCTCTGCCACGATCGCCTGCATAATTGAACAGTGAACCACGGTGGAAACAGGCGCCGCCTTGGGTATCCCCTCCGCAATCTCGATCACCGCGTCACCGGGAGGGATGCAATTATCTATGGTCAGATCAGCGATCTCGAATAGACGCTTACCACTGGAATGCCTTGGCGCGGCATGGATGGATTGCTCGAGGGAGGTCAGCGCGACGACGTATAAACCTCTCGCCTTCGCCTCCAAAGCGGCTTCAACAACAGCCGAGTTAATTCCGGATTGGGAAACGATAACCAATACTTCCCCTTCTCGAAGGTCATAGTTCTCTAGGAGGATTTTGGCGTACCCCTCCAGGCGCTCGAACTTTGTGCTGCGCGTGGGAAGCCCGCCCCCTATCTGGGTGAAGTTGAAGTCCAGGATTGCGTTGACGGGCGCCAGGCCTCCAGCCCTGTAGAAAAGGTCCTCCCCCACAACATGGCTATGTCCAGAGCCATAAACATGTAAGACGCCTCCATTTCCTATCGATTCCGCGATCCATTGGGACGCTGTGTCGATGGACTCCTGTTGGGTCTGGCTGACCTTTTCGATGATTTCGCACACCTTCGTGAAGTAATTGCGTGCGGCCGTCAGCATAGAATTTTTCCTTTCAGCGCTGGCGAATGGCTACCTCAGGAGCGTATCTCCCGAAGTTGGCCATTCTGCTGGTGATTCTACCGAAGCGCGCAGGCTGGGAGAGAGATGCGCGCCCCGGAATAGGGGCGCGCATTTCATCAAGTGCGATACTTGAGCTTCAGCCGCCAAATAACGGCATAATCGGTATCAGGATGATTCGGCCGATGAGGAAGACGATGTACCAGTCTGGGTCCGCCAACTGGGCCAACTCTGGAGCAGTGTGTGCCATCATGGGCGTGAAGATGGCCTGTCCAACAGCCAGGATCAACCCCAGAATTGCGCCGCCCAGGATCGCTCCCTTAACGCCGCCGGTCCGGTTACCGAAGACACCGCCTGCGCCTCCTGGGAAGAATAACATCAGGAAGGGAGGCACTATTACGGCAAGTCCCGTTACGCCAAAGATGATCATGACGATGAAGAACATCACCGTCGCTGACAGGAAGCCGATGATGACAGCGGTTGGCGCATAGTCGAAGACGATCGGGCAGTCCAGGGCGGGCCTGGAGTCGGGCACGATTTTCATCGCGATACCCCGGAAGGCCGGCACGATCTCAGCGATAAGCATGCGCACGCCGAAGAGCAACACGGTGATGCCCATGGAGAAGCGCAAGCCGAGCATGATTGCCGGAACGATCCCGTTCAACCCCTGCCCCTCCGCGCCGCGGAATCCTGCGATGAGCGTGGCGAGCACCAGCATCGCGGCGATAACCAATGCCGTGCCTGCTGTAATGTCCCGGAAGAAGGTGAGCGAGTCAGGTAGCTCCACATCTTCGGTGCTCTGCTCCGGGCTCCCGACAAACTTGCCAAGGTTCCCGGCGAGCCAGGCGTTCGAGGATGATGTGTGTCCATAGGCAAGCTTGTCGTGTCCGGTGAGTTTACGCATCAAAGGCTGGATATACGCGGGCTGGATGGTCCAATATACGCCGCATATGATCGATCCGACCAGAACGTACCCCAACCTGGACGCGCCAGGGGTGATTTCTACCATGGCTGAGAGTACAACCAGGGAGATCCACCACATCAGGTGCCCGGTGAGATAGATGTACTTCATCCGGGTAAACCTGGCGAGCAGAACGTTTACAAGGAAGCCAAAGGTCATAATTAATGCCGCATAACCACCGTAGCTGGCGATGAATTCATCCAGCCGTGCACCGCCAAGGCCGGCAGCCTTGAAGCCGAACGCGCCCTCAAGCATGGGCACTAAATTAAGCAAAGCGGCCACAATCATATTCGAGCCTTCCGTGAGGATTAGAAAACCCACGGCTGTTTTCAGGGTGCCCGAGATGGTTTTACTGAAAGATGCCCTTTGTGCAAGAAGCCCGATAAGGGCGATCAAGCCGACCAGGAATGCAGGTTGGCTGAAAAGGTTGTCGGCAATCCATTGCGCGATTGAAGTAAGGACTTGCATGTGTATTCCTCCTCAATATGCCACAATAAAAGATGATTCGACGTTACACGCTTATATCCGATCAATCCATACCCTTCCCCCTTTCAAGTGAAATCCGCCGCTGATACATGGCGGCGGATCAATCTTTTTTATAGGGAATGCCCTCTTCCTCAAAATATTCGATCAAGGCAGCCCTGATGAGCGTTTTATCGACGTAGTTCGAGACGGGCTTCACCTTCGCTTTCCCCCCTGAGACATTGGGAACCAGGGCCGGGGACGTCAGCACAAGGTCTACTTTCGCCCCTTTAACCTGGGGGACATCCATGGCTTCCACGCTGGCCTCCACGCCCAATTCTTTGAGCACATCTTCCGCGTACATGCGGAGCACAAGGCTGCTTCCCATCCCTGCACCACAGGCTGTTGCTATGTGTATCATCCGATTTCCTCTGCGCTGTTGATTAGCTTGGGGGTGTGGTCCAAACCAACTAATTCGATTGATGCTAGTTTACACCATCCAGCACTTCAAATACAACTATACGTATTCACTCATCTAAAATGTTGCCGAGGGAACCAATGCTTTACAACGACAAAATGAGCATTCGGGAGCGAGACAAGTACTTTCGCAAGATGCAGAAACGATACCGAAAAGCCGATCGTCACATAAGAGGCAAACTACTGGACGAGATGCAGGCTGTGACCGCTTCCAAGCGCTCTCAACCGATTTCAGCGCTTTGTATATGTATGGAAATTTTCTCACATCCTTGACTAATTCCTAAGATAGCTTTATATTTCAACCCGCTTAACTATTCAAAGAGGTGAAGCATGCAACCCGATCCCTTCGTAATCACG
>CAYLOP010000030.1:14019-25479 GCA_964385305.1 uncultured Anaerolineaceae bacterium | reverse complement strand
ATTCGCGGAACGAACACCTGTAAGACCATCAGGCGCGAACGGCGGCTGAGGACCTGGAGGCTACGAGCCCGAATCCTAAATAAGTGCCCTACCCATCCCCTGTTTTGCGAGACTATGTAAAACCTTAAAGAATCCAACTCTAAGGACCAATATCCCCGAGGTCACCAGTCCGAATCCCAAAATACCCTCCATGCGGAAGTAATATTATAAAAAAGCGCCCTCACGGGCGCTTTTTCTAGGTAGCGGGGCTTGGATTCGCCTGTCATGGTGCTCTTCCAGGGAACCAAGAACCTTCGTGTTATGAGCCTGATGATCCCCCAATGCTCCACCCCACAACAGTTGCAATTTTCTCTGCGGACGGGATTTTATAAACGCCTCGCGCGCACCGCCCTAATGTCATCCTGACGCGCGTAGCGCGGACGGATCTCGATCAGGTGCCGAGCAGCGAGATGCTTCGCCGACCGGGTAGTCCACCGTGGTAGTGGCGATGCCCATGTCCAGATAGAAGCAATCGGCCAAGTTGGCAGCGTAGATGTTGAGTCCGTATTCGATAAAAAATTCTTTAAGTAACCGTCACTTCCAAGGTGACGATCACATGATGATCGGTTAGTCTTTCTTCCAGACCGTCGAGGTGACGTCACCCCCGCGGCCGGTCCAGTTGGTGTGGAAGTACTCGCCGCGCGGCTTGTCCACGCGTTGGTAGGTGTGGGCGCCAAAGTAGTCACGTTGGGCTTGCAACAGGTTGGCAGGTAGAAATTCGCGGCGGTAGCCATCGAAGAATGTCAGAGCGCTGGACATGGCCGGGACCGGGATGCCCTTGTGGACAGCCTCCATAACTACACGCCGCCAGGCTTCCTGTGCTGAAAGAACCTGCTCCTTGAAGTAGGGATCAAGGAGGAGATTGGACAGTTCTGGATTCTGATCGAAGGCTTCTTTGATCTTGCCCAGAAAAACGGAGCGGATGATACAGCCACCGCGCCACATGAGCGCAATACCACCGTAGTTAAGGTTCCACTTGTATTCTTTGGCCGCTGCCCGGAAAAGCATATACCCTTGTGTATAAGACATGATCTTGGATGCATAGACAGCCTGTTCCAAGTCATTGATAAAAGTCTTCTGGTCAGATGGTATTTTAGAATCGGGTCCGGAGAGAACCTTGGATGCAGCCACACGCTGATCCTTGAGCGATGACAGTGCCCGTCCCAGCACGGCCTCGACCACCATGGTCAATGGAATGCCCATTTCGAGTGCTGAGATAGCCGTCCATTTGCCGGTACCCTTTTGTTCTGCGGCATCCAGGATCTTGTCCACCATAGGCTGGCCATCCTCATCTTTGTAGTCCAGGATGTCGCGGGTGATCTCGTTCAGGTACGAGTCCAGCTTGCCCCTATTCCACTCGCTGAAGACCGTGTGCATCTGGTCGGGGGTCATCTCCAGGCCATCGCGCATCAAATGGTAAGCCTCACAAATTAGTTGCATGTCACCATACTCGATTCCGTTATGTACCATCTTGACATAGTGCCCAGCGCCGTTCTCGCCCACCCAGTCACAACAGGGATCTTCACCGCCATCGGGGCGTTTGACCTTGGCCGCCACAGCCTGGAAGATCGGCTTGACATGCGGCCAGGCCGCAGGAGAGCCGCCCGGCATAATGGACGGACCACGGCGAGCGCCTTCTTCACCCCCGGAAACACCCGCGCCGATGAACAGTAATCCTTTGGATTCAATATAAGCGGTGCGGCGGATGCTGTCGTTATAGTTCGAGTTGCCGCCATCGATGATGATATCGCCCGCTTCCAGGTATGGAAGCAGCTGTTCGATGAAGTCATCCACCGGTTTACCTGCCTTGACCATTAGCATAACGCGCCTGGGTTTATTGAGCACATTTGTCAGTTCCTCAAGCGAATGCACGCCGATCACATTCGTCCCCTTCGCTCCGCTGTCGAGGAACTCGTCCACCTTGGATACGGTTCGGTTGAATACAGCGACGGTGAAGCCGCGGTCGTTCATGTTCAGGACCAAGTTCTGGCCCATGACTCCAAGACCGATCAGTCCAATGTCTGCTTTGCTCATATGATCATTCCAATTCTCTATTGATCTGTTTACAAGACCCTTCAGGGTCTGGATTTCACGCGATACAGCATCTCTCCGGCTTTGGGTACGTAGAGAATACCATGCTGCTCGCGGTTTCTCCACACTTCTACGTTGATCCCCGCTGGGTCGAGGTAGCCCAGGTTCAGGCGCGCGCAGTCTTCAACAGAAATCTTGCTTGAAAGGGTAACACGCACATTCGGCTTTTCAACGCCGTCCTCCATCTCACCTGATCCACGTAGATGGGAGCTATGTGCCAGCACGCCGAGCGGTATGTGTTTGAATCGTTCCCAATCGTTCAGAAAGTAGGGCAGGATATGGTAGCCGATCTCGTAGATATGTGTTCCGTGAACGTGACTGACCACATCCAGGTGCGGGGCGAAGATGACAACTTCCCCGCCATATGCAACCACTGGTTCGAGTTTGTACATCGCTTTGGCGGCTGTCCATAGTTCATCGTACATGGCTGGGGCGCAGGAGAGCACGCGCTGATAAGGTTTATCGCTCCAGACCACGTTGCGTTGAGCGGACAAATCCGCCGCGGCGCTCCAGGCCTCGAATAAGTCGCCGACGAACATCCCGGCCAGGTCGTAATCATTCCCGCTTTCACGGGACGATGCCACTACCAACGCCACGAGCGTGACCGGGGTGCCGAGGCGCCGCGCCGCGGCGTGGATCATCGTCCGGACCGGGGTCTCTTTCAGACCGATCGTGCCGACCACGCCCGATAGCGCACCCAGCCAGTGCGTGGCGTTGATCATCTCCGGGCCGGAGATGCCCGGGAACAGATACTTGGCCCCACCCGAAAAACCGACCACTTCGTGGGGAAAGGTCGGGCCGAGGATGAGAATGTGGTCGTATGCCAGCGCGACCTTGTTGATGCGGATGTCCACCCGCTCCGGTAGGGATGGGTGCCAACGTTCGCCAGCGATGATTTTGATCTCGTCTCGTTCCATGACACCGATGGTTACCAAGGTAGACGGATCATCCCATGCGTGGTTCTGCAGGCCGATATGCTTGTAGGCTGTTGTGCGTTCTTCGGCAGTGATGCCAACCAGTTTGTTCATGGAATCTTCCGGGAGAGCAGGATGTGTTCCCAGGGCGACCATGAAATCAAGTTGTTGTGTGTCATGCAAGGCTTCGATCAGCAGGCGGAACAGCATCGGTAGCGGAATCGAACGGGTGTGGTCGGGAATAAGCACCAGCACCTTCTGACGCGCAAATTGCCCGTCGAGCCCCTTGTGCAGAGTCTCGATGATTTCCTGCACGGTGAGCAGTTGGTCTTGCCGGGCGAGTGCTTTAGAAAAGATCATTTCTTTTTAATCGACAGAGCCGGAGTATGTTACACCTCTAAAAAAGATCAAACACCACTGAATGCTGAGACCCACCGTCGACCGCAGCGATATATCGAGTCGCGGCGAGTCCGAGATGGTCGCCGAAGCCGAAGGGAGGGGTGAAAAAAAGAGTAGAAAGTATTGGATATCCTTTTGTAGGGATGGAGAAACCCCACCCTACGCTAATTTATAGGCTCGTCTTGCCAAATCTATCGCGAGTTCTTGAATCATCTTGCTTGCATCACTGACATCGACAATATGACGCACCACCAATCCCGCCAGCCAGTTGGCTGACGCGCGCCGCCAGACATCATGACGCGCAGGGATGGAGCAGAAGGCGCGGGTGTCATCATTGAAACCAACAGTGTTGTAGATGCCTGCCGTTTCCATAACTTGATTGAAGTAACGTGCCATACCGTTAAGGCTGTCATAGAACCACCAGGGCGGCCCGAGTTTCAGCGCGGGATAGTGACCTGCCAACGTGGCAAGTTCGCGGGAGTAGGATGTCTCGTCGAGCGTGAAGAGGATGAGTGTAAAGCGTTGGTCATTGCCGTATTTGTTTAGGATCGGGAGCAGGTTGCGCGTGTATTCAGTTTGCAGAGGAATGTCCGCACCTTTATCCAAACCAAACTTTTGGAAGATGATGGCGTTGTGATTACGCAGGGAACCTGGATGCAATTGCATGACGAGTCCGTCATCAATGCTCATGCGCGCCATTTCCATCAACATATGCGCGGTGAAACAAGCGGCATCATCGGGCATGCACTTTCCTTTGAGCGCACGCTGGAAAATAGCGTCGGCTTCGGCAGCGGTCAGTTCGGCTGTGGCAGGTGTCAGGGCGGCATGGTCGGTGGCGGTCGCTCCCATCGAGCGGAAAAATGCACGGCGTTGTTCCAAGGCACGAATGTAGGATGTGTAATCTTTTACTTCAACACCGCTCACTTCACTGAGTCTGTCGATGTTTGTTTTCCAGTTGGGTGTATCGAGATTGACCACAGCATCAGGGCGGAAGGTGGGGATAATTCGACCATTCCATCCGCTCTGGTGAATGGCCTGATGCTGGTTGAGCGCGTCGGTTGCTGCATCGGTGGTGCAAAGGACTTCAATGTTGAATTGCTTGAAAAGCTGTCGCGGGGAAAATTCTGGGGAGGCTAATTTTTCCGAAATGGCATCAAATAATTGATCTGCATTTGAGGCGTTTGGTTGTTCACCCACACTAAAGACGGATGCGAGTTCATCCGTTAGCCAAATCCCGCTGGGAGTCCCGAGAAAGAGATGGAAGTTTTCGCAGAAGAGTTTCCAAATAACCCTATGATCACCTTCGAGCAGAGATTCCATCGGTATCCCCTGCGAATACAGCATGCGCGTGACGTAATGATCGGGGATGATGAGCAGGTCGGCGGGAGAGCCGAAGGTTGCATCAGGGTTGGCGAAGAGACGCGGGTTAACGTGCCCATGTGGGGAGACGATGGGTAGCTCGGCAACGGTTTGATATAACTCGCGCGCGACATTGCGTGTTGCGATATCAGGCGAAAAATAGCGATCAGGGTTGAGCGTTTTCATCACGAAATTACGCGAGCCTCTATCCAATCTTTTGAATTGTGGAAACCTATAGCCGCTCTGCCTAGTTGGACGGATTCGTCGAAGAGTGGGCGGTCGGCATCGTTGAGCGAATAGATGTGTATTTTCTTTCTTCAACAATTTCAATGGGATTGATATGATAGTGATAATCAATTATCGGCATTTGTTTGGCATCGTCGTGGTTAAGTGGTCTTGCCGTTTCAGATGATTGCAAAAAGACTTCGTCGAGAAAGGATTTCATGTTAGGTGTGCTTCCTACACCTTCGCCAAAGCACTATTTGTAAAGTATTAATGCGATGAGCTCAAGGGGTTCATCACCGATATTTTTAATGCCGTGAGCTTGCTCTGCAGGCGTAATGGTTACATCACCTGCATAGACGGTTTTCAGCGTTCCGCTGTCATTGAATTCGCCGATTCCGCTTAATATATAATAGGTTTCGGATTCGCCCGAATGGATGTGATAGCCAATCGAGCAGCCGGGTGGCAATGTGGTGTGTGCAAAAACCCGTCCCTTATGATACATCTCTTCTTCGTTGTTTAATAGGCTGCGGACGGTTATCTGCCCATCGCCATCGAACAGACGTTCTCTAACGGCAACAAGCTTTTCCTTATTTGGGCGTATCATAAAGACCTCCTAAATGTGCTGCAATCGATTGCAAAGATTCTTCATAATCATTATAGTTTATTTATTTTATCCTGGCTTTTCAATAGGGCGCTGATACACTCGCTAAGAACTCCTCGCCAATCAGATAGGCGACAACGTGAAAAGATTTCTTGACGTGAAACCCGATTCATATTAGCATGAATCCTATATTGTTAGCTTTTTGTGCAGTGAATATAATATTGGCACACGCAATCGCTTGCAAGACATTAAAGAACGGGGAGATCGATAGCAGGATATGACAATATATGATATTGCGAAAGCGGCAGGAGTTTCAGCCAGTACGGTTTCCCGTGTAATTAACAACAAAAAAGGCGTACATCGGAAAACAAGGAAGCGTGTCCAAAAATATTTGGAGATGTATCATTATTCTCCCAATGAAACAGCTCGCGGTTTGGTCAATCAAGCATCAAAAATCATAGGCATTCTTGTTTCGGACATGCGAACCACGCATCATACGGATGGCGTGTACTATATGGAGCGCGAGTTTGTGAGGCTTGGCTATTGCTGCATCATAATGAATACAGGCAGAGAAGAGGAAGACAAGGCCAGATACATTCAAATCTTGGATCAAAGACGTGTTGAAGCTGCGGTTTTAATTGGATCCACTTTCCAGACAGAGCTCGTACAGCAGGCTATCGAAAAATATCTTCCCACAACGCCTGTCATTATTGCCAACGGTTATCTGGATTTACCTAATGTGTATGGCGTTATTGCAGATGAACAAGCTGGCGTAACAAACTGTGTAAAGCTACTCGTAGACAGAAATCGTAGCAATCTTGCCTTTGTTATTGATAATTTCACACCTAGCAATAAGTTAAAACAGCTTGGCTTTGAAACGGGTGTTCGTCAGTGGTGTAATCAAAGTGAGCCTTTGATTGTCAACGCTAAGCCTTCTATGCAGGGGGCTTATGATGCAACGTATCAATTGATGAAAGAACATCATGAGGTGGACGGCATCATTTACGCAGTTGACTTGTTGGCGGTGGGAGGCATCCGTGCCTTGTGCGACATGAAAATTGATGTGCCAGAGCAGATTGCGGTTATTGGCGTTGATGATTCCATCTATGGAGAGATTTGCTTTCCTCGTTTAACCTCCCTTGATAATAAGCTGTTTGACTTGAGTGTTGCTGCTGCAAGAAATCTGATAGATGTTCTACAAGACAAACATGTAACAAAAAACATGATGATTCTCTCTTCGATTGTGGAAAGAGAATCTACGTAAAAGGATATCGTTTCAGCTTATTTTTATTGTACATGCCTGTTCTTTGTGAGCAGGCATGATTCCATTTAATGCGCCAAACTTTTTTTGCAATCGATACCAAAAATTATTGACAATATCACTACCTCATGCTATATTCGACAAACAATTTCTCCTTTATCAGATTGGTAGTAACCGTTGGCGCCAGTTCACAGAGCGTATTGAGCAATACGGTGAAGCCAATCATAAGGCTCCGTCTCGGGATTGAGCGACCGGTTCAGAGATAGCAGCATGTTGAACATCACTGCAATATAGGACAATCTTGCTTCGAAATAGCGCTAGACACAATAAAAGACTTTTTCAACCCACAAATCATCGTAACCATGGAGAGCGTGATCTCTAACAACATGCGTTCATTCCAGGTTCCCCTTGGGCAGAGATTAAGACCGGCTGGGAGGATTGTTGTACTTCTCGTACACACGACCGATTGGGAGCCCGCCTTGTATGGCCTCTTGAATCGCTTGCAGTTTCAATTGGTCCGAGAATTGCCTTCGATGTCTATTTCCGATTGTTACATTCATTTTGCTGCTCCTTCAGGCTATTCGTCATTTTTCGTCACTCCTGTAAGGGCAGCTAGAGTCTATTAATCTTTGGTCTTGTTTACTCATGTTCATTTGGGAAAGACAATGCTAATTACAGAAAAGGAGGTGGAGAAAGCTGAATTCGATGCTAATTACTCAATAGTAAGATTAAGTTTCATAAGCCAAACCGAATCCAATCAATTTAAATCCTTGTAAGGAGGAGGAAAGATGAAGCGCTATACTTATTGGGGTTTGAGCCTACTCATTGCCTTAAGCGTAGTCCTGGCTGCTTGTCAACCCGCAACGGTTACGGAAGAACCGCCTACTAGTCAGCCTGCCATTGCGACGGAAGAACCGCCTGCTGTCCAACCGGCAACCGAGGAACCTTTGACTTACAAGACCGGCGGTACCGTAAATTACTATATCAGTATTGAGCCCACCACGCTGCTCGCCTGGACAACCCGTAATCCCACGGATGTGGACGTTCTAAACGTTACCAATGAATTCCTCATGAAGTACGATGAGAACGGTGTCGCTCAGCCCTATCTGATCGAGTCCATCACTCCGGATCAGGATGCTTTGACTTTCACCCTGGTTGTAAAGGAGGGCATTAAATTCCACGACGGCAGCGATCTGAATGCGGAAGCTGTAGCGTGGAACATGAACAAGTATAAGGAAAGCGGCGTTCTGTCCGGTTCCTTCTATGGCAAGTTTGATAATGCAGAAGCTGTGGATGATTACACCGTAGTCGCCTATATGAATGCATGGGATTCTCTGTTCCCCACCGCATTGGCACGCACCTGCTTCATCACTTCTAAGCTTGCATTCGACACCTATGGCGAGGAATATTTGCAGGGGCATCCCGTTGGCACAGGCCCATTCATGTTCGAGAGCTGGGACCACGATGTATCCGTTAACCTCGTAAAATTTGAGGATTATTGGCGTGGTGAGCCGCGTCTGGATGGCGTGAACATGGTGGTCTACACCAACCTCCAGGTTGCTGCAGCAGCCCTTGAGGCAGGAGAGCTTGACATCCTCGAGGTGGGTCAGTTTGACCTTGCGGTTGACCTTGAAGGGAAGGAAGGCATCGTCGTCGATACCGCGGCGTTAACCGGTACCGGCTATACCCTCTGCTATAACGCCATGGATGAAGATGACCCACTGTATGACATTCGCGTACGTCAGGCAATCAGCTATGCAATTGATAGTGAAGCTATCTCTGAAGCTGTCACCAAAGGTTACTACTTCGAAAGTAACCAATGGGCTAAATCCTCCGACCCCGTCTATTCTCCTGATGTAACGGGCTTTCCGTACAACATCGAGAAGGCAAGGGAATTGCTGGAAGAAGCTGGCCTTGCAGATGGCTTCACAACCAGAATTACTCTCGAGGTCGGTGGCATGGAGGATGGCGCACAGATTATTGCTGAACAACTCGCAGCTGTGGGCATCACTGTCGAACTCAACATGGTTGAACGTGCAAACTACAAAGCCTACATTGGCGATTGGGAGTATGGTATGCTCTTGCACCCAATGGGCACCTCGAATGGCCAAGCATCTCAATTGGCAGCGAACTTCATTCAGGGCTTGGATTTCGCCTTGGGTGTCGATACATTCCTGCACACCGATGAAGTCAACGACATGATCAACGAAGCGGTTGCAGCAGATGAAGAGACTGCCAATCAGCTATTCCAGGAAGTCGCTTACAAGGTATTCGAAGAACAGGCCTTGATGAAGGTTATTACGCTGACAAAATATGTTGTTGCGTATACCGATGATCTAAAAGATTCAGGCATTTACAAGACAAACAAGTTTGTTGATGACTTTCACCTGGCTTGGCTCGACAGATAATTCGTTTGAAATGCAACATCAGATGCGACATTTATCCTTCGCCCGTTTATTCGGGCGAAGGATAAGATTCATTAATTGATAGGAGCAGAATTCTGCAAAGCACGCTTTGCAACTTCTGCGTATATGAGTCAAAGAACTCACTCTCCGGGGTGATGAGCGCATAATGAATTTTAGGTGATTGCTCAACAAGGTTTCACCTAAAACTCGTCAATTTGAGGTGAAACTTGATTAGCTAGTTATGAAATTTTCATGAAAACGGTTTGATTTCATTTATTTTGCGAAGGAATCCCTGGGTACCAACCGGAGGAAAACTATGAAAATCGCGGTACTTGGTGCGGGTGCAATGGGCGCATTATTTGGTGGATACCTTTCTAAACATAATGATGTATGGTTGGTGGATGTCAATGCGCAGCGCGTGAGAGTGATCAATGAGAAAGGTGTTACGATCACCGAAAAAGACGGAGAGAACGCCTTTCTGCCAAAGGCTCTGACGGACACATCCGGTTTGAATGAAATGGATTTGATCATCGTCTTTGTCAAGGCGATGTTTACATTTGAGGCGTTATCCCAAAATCGTCAATTGATTGGGAAAGACACCTATGTCATGACGTTACAGAACGGTGCGGGGCACGAAGCCAAGCTGCTTCAATTTACCGATGAAGATCATGTATTGATTGGAACAACCCAACACAACAGCTCCATTATTTCGGATGGACATATCCATCATGGTGGCGGTGGTAAAACGACCATCGGCATCCTGGGCGGAAAGAGTGCAAGAGTACAGCATGTTGCAGATAGCTTTCGTAGCTGTGGAATTGAAACGACGGTCTCTGATGAGGTCAAGCGGCAGATCTGGACAAAGTTGTTCTTAAATACAGCAGCAAGCTCGCTGACAGCGATATTGCAGGTTCAGCTTGGCTTTATTTTGGATGATCCGTATGCATGTTCAATGATGGAGTGGCTTGCGCGTGAAGCCGTCGCCGTTGCGAACACAGATGGATTTGCGCAGTTTGATGTGGAAGAGGTTATTTCGGACATAAAGGTGGTGCTTGCTAATGCTAAAGATGGCTATACTTCCATCTACGCGGATTTAAAGAAGGGTGTTCGCACTGAGGTGGATACCATCAGCGGTTTTGTTGTGGAGGAGGCTAAACGTCTTGGCGTTGCAGTGCCTTATCACGAATTCGTTGTAGCTTTAATTCATGCATTTGAAAATAAAGGGCAAAACAAATAGCGTTGCCATAAAAACAGAGGAAATGATGAGCGTTTATAAAATGGGAAATTTGAGAGTTGTCGACCTGACAAAACTATTGGATCCTGAGACGGAAACTAGACGTTGTCATCTGTTCCGCTTTAATACGGGCGGACCCATTCCTGATTTTCATACAATCATTGATATCACGAGCCATCTCGGAACGCATGCGGAATGTCCGTATCATCATCATGACGATTGGCCTGATGTAGCTGCATTGCCTATTACATGCTTTCTAGGTAGAGCTGTCTACGTTAGTTTTGATGATGCGGAGCCAAATTCATATATCTCCCCTGAGATGTTGGAAAAAGCCTGTGGTGATAAGTTGCACAAGGATGATATTATCATTCTCGATTCTCCCTATAAATTGACTCCATTCACAGAGAAAACAAATACCGCGGAGGACAAGCGCTTATTTGTCAATGAAGATACGGCCATCTGGTGCCGTGACCGCAAGGTCAAGTGCGTTGGCTTTGGTGATGGCGTATCCATTGAAAATCGAGTTGAGGATGTAGGTCCTTTCCATGATGTGCTGCTCGCTGAAAACATTCTCTTTATCGAAGTGCTAAAGAATCTGGAACTCCTCGAAAAAGATATTTTCTTCATGTCCTATTCCCCCCTGTATATTAAAGGCCTTGATTCTTCTCCTGTTCGTGCATATGCCATCGAAGGCCTCGCCGAGTTTTCTTAATAAAGGTAATGATTGATAACCAAGTTCTACTAGGTAAACGGGAAGATGTGCAATGAACGAAAAGAAGAAAACACTTAGAGAACTGTTGGAAGAAGGACAAGTGGTCGCACCTTGTGTGTATGACTGCATCTCAGTGCGTTGCGTAGAGCTTGCTGGGTTTAAGGCTGCGCTACTTTCCGGCGGTGCCTATGCTTACAGTATGTGCGGGGTTCCTGATTTG
>CAYLOP010000030.1:0-14009 GCA_964385305.1 uncultured Anaerolineaceae bacterium | reverse complement strand
TATTGAATCCTGATGAACTGGTTTGGATAACAACCCGCATGACGGATACTTCGCCCCTCCCCATCATTGTTGATGCGGATGACGGCTATGGCGAATCTCCTCTTAATACTTATCGTACTGTTGAGCGTCTAGCAAAAGCGGGAGCGATGGCAGTGACCATCGATGATTCCACGGGTATTCGCGGTTGGGAACGACAATTCAATGAAAATGAAGGTCCTCATCAGATTGTATCCAGAGAAGTGTTCTTATCAAAGATTAAAGCTGCTGTGGAAGCTGTCAAGAATACGGATTGCATGGTGATCGCCCGTACGGAAGCGCTTGTTTCACAACATGGAATGGAAAAACCCACTGAGCGTGACGCTGCAGCCGCCTCGTCCCCCTTCCTTGTTACGACTTCGTCCCAGCATGGAATGGAAGAAGCCATTGAGCGTTGCGTTGCAGCCCGTGAGCTCGGTGCAGACATGACCATGGTTATCGGGCTTAAGACACTTGAACAGGGCAAGCTGGTTGCAGAACGCGATCCGGGTTGGAAGATGTGGCCAGATGTTGGTGTGACTGATGGAAAATCGGATTTGGACCTGGCTGATATTGAAAAGCTGGGATTTAACCTGGTTACCATTCATTATACGGAAAAGGGTGCAATGTTTGGCATGCTGGATTATGGCATGCGCACGATCAAGGATCAGAACACCGTTTATGTTGATGAACATGATTTTGATGGTTGGCTTCCCGGAAAAGATCATCATGTTCTGTTGGCCTATTGGAAGAAATGGATGCCAATGGAAGATGCGTTCAATGATTTGACGGAAGTCAATTCAAAGTCCTATGACATCAAGTTCGAGTAAGTGCGTGAGGATATCGTTATGGAGAAAAAAGTTAAGTTCCGAGATTTACTTTCAGAAAGGCAGCTTTTTGCTCCCTGTGTGTATGATTGTCTCTCGGCAAGAGCAGCCGATCTTTGTGGTTATAAGTCATTGATGCTTTCGGGTGGTGCTGTTTCTTACAGCATGAATGGGCTGCCCGACATGGCATTTACTACGATCGATGAAGTGGCATGGATTACCGAACGCATTACCAATGTAAATCCGTGGCCGTTGATTGTTGATGCGGACGACGGTTTTGGCGAGAGCCCCGTTGTTGTCTATCGTAACATTCATCGTCTTGTGAAAGCGGGCGCAATGGGTATTACAATTGATGACTCTACGGGTATTCGCGGAGCAGAACGTTTTTTCTATGCGTTAGCGAAGGTCGAAAAAATAGACATTAATGAGGCGATGAAAGTAGTGCCTCGTGATTTGTGGCTGTCCAAAGTGAAGGCTGCCTTGGCTGCATGCGAAGGTACGGATTGTGTGACCATTGCACGGGTCGGTATCCCCCTCAAAACTAAGGAGGGTTTCATTGAGACAATGGAGCGCGCTTTGAGAGCGAAAGATTTAGGCGCAGAGATGGTCATGGTCGGTGTCCGGGATATGGAAGATGCGAAACGTGTTGCGAAGTATATCAAGGGTTGGAAGATGTGGCCCGATGTTATGTCCAAGGATGGCATTCCCAATGTCAATCTGAGTGATGTATATGAATTGGGATTCAATTTTGTGACAATGCATATTTTTGAAAAAGCAGCGATGTATGGAATGATGAAATATGGTCTTGAAAACTTTAAGAATCAAAATTCTGTTTATTCCGAAATGCATGATATGGGTGGTTATCCAACATTTGCACAACAGATGAATAATCTTTCGGATTACAGAAAGTGGATTGACCGTGAAGCTGATTTTAAAAATCTGTAATCACTATTATTTGACGAATAGTATTTCCTGTGTATTTTTCATAGATAGTACGGGCGTAATTCTACAAAGTACGCTGTCCCACGTGTTGTGGTAATAAGTCAATTGATTTTTAATATAAGTGATTCTCCCGCAATTCGCGTGACAGTCCGATTTGGCAAAGAACCTTCAAACGGAACAAATCAAGATTCGCTTGACCATACATCTTTCTTTTTATCAACTTGAGCCGGTTGACAAAAGCATCAATGAAAAACCAACTCTACAAGGCGGTGAGCCCATGAGAGATTTTATTATCTGAAGGGTATTGATTTCATTACTGGTCGTGTTTATGGTCTCAGTGTTTGTCTTTTCTATCATGCATATTTTGCCCGGCGAACCTGTTCGTTTGGCGATGGGATATGAAGCAGCGGAAGAGGACGTGCAGCGTGTACGTGAAGAACTCAATTTAACAAAACCTCTTGTCGAACAGTATTTTTTGTGGATTAAGGGATTGTTTCAAGGAGATTTCGGAATATCCATCGTATTTCATAGAACGGTTGCGGATTTGCTTAAGGAACGTCTTCCGAGGACGGTTACACTGGGTATTCCTGCGATGATTATTGCGGTCATTGTTGGTGTTGGATTTGGCATTATCAGTGCAACGAGGCGCGGCAAATGGTTGGATCAGGGAATAACGCTGATCGCAACCTTGGGCATAGGCACGCCTCAATTCTGGCTTGGCATCGTTGGCATATACATATTTGCGGTAGGATTGAAACTCTTGCCGATGCAGGGCTATACAGCTCCATCAGTAGATTTTCCGATGTTTCTTAAGAAAGCGATCATGCCCATCTTTTGTATGTGCGTCGTAATGCTTGCTTCTCTTACAAGACAGACTCGTTCCAATATGCTGGAGGTCATCAATCAGGATTATATTCGTACGGCTCGTGCAAATGGTATTCCTGAGCACAAGGTAATCTTAAGACATGCATTGAAGAACGCATTGATTCCTGTTATCACCATCATCGGTATGCAGGTGCGTGTGGTTGTCGGCGGTTCGTTGCTCGTGGAGCAGGTATTTAGTATAGCTGGTATTGGCACGATGATGACACATGCAATCAGCAATCGCGACTATTTTGTCGTGCAAAGCTGCGTGCTGATCATATCGTTGTTCACGGTTGCCTCGAATCTGATCGTCGATATTCTTTACGGCTTTATAGATCCTCGTATACGAGAAGCGTGGAGGTGATGGGCGGATGTTGGAGAATATTAAAACTGACAAAATGAAGCAGTTTTTCAACGTGATTTTTGGCCGCGGCATCATCGTCAAGATAAGCCTTGCAATCATCATATTGTTTGTATTGGCAGCATTACTCGCTCCGATATTGACGCCATATACGCCGTATGAACAGGATTTGACCCAGTTGTTTGCCAAGCCCTCTGCCGAGCATTTACTGGGAACAGATAATATCGGACGCGATTTGCTTACACGTTTGCTGTATGGTGCACGCATTTCTCTTGTAACCAGCTTGTTTGCGAGCATATGGGGAGGCTTGATAGGCACCACGCTTGGCTTGATTGCTGGATATTTTAAAGGCTTTGCCAGCTCGGTTATTATGCGCATCATAGATGCTCAGCTATCCATTCCATCCTTGATTATGTCCATGATTTTGGCAATGCTGGTCGGAAATAGCATATTTGAAATCAGCATTGTAATCGGTGTCGGAGCAATTCCGGCATACACGCGTGTGGTGTATGGCATGGTACTGTCACTTAAGAACAATGATTTTATTACAGCAGCATCGCTGGTCGGTCAAAGCGACAGCAAGATACTGATAAAACATCTGCTGCCCAATTGTTTTGCACCCTTGATTGTTCTTTTCACGATGAGTCTTGGTATTGCAATTATGGTCGAAGCCGGTCTTGCTTATTTGGGTGTTGGTATTAGGCTTCCCACTCCGGCATGGGGCTGTATGGTTTCCGAGGGATATAAATACTTGGTTTTACATCCGCGACTGGCAATTCTTCCCGGTTTGTGCGTTATGCTGGTAGTTGTTGCATTCAACATTGTTGGCGATGGTTTACGTGACGCACTCGATCCGAGATTAAGGGGGAGGCTGTAATGGAAAGGAAGAAACTGCTTGAAGTGAAAAATTTAAAGACCTCGTTCTTTACTGCTTCTGGTGAAGTGAAAGCAGTTGATGATATTTCCTATTATTTGAATGAGCAGGAAATTATCGCAATCGTTGGTGAGAGTGGATGCGGTAAGTCTGTTTCGCAGATGTCCACTATACAGCTTATCCAAACCCCGCCCGGAAAGATCCTGGGCGGTCAGGTTTTGTTTGGCGGAAGAAACCTGTTGGATTTCTCTCCAAAATCTCAGGAAATGCGGAATGTCCGCGGTGCTGTTATTGCCATGATATTTCAGGAGCCGATGACCTCTTTGAATCCCGTTTTGACGATTGGTCAGCAGCTGACAGAGGTTATCATGACGCATACAAAATGCAGCAAGAAGGAGGCGTGGGAGATTGGCGTTGAATCGTTGGAGGCTGTGGGTATTCCCGATGCTGAAGAACGTATGCACAATTATCCATTCCATTTGAGCGGCGGCATGTGTCAAAGAGCAATGACTGCAACTGCAATTGCATGTCGTTCCAAAATTATCATTGCCGATGAACCGACGACAGCGCTGGACGTAACGACGCAAGCACAGGTCATGGAGCTGCTGCTGTCTCTAGTAGAGAACTATAGGACCTCCGTCATTATGGTGACGCACAATCTGGGACTTGTGACACGATATGCCGATCGCGTTTATGTTATGTATGCAGGCAAGATTGTGGAATCGGGCACGACTGAAGATATTTTGATGCATTCCAAACATCCCTATACGCTTGGATTGCTGGATTGCGTTCCGAAATTGGATTCTAAAAAGGATCTTAATTTGGTACCTATTCAGGGAGCGCCGCCGAGGCTGGACGAGTTACCGCCGGGATGTGCGTTTGCGCCCCGCTGTCCATATGTGTTCGGTAGGTGCTGGGAGGAATATCCCGCACTTCGTCAGGTTGGGGAAAACGAGCACTATGCAGCCTGCCATCTTGATGTAACGGCGAACAAGCAATGAGCGAGAACATGCAGAGCAAGCCCATACTGAAAGTTGAAACCCTGAAGATGTATTTTCCCATTAGGAGAGGTTTCCTTGGAAGGGTGATTGGTGACGTAAAGGCAGTAGACGATGTCTCCTTTTTCATCGAAAAGGGCAGGACCTTTGGTCTCGTGGGTGAAAGCGGATGCGGAAAGACAACGACAGGCAAATGTGTTTTGCGTATTTATGAGCCGACCGGCGGACTCATTTTTTATAAGGGCATCGATATTACAAAGATGTCAAAGGCGCAAATCAGTCCGTTCCGTCGTGATATTCAGTTGATATTCCAGGATCCCTATGGTTCTCTGGACCCGCGTCAATCTATTTATTCGATTCTTAAGGAAGCCATTACTTCGGATAAACGGCATCATTCGTCGCAGGAGATTACGAATCGCATAAACGAGTTGCTGGAAGCGGTCGAACTGGATGTTTCCATGAGCGACAGATATCCGCATGAGATGTCGGGCGGTCAGCGCCAGCGTCTGGGTATTGCCAGAGCTTTGGCGTGTGACCCCGAATTGATTGTGTGCGATGAGCCTGTTTCCGCACTAGATGTTTCCATTCAGTCAGAGATTATCAATCTGTTAAAAACCCTGCAGCAGAAACGCGGACTGACCTATCTCTTCATTGCGCATGATCTAGCGGTTGTCCATCATATCGCAGATATAATCGCAGTTATGTATCTTGGCAGAATTGTTGAGATGATGGATGCGGTGGAGATATACGAAAATCCCATGCACCCGTATACGAGGGCATTGCTTTCTGCTGTACCGACTACGGATTATTATGTGGAGAAACAAAGAACGCGTATTATTTTGGAAGGCGAGGTGCCGAGTCCCTTATATGCTCCGTCGGGATGTTCGTTTCATCCAAGATGCCGCTATGCAACGGAGGAGTGCAAAAAAACTATGCCCCATCTGTGTGATATGGGCGGCGGACATAAGGTCGCATGCCATAACCTCGATAAGGTAACGAACGGAAACGGATAAAAAAACGTCATTGTTACGAAGCAGAACGGTCATTACCCAGTTCTATCTACCCACAAAATCTAACCCAGTCAGGTCTGCCTATGCGGAGAAGGGAGGAAAAGAATTCCTCCCCAAATGCTGTAATTTCTGCGAGTGCGGGGGCGTTGCTCAACGCGGCCTGTTTTCGACCTTCCTCGCTGCTACTCAAATCTACTTCCCAGAATCTTTGTAAATAATTATTTCTTCCACAATTTCTTCGAGGCTTTTATCGATATCAACTGTTATAGCATCAGCAGGCTCTTCCAGAGTGTCAAACTGGCTCCGTAACATCTTAGCCTTCATATAGTGGTCCTCACGGGTAGCTATACGCCTAAAAATCAGATCAAGATCCCCCTTAAGATAGACAACTAAAGTGCCTGGATTTCCCTCTTTAAGCTGATCGCGATATTTCTGCCTGAGCGCTGAGCAAGCCAGGATCATCGACTTGCCTGACTGCAAATAGTCTGCAACTAAATCATGTAGTTTTGCTAGCCAGGGTCCACGGTCACCATCATTCAGGGGAATTCCCCTTGACATCTTGGCTATGTTTTCAGTTGGATGAAAATCATCCCCGTCGATGAAAGGCCATCCCAAAGCCTGTGACAACCTCTTCCCTACGGTGGTCTTCCCGCAACCCGATACACCCATCAAGATGATGGTTTGAGGTGAATCCTTGCCCATTAAGATGCCTTCAACCTGTACAAAATCTCCCCAGCCGTGGAAACGTAGAGCAATCTCTCGTCAACTCGAACATCGATCATAAGGCTCTTCATTCGTTAAGTAACTCGCCTTCCAGTGCCTCATTTTTATGATCGCGCTAGGCAGAGGTTTTAAGCAGAGATGCTGTTGTTGGTATCTGGTGTTAAACACCGCTAAAGGCCGAGAAACCACCATCCACGGGTACAACGATTCCTGTGACGAATTCCGATGCTGGAGAGAGCAACCAGAACATTGCACCGAGCAAATCCTTCGCCTCACCAAAACGGGCTTGCGGTGTATGGTTGATGATGGTTTGGCCACGTTCTGTCAAATCCCCGGTTTCGGGATTTGTTAACAAGAAACGGTTTTGCTCCGTCAAGAAAAAGCCTGGTGCCAATGCATTAACCCGAATATTCGGCGAATATTCCTGGGCCATGTGTACTGCAAGCCATTGGGTAAAATTACTTACTGCAGCTTTTGCACCAGAGTAAGCTGGTATACGTGTCAGGGGCTGAAACGCATTCATCGAGGACAGATTGAGTATAACACCCGCACCTTGCTCAACCATCATTTTACCGAACACTTGGCAGGGGAGCAGTGTGCCCAAGAAATTCAGATTGAAAACCCATTGAATAGCGTCCGCAGGTAAATCGAAGAATTCCTTTTCTGGACTGGTCGTGGCTTCTCGTTTGTTTCCTCCGGCTCCATTTATCAGAATGTCCACACGTCCATATTCTTCTAAAATGATATCAGCTGCCTTTTTAATGTCGGTTTTATCCAAGACATCACACTGGACAGCGATGGCTACCCCTTCATCCCTTACAATATCCTTAACAACGCGATCAGCTGCATCAGGTAAGATATCCAATACAGCTACTTTTACGCCCGCGTTCCCCAAAGCTTTGCCCATAACACTGCATAGGACTCCAGCTCCTCCTGTCACCACAGCGATGGAATCCCGCAAATCGAAAAGTTGGGAAGGAGAATTTATGTTCATATACACCACCTATTATCGATGTAACGCTTATGGATATTTCACCATAAATGGCTCCAAATGGCGCTTGAAATGTCTTTGGAGGTGCTTGTGATAAACCTCGAGGTTGGCAGTGAGCACATCCATCAAACGTTCTTTATAATGATCCACTACGGAACCGAAGGTTACATGCAGCACCTGCCTGGCGTCAAATTGTTCTAACAGACCGGGCAACTCATCATCTCTCAGCGCATTTGAAGGAGGGACTTTGTCGATTGTTCCAAAAAGATAATAAGTGGCCCGATCCATTTCATAGCGAGATCGAGCAAAATCTAAGATCTCACGAAAGAAAGGCTTATCCACACTAGCAATTACGCGCAGACACTCCAAGTAACTGGTCCCTGCTGTCTTGACATGTACTAGGTTACAGGTTTGTTTTGCAATGCTTGGATAAATGCTCAACTTATCCGAACCGGTGTGCACACTGAGTTTATACCCACCGATGTGGCGCATCACAGCCACATGGTGTTGTAGTTCAGCATCGAAAGTCTTTATATCACCGATGTAGTCAACTCCCTTCTGAAAGCTGCCAATGAATCGCGGTGCCAGACTCACAAATGGCACATCCAAACGCCGTAACTCACTGGCAATGAAATAATGCTCCAGGATGGTTGTTGGAGTATCCGTTTCATCCACCGATGCTTCCAGATCAAATTCGTTGACATTTTGAACGAGATAATCGGATAATGTCTTGATATGAGCTATTGCCCGACCAAATTTGACCACAGCCCGCAGAAGCGATTCCTCTTGGAATTCAACGAGGTACCCTTCCGCCCGGATCGCACTCTCTAGATAAATCCGCTTCAGTCCTTCCAAGGAAATCTTTAGCGTATCCCAAGGAAAATCTGCGAGCTTCTCTCTCAAAATATCTATTGAATCAGCATGCGCATCGTCATCGACGTATTCATTGGGGTCAATGGTATAGAAAGAATATCCGGCTGCAATGAAGTGAGATAAATCCTCGACATTCTTTACATGATCGGCATCCGCACCCCAAGGTTCGCGCCAACCCATCTCGAAGAGGCTCCACATAGCATCGTCTAGAACGATTTGCGGATTTCGTCCGGTGCGAACATTCTCACGCACAGATTGCTGTGCAAAGATGGGCGCGATCCCCGTACCTTTTACCGCAGCGACATGCCCCGGAGTGGCAATGCCCAAACGGTCCCCAAAGCCGAAGGAGGTAGCTAATCCCAACGGAACGGGATTCAACCAGGGCAGACGTGCTCTCAGCGCATCCGCGTTTTCCGGAGTCAGAGGACATTGGCAAACCCCAGATTGATACTCCCCTTGGAATGTTGAATAGTCTCCCTCAATGAGGAGAAATTTCTGCAAAGAACGCTCATCAAAGGCTAAAGAATATTTTGTTTTCTCATACTGGAGGGCGGATTTCGGATAAATTTGCATGAACGCATCCTTAGAGGTTTTGGGCATCTTCAGCAAGATTATACGCCAGAAGATGAACTATATGGTGGGCATCAACTTCGTCGATGACATGACGGATGAGTAGACCAGCAATCCAATCACAGGCCTATCGCCGCCAGAGATCATGCCGGGCAGGGACGGAGGGAAAGGCTCGTATATCATCATCGAACCCAGCTGTGTTGTAGATCCCCGTGGTCTCCATGACCCGGTCGAAATAACGATGCAACCCATTGAGCGAATTACGAAACAACCATGGAGGGCCAAGTTTGAGAGCTAGGTAGTGACCAGCTATGGGAGCTAACTCACGGGCATAGGCTGTCTCATCAAGGCTGAAAAGAACCAGTGTCAAGCATGAGTCTGCTCCAAAACGATCTAGCAACGGTTTTAGATTGCAGGCGAATTCGCTGGCGAGGAACACTCAGTGGATTGTTTGCTAAAGCTCAAGATAAGAATCACAGGATGAAGCATCTAAACTTCATATTGCCCCGCCTGTACCGATGTTTCAATACTTAGAATTAAACATCAATATCAAATTACTGCATTTTTACTGGAATTAATGTTGTTGAGAAGATGACAGCCATAGAAATCAAAGCTTGCACTTATAGCGTTCTCCTTCAACATGCAATTACCTGCAAGTTCACTTAATAGGGATCACAGACATAATCCTACAAACAACATCCAACTGGCTTCATGATTACTCCAGAAACGATATTCTTAGAAAGCTCGAAATATGTCCTTTAAGGCGTTTCTAGGTAGCTGCGTGGGGATTCGAACACAGGATCCCCAGATCGTTGGTTCTACTCCGAAACACGAGGACTTAGAAGGAAAAAGGCACCCTTCCGTGTGCCATTAGGTAGCAGGGCTTGGATTCGAATCCCGTCTCGCTTCGCTCCCGGGACGAACACCGGTAAGACCTTCCGGTGCGAACGGCGGCTGAGGACCTTCAGGTTACACCTCGCCATGGCTACGGTGCGATGTGAGTTCGAATTCGAAAACAGGGACCTTGGACCGTCAGTCTGGTGCTCCAAGGGTGGCCTTATGTTTTTCGACTACTTGGAACCCAGCGAGCGTTCGATGCAATTATCCTACACGCAGAAAGTCAACCTAGCAAGCGCACTCGAGGTATAGAACAGGAACTTCAATATCATCTCTTTCATTCTTCGGCGCTGCACCTGCGAGTTGAACCAACGAATATAACAGTATTCAACTTTAATTATCCTACCCAAACAAGGTTTCTCTCTTTTCGTTGTCGTTTTCAGTTGGCATCTGAGAAGGGACATCATGCACAAGCATATGTGTAATCAGCCAACACGCCTGCAATCTTATCCCTCACTACCTCCCGCGGATCGTTATCCAATTTGCCCGCCCGGATATGGGCATATTCCATCGGTAGGAATTGATTGACCAGTGAGAGCGGTAAAGGCTTTCCCCCCAGATTCTTGAGTAAATGGTCAAATGCCCGTTGAATCTCAGGCTTCGGCCAGTAATAGCGGACACGATCGCTCAGACTATACTTACGCTTATAAGCTTGCTGCTCCAGCGTGCCATGATAGTATTTCTCCCAATGTTCAGGATGGTAAACCATAGCCTTGTCCAGGACGGAAATCAAGTTGGAGCGCTCATCTGGAGGGAAAAGCTCGTTTTCCATCATCGCCAACGCGAAGGTCGCCTCACGGAAGGCAAAGGTCAATGCCGGGCCAACTTTTAAGATCGCGAAATGATCGCGAACGAGATTCTGCAACGCCTGGGGCATTTGATAATCCGTGGAATGTGCTTCATAGACCAGCTGCGGATCGGATTCGATATAGCGGACCAGCTCGCGCGCGGCTTCGGGTCGGTAATCGAGCATGAAATCATCGCCAAATTCTACGCCTGGCTGGACGACAACTGCGACGACCCGCTCCCACGCTGCTTCAAGCCCCTGGCGAAGAAATGCTTCACGCGTGACCTCGATGGTCTGCTGTGCGTCTTCAACTTTTGTCACACATACGCCTTCTTCGTGGTCCGTCGCCCCACCCGGGATGGGAACTTCTGTACCGATCACATAGCGCAAATTCTCATTTCCAAATGTCTCGGCTACCCTGGCCAATCTTGCTGCCCGCCGAGCGGAGAGTTCCACATCAGAAGCACTTTCGGGGTCGTCCGCGAGGCGCATGCTGCAATCCAAATGGATTTTAACGAAGCCTGCCTCGACGTAATTACGGACCAGCGTTTCTGCTTTTTGCATAGCAGATTCGGCCTTTTCATTCTGCCACACGGAGGGCCCAAGGTGATCGCCGCCCAGAATTATATATTCAAAGGGGCAATTACTTTCTTTCGCGATCCCGCGTACGTGACGGACAAACTCCGCAGGCGTCATGCCTGTGTAGCCGCCCATTTGATTGACCTGATTACAGGTAGCTTCGATGAGCAAGGAGCCGGGGGCATCTTGCAGGGCGGCTCTCAACACCCATGGATGAGCTGAGCAAACAGACACAATTCCTCTTGCTTCGCCACGTTTTTGCGCTGCCACGATTTCATCCAGGTACATACTTCATCACCTCATCAAGCGTAGGTTGTCCTTCTGTCCCCCCTGTCTTTTGTGTGGATAACGCGCCACATGCACAAGCTAATCTCAAAGACTTCCCCAATTCCCAGTCGTGCAAATAGCCATAGATATATCCCGCATCGAATGAATCACCTGCACCAACCGTATCGGCCACTTTCACAGGGATGGAAGGGACACTGACCTTATGGCCGCCACGGATTCCCATCGCTCCAGCCGCCCCCAGTTTTACCGCCAGCGCATCCACCCTCAACGCGAGACTGCTCGCCGCCAAATTGACATTCGACTCTCCCGAAAGCGAAATCGCTTCCTTCTGGTTCAACAAGAGCACATTCGTGACCGAAAGTAGTTCATCAAAACCGATCCATTTCTCGGATGGATCGTAATTGGTATCGAGCGAAGTTGTCAGCCCAAGTCCGTGAGCTCGCCGAAAGAGAGCCGGTAAATCAGGCTGAAGCGCAGTTTGAAGGAAGTATGAAGCCACATGCAGGTGCCGCGCCTGACGAAGCAACGTGTCAGAGATGTCTGACACCTGTAGTGCGGCGATCAGGCCTGCGTGAGTCAATATCGCCCTGTCTGATTCCTGATTCAGGATCACGCTCAAGCCGGTTTGTCCATCGTGGCGGACGATGACATTGCTCACATCTACATTCCGATTTTGCATTTCCTCGAGCATGAAACGGCCAAAAACGTCGTTACCACACACGCCGATGAAGACAACCTTCAGCCCGAGCCGCGCCGAGCCACAGGCGAATATTACCGAAGACGAACCGATGGTCATGGTGGCGGTATCGACCAGTTTTTCCACCTGCCCAAATGCCGGTTCGACATCACCGAAGAGAATGAGGTCAGGGTTGATTTCGCCTGCAACTAAAACGTCGAATAGTCTCATAGTCGTTCACCCGATCGTTAGTTAGTAGGTTTTGTACCAATTGAAAGGCGCTTCGGTAGTATAGAAATCGGTGAAGGGTTTGGCGAGAGCCATACAGAGGGCGTTAAGACGGGTGAGGCGCTCTTTAGCTGTGGTCCGTAGGAAATCAAGGCGCTGCTGGCTGCTCATGGTGACGGCTTCCTTCCAGACAGCGCGGCCAACAGCGATGCCGGATGCGCCCGCGTTACAGGCAACCGTCACCTGCCGCAGGTAAGTCTCGAAATCTGCCGCAGCGGAGAGCAAAATCCAGGGGGCAATAGAAGCCGCCGAAACTTCGGCGCACGCCGAAGCCCAGGCACTTTCATCGCTGTTGCTGGTATCGAGTGGGAACTCAGCTTTAAGCAAATCCACCCCGAGGGGGGTCAATTTGCGGGCAGATTCGACCACCACGGAGCGTTTTTTATCGGAGGTCAATTTTCCCCCAGTGAGGGAATAGGAGAGCGGTTCGAGCATCAGGCCAAGATCATGCTTTCTACACTCGTCCGCCACTTGCCGGGTTAAGGCTTCGATTTCGGAAGCGGTGGCAGCATCTGGATGATAGTACACCAGCAACTTGATTGCATCTGCACCCATGCGTTTGGCCTTTTCCACGCTCCATCCGGGAAGAATGCTGCTCTGGCGGGCGGCAGGATCGCCGGTGTAGCCGGTGGCTTCCACAGCCACTACAAGCCCGACATTTCCGGGGATCACACCCGCGGCCACGGCCTGCGCTGCGGAATACTCAGGGTCGAGCAGCACGGCCGTGGCATCACCAGCGAGGGCGGCGGCGGCTTCGAGTTTGAAATCCGTCAACGCGCTGCCGGCGACAGAGTCGGGGTTCTTGGGATTGAGGGCGCGGCGTATGTTCTGGCGGTGGTCCAGCGCCAGGAATGTGAAGCTACCGCGAGAGCTTGCACATTGCTGGAGACCACGCAGTTTTCCAATGGTGAGTTGCATGATTGCGTACCTCAATTTGATTTTCCATAATTATTTACTATCATGGATCATTCATCAAGAACCCGAAGCAGACGGATTGACCCAAATCGAGTTGAGTGGAAAGTGTATCCGGCTTCAAGCAAAGTCGGCTCGCGCTCTTGAAATAGAACCGGATGATCCTCCAGATTTGCAGCAATATACGCCACTAAGGAATCAGCGATACCCTCCACATCGTCAGCGGGATGGGTTTCTATGAAAACCAGGTCGGTGCGCCCTTCCACGATGTGAGCAGCATAGTAATACGGCCAGACCGCGTCCCAATCGGTTAAGACCACCGCATTTTCCGGCAGCTCAATAATCATCGCCCGAGCAATATCCAACAAATATTCATCGAAAACCGGGTACTCATCAAACTCGAAGGGAACTTCCCCGGTCAGGACAGCTTCTTTTTGGGGATGGAAAACCGGCCAGACGGCAAATCCCAAAACCAACAGGGCGACTGCGCCCTCCAAGGTATGGTTCAGCCACCGGATTTGAGTGTGGGAGGTG